>PMYJ01000233.1 GCA_003170875.1 Candidatus Dormiibacterota bacterium | reverse complement strand
GAAGTACAAGTTCTGCCACGGGCGCTAGGGGTGTCGGCGATGCCTCCCCCTGCCCGCCGCCCTCCCCAGGAGGAGCTCTTCCTTCAGAGCGAGGGAGATGCCTGGTTCCGACGCAACGTCGCCTCGCTGACGGGGGAGGGGCATGCTCGCTCCGACCTGCTGTCGGCCCGTGCCATCACCCTGGTCAGTCCGTCATCCGCCGTCGTCGACGTCGGAGCCTCGAACGGCTGGCGTGCAGCCGCCCTCCAGGAGGCCACGGGAGCCACGGTCATCGCCGTGGAGCCGTCGGCCGCAGCCATCGAGGACGGCAAGGGTAGGTACCCGCGGGTGCGGTTCGTCCAGGGGGTCGCCGGGGAACTGCCCCTTCCGAGCAATTCCGCGGACCTGGTCCTGGTCAGCTTCGTGCTCCACTGGCTTGATCGGTCGCGCCTGCTGGCGGCGGTCGCGGAGATCGACCGGATCCTCCGCGATGGCGGTCATCTGCTACTGAGTGATTTCCTCCCGGAGGTGCCCACCCGCGTGGCCTACCACCATCGCCCGGAGGCGGGAGCGTGGACCTACAAACAGGACTACGCCCAGCTGTTTCTGGCCGGCGGGCTGTACTCGGAGGTTGAGCGCGTCGTCATCGATCACCGGAGCGGGCAACCCGCGGAGCCGGGGTTGGATCCGAAAGAACGCGGCTTCATCAGCCTCTTACGCAAGGACCTTCAGGCACCCTACGCGGCGGACGGATAGACCCGTGCGCGCGGTCAGGACCCGCGCGAGAAGATCGAGCTGACGTTGGGGCCCCTTCCTCCGGTGTCCCGATCGCGCGATTCGATCCGGAGCGAGAGCGATCGCTCTCGTGCAGCGAACGGCGCCAGGACGGTGAGGAGGCCACGCCAGTTGCCGTCGCCGGGGACCAGCCAGGAGCTCCAGCCGACCACATCGTCGGCACGCCCCGCGACCCTCTCCCATCCGGCCGCGGCCAGCTGCGAGGCGAAGTGCTCCTCGAGCTCGGCCACGCTGAGGTCCGCATCGATCCTCGCCTCGGATGTCCACCTCCCTTCGCCTCCGCTCGAGCCTTGCATTTCGAGGGCCACCCCGCGCGGGGCGTGCAGCTGGGGCATCCGGCCGGCGCCGGCCATCCGCATCGCACCGCCGCCCCAGTCGCCGACGTGGCGGGGCATCTCCCAATCGAGCCGCACCCGGAGGTCCGTCCTCTCCGTGCCAAGGCTCACCGCGGACACCACGAGGACGGGCCCCTGCTCGCCCTGCCGGAACATCCCCCCGTCGAAGGGGGGGCCCGGGGCGAACCCACCGTGAGGCGGTCGGGGGAAGCCCTCGAAAACGCCCCACCGACGCTCCGCCAGCTCCTTCGCATATGCGGCGGCCACCTCTGCCGGCTCACCGCCCGCGTCGAGCACGGCCTCCAGGTGCAAGGCGCGACCCTGGCGGCTGTTGAGAACGCTGCCCAGCAACCGGGCCCCCGTGGGCAGCGGGGGCAGGTCGGTGAAGGCCGCCGGCACGGCGCCGACGGTCAGCTCGACCGTGATGTCGACCACAGGGTGGCTGAGGAGGCGGCGGGCCAGTTCCAGCGCCGCCGGCTCGTCGGGAGAGGTGGCCATGGGAGCCTCCTGAAGCGGATGACACGTCGGGTGGCGACCGTCAGCCTAGAAGGGCGGGTCCGCCGGCATCGTAGTCTCGTGCATGGCGGCCCGTGTCAGGTGTCGGCTGCTGTCCCTGGTGTCATCCGGGTGTGCTGTTGTCCTGGCGAGCACCGGCGCTCCAGAGATGTTCGAGCATCGCGTTCCGCCAGATCAGTGCCTGGGACATACGGTCGAACGGCGCCGAATAGGGTGAGGTCCCCCTGGTCATCTGCCCCCACGCGCGGTCGCTCATGGGATAGGTTCGAGGGGGTGCGACCGTGGCGTCGTTGGCCTCCATCAGCTCGTGCGCGCGCCGGTTTCGCGTCAGCTGGGCGTACGGGCCCTGGACGTACAGTGGCTTGGCTGCGGCGGAGCTGAGCCCAGCTTCAGCCTGCCAAAGGTGGTGACGAGCAGATCGGGGCCGGCCAGGTCCATGAGGACGGCGCCGTCCCGGTCGCTCAGGCGGACGGACCGCACGTCGATGATGAGCACCCCAAAGCGCAGACCCAGCGGATGGCGCCTTCGGCTCCACGTCACCACCACCGCGAGCCGCTCGAGGGGCGGCCGCTCATCCACGGCGGAAGCTCACCATGTGCCCCTCGAAGCCGCGAGGGGGCACCTCCGGTCCGAGGATGAGGCCCAGGTTCATCCCGTCGTGAGCCTCACGCAGCATCTTGTGGAATATCTCGATGCCCCGGATCCGATGCGCCCGGCCCGAGTGGACCACGACGTCCCCGACCCGCAGCAGACCCTCTCCGTCGAGGTGGCCGGTGACGACCGTTCCTCTGCCCTGCAACTGGATGAAGAAGACGTCTGTGATGCGCATCGACAGCGCCTCAGGCCACTCGCGGCGCCTATGGAACAGAGGCACTCGGATCCCCCACCGTACCGTGGTGCGGAGCGATTCCCCGTACGGGGGAGAGGGGTGCCGCTCGGCATGCAGGCAGGGAATCTATCCCGCCAGGGGATGGCCCGGCAACAGAGCGCGACGTCCGGCTAGGCCGGTCGGCTCAGGGCTCGACGGCGACCTCGCGCAGGTGCTGCCAGAGTAGCTCCACCGCGGGAGTGTGCACGCCCTCGCGGCGGGCGGCGGTGAAGGCCTGCAGGATGGGTGCCCCGGGGCAGGGAAGCGCGGTCAGGCGGCCGGCCACCAGGTCGGTCTCGACCAGTGCCCGCGGCATCACGGCGAACCCGAGCCCGGCCATCAGGGCGGGGACCAGGGCGCCCTCCTCGAGCTCGACCGACTCGGCCCCTTCGGCGTACTCCCCGAGCAGCTGGGTGGCGAGCAGCTGGGTCGCCGTCCCCCGCTCGTGCTCCAGGTGCCGGTAATCGCGCAGCTCCTGGGCGGGCTCGCTGCTGGCGGTGAGCGGGTGTCCCGGGGCGGCGACCAGCACCATCTCGGTGCGCTCCATGATCATCGCCTCCACGCCGGAGACGTCGACCCTGGAGCCGGCGAAGATGATGTCCACCTCGCCGTCCTGGAGCATCGTGATCATCTCCCGGAATCGAGCCAGTCGGAGGTGAAGGCCGAGCTGCGGGTGCTCGGTGACGAAGGGGGCGAGCCAGCCGGGAACCCGGTGTGCGCCGACCACGTGGCCGGCGGCGATGGCGACCTCGCCGACCTCGGCGCTCAGGTAGCTGACCCGCAGCTCATCCACCAGGGCGACGTCGTCGAAGATCCGGGTGGCGATGGGGCGGAGGGCCCGGCCGACGTCGGTGAGGCGGACGTTGCGCCCCACCCGCTGGAAGAGGGGCAGCCCGAGCCGCTTCTCCAAGCGGTGGACGACGGTGCTCACCGACCCCTGGGAGATGCCGAGTGCCTCCGCCGCCTCGCTCACGTGCTGCCGTTCGGCCACGGCGAGGAAGGTGTGGAGCTGGTCGAGCGTGACCTCCGGCCGTGGCCGTGCCGCCCAGCGGGCGCGCTGGGCCGCGCGTCGCTGCGGGTTGTCGTGCTCGGCAAGGGGGGGCAGCTCGGACATAGTTCTGCTCAGCAGAACGGAATCATACGACTCCCAGGCTTGATCATGTGGATTTCCCCTGCCACACTCGGCCGTGACGGAATTCGCCCGGCCCGCCGGCCGGGGTGCGCACGGAATGGAGGGGTACGCCCTGTGATCACGCTCCCCTTGGCTCGCGGCTGGAAGAATATGCTCGTCGGGCTGTCCGCGCTTGCTCTGCTCAGTGTGATCGCGGCATGCGGCAGCACGAGCGGTGGCGGCTCCACGCCGCCGGCGAGCGCGACCGCATCTCCATGCGCGTCGAACACGGTGCTGAGCGCGACCTGCGACACCAAGACGCAGGCCGCGGTGACCCTCACGGGTGCCGGCGCCAACTCGATTGAGCCGCTCTTCCAGACCGTCTTCTACGAGTACAACCAGAAGAATTCGCAGACTACCGTCGACTACTCGCCGGCGGGCTCCAGCGTGGGAGTCACCGACATCCAGCAGCGGACGGTCAACTTCGGGGACTCTGAGATCCCGATGACGTCGTCCCAGCTGTCCGCGGCGACCGGCGGCACGGTGCTGCAGATCCCGGTCGACCTGGGTGGCGTCGCCATCAGCTACAACGTGCCTAGCGCGCCGGCCAACCTCAAGCTCGACGGACCCACCCTGGCGGGCATCTTCGACGGGTCGATCAGCAACTGGGACAGCCCCCTGATCGCATCTGTCTCCGGGGTCAGCAACCTGCCCAACCTGGCCATCAAGCCGGTGCATCGGGCGGATTCGTCGGGTCCCGGCTATGACCTCGACCAGTACCTCATCGACACTGCGCCCGCGTGGGTGAGCGCGATCGGCACCTCGACGCCCTCGCGGACGTGGCCGCTCGCCACCGTGGGTATCGGCGAGCAGCTCAACACCGGGGTCGCCACCTACGTCAGCCAGACCGGCGGGTCCGTCGGCTTCGTCGAGTACGGCTACGCGCTGCAGAACGGCTTCGTCAACGCCGCCGTCCTGGACGCGGCGGGCTCCTACGTGGCTCCCACCGAGGCGTCCATCGCCCTGGCGGGCGCGCAGGCGACCGCTCTCAGCTCGACCAACTTCAACGTGGTCAACGAGCCGGGTGCCGGCGTCTACCCGCTGGCCAACTTCAGCTGGACGCTGGTGTACCAGAAGCAGTCCGACACGACCACCGCCATCGCCCTCGGCAAGCTCTTGGACTGGGTCGTGACAACCGGTCAGCAGGACGCCGCCGCCCTCGGCTACGCACCCCTGCCCGCCAACGTCGCGAGCCTCGCTCAAAAGACCATTCTCGAGATCGAGAGCTCGACTGGGACACCGCTATTCTCCAGCTGACCTGGCCGCCTCCCCGAAGCGTGCGCGTGACCGCGGCGGAGACCGATGAGCTCTGACACGACGGGCGTGATGCCCCGAGAGGGGGGGGCCCTCAGCGGGGTGCGTGCAGCCCTGCTCCGGAAGCGGACGCGCCTCGGGGAGCACGCCTATGCGGTGTTCCGGTGGGGCGGTGCCGGCCTGTTCGCCGCGGTGGTCGTCGCCCTGCTCCTCAGCATCGCCGGGAGCTCCAGCCAGGCGCTCACCCACTCCGGGGTGGGGTTCCTCTGGTCGGGGACGTGGAATCCGGCCGCCGGTGAGTACGGCGCCGGCATCCTGGTGGTCGGCACGCTCCTCACCACCGCCGTCGCCATGGTCATCGTGGTGCCGATCGGCCTGGGGACCGCCGCCTTCCTCTCCGAGCTGGCGCCGGGATGGCTGGCCGGCCCGCTCTCGACGCTCATCGGCCTCCTCGCCGCCGTGCCGAGCATCGTGGTCGGCCTCTGGGGGCTGATCGTGCTGACCCCCATCTTCGCCAACCAGGTGGAACCGTTCCTCGCCTCGATGCCCCTGCTCGGCTGGCTCTTCCGGGGTGAGGCATACGGGCCCAGCATCCTGCTGGCGTCGGTGGTGCTGGCGGTGATGACCCTGCCAACCATGGTCGCCTTGAGCCGCACCGCCCTCGCCGCGGTCCCGGTCGCGGACCGGGAGGCAGCCCTGGCGCTGGGTGCGACGCGCTGGCAGGCGGTGCGCAAGGCGGTCATCCCGGCGGCACGGTCGGGCATCCAGGCGGCCATCACCCTGGCGGTCGGTCGGGCGCTCGGCGAGAGCATCGCCGTGGCCATGGTCATCGGCAACCGCCCGGCCCTCCCCACCTCCCTGACCGCTCCCGGGGCAACCCTCGGCTCGGCGATCGTCAACCAGTTCGCCGAGGCGTCGCCGGGTCTCGGCACCAGCTCGGTCATCGCCCTCGGCGCCGTCCTGCTCCTGCTCACCGTCGCTGTCAATGCCGGTGGCCAGGCCTTGCTGCGGGGCGGCGGGGGCCATCGTGCCGGCACCGCGGGAGCGCTGAGGTGAGCGTGGCCTCCGCGGCCAGCCGCCGTGATCTGGTGCGCGCCGCGGCCCAGCGGTCGCTGACCCGCCGCCGGATCACCGGGCGGATCGCCCAGGCGCTCTGCGCGGTCGCGGCGGTCGCATCGGTGGCCCCGCTCGTGGCCCTGCTGTATTACACGATCAGCCGCGGCGCGCAGGTGCTCTCCTGGAGCTTCCTGGTCAACGCCCCCACTCCGCCCGGCATCCCCGGGGGCGGGATCTCGACGGCCATCACGGGCAGTGCCGAGATCGTCGGTCTGGCGCTGGTCATCGCGATCCCGATCGCGCTGCTGGCCGCCCTCTTCCTCTTCGAACGGAGTGGCCGGCTGGCCGCCGCCCTGCGCTTCAGCGCCGACGTGCTGACCGGGGTGCCCTCGATCATCATCGGGATCTTCGCCTACGCGCTGCTGGTCCTCCCCCTGCATGCGTTCTCCAACCTGGCGGCGGCCTTCGCGCTGGCGGTGCTGATGCTGCCGATCATGATCCGGGCCGACGAGGAGGCGATGCGGACCATCGCCCTCGACCTCTGGGAGGCCGGCATCGCCCTCGGGGCGCGCCGCGGCCGCGTTGCCCGGTCCGTCGTCCTGCGCGGCGCCCTCCCCGACCTGGTCACCGGCAACCTGCTCGCCATCGCCCGGGCGGTGGGGGAGACGGCGCCGCTCCTCTTCACCCTGGCCACGCCGCTCGCGGCGATGACCCTGCTGATCTACACGGATGGCACTCAGGCCTTCCCGATCGCCCAGGAGACGGCCTGGGGCACCGCCCTGGTGCTGCTCGCCTTTGTCCTGCTCCTGAGCGTTGCCGCTAAGATCGCGGCGTGGCGCATCTCCCGGAGGGCCCGCTGAGATGTCCGGGGATCCCATCGCGCGGGCCGAGCCCCTCACCCTAGTGGCTCAGCTGCACGCGGAAGGCGAGCCCGAGATGGCGACGGGGCCAGGGGTCCCCGCACGTCTCGCCGCTGGCGGACGGGAGGGCGCGGTGGCCGCGGCCAACACCGCCGCGTCGGCGCTCACGCACGGACACCAGATCTCGGCGACCCCGCCGGCGGTCACCCTGGAGGGGGTGCGCGTCTCCTTCGGCGACCACGTCGCGGTGCGCAACGTGACTCTCGCCATCCCCGCCCGCCAGGTCACCGCGCTGATCGGCCCCTCGGGGTGCGGCAAGACCACCCTGCTGCGGGCCGTGAATCGCCTCCACGATCACACCGGCGGCCGCGTTGACGGCTCCGTCAAGCTCGGCGACATCGACGTGTATGGCGCGGACACCCGACCGGAGCTGATCCGGCGCCGGATCGGGATGGTCTTTCAGCGTCCCAACCCGTTCCCGGCCATGAGCGTCTACGAGAACGTCGTCTCCGGCCTGCGCTTCAATGGTGTGCGCGGCAGGGCCCTGCTGCGCGACGCCGCCGAGTCGGCACTGCGTCACGCCGCCCTCTGGGACACGGTCAAGGATCGCCTGCACCAGCCGGCCGTGCGCCTCTCCGGTGGACAGCAGCAGCGGCTCTGCATCGCCCGCGCCCTCGCCGTGGAGCCGGACGTGCTGCTCATGGACGAGCCCTGCTCCGCGCTGGACCCGATCGCGACGGCGAAGATAGAGGACCTCATCACCCGTCTGGCGGCGGATGTGACCATCGTCCTTGTGACTCACAATATGTTCCAGGCGGCTCGGGTTTCCGATCAGGCCGCGGTGTTTCTCCTCGGCGAGGATCGGGTCGGGGAGCTGGTCGAGTCCGGCGCGACCGACGAGCTCTTCAATGAGCCGAAGAACCCGCGCACCCGGGACTACGTGGCGGGACGGGTGGGATGAGCCGGTCGCGACCAGGGGGCCGGGGATCTGGCTGATCTGCACTCGGAGGACGCCTCCGCCATCGTCGCGCGGCTGCGCGCCGCAGGCTGCGTCTTCGCGGAGGAGGAGGCCAGTTTGCTCATCGCCGCGGCGGCGGAGTCGGCCGACCTCGCGGCGATGGTCGAGCGGCGGGTCGCGGGTCTGCCGCTCGAATACGTGATCGGCTGGGCGGAGTTCTGCGGCCTGCGGATCTCCGTCGACCCGGGGGTCTTCGTGCCGCGCCACCGCACCGAGTTCCTGGTGGGGCAGGCGGTGGCCCTCACCCGTCCCGACGCCGTCGTGCTCGACCTCTGCTGCGGCTCGGGCGCCATCGGCGCCGCGCTCGCCTCCGCAGTGCCCGGGATACAGCTGCATGCCGCCGACATCGACCCGGCCGCGGTGCGCTGCGCCCGCCGCAACCTGGCCGGCATCGGCGGGTGCGTCTACGCGGGGGACCTCTTCGACGCGTTGCCCGCAGACCTTCGCGGTCGAGTCGACGTCCTGGTCGCCAACGTGCCCTACGTCCCCACCGACGAGATCGGGCTCCTCCCCCGTGAGGCACGACTCTACGAGCCGGAGGCGGCGCTGGACGGGGGCTCCGACGGGCTCGATCTGCTGAGGCGGGTGGCGGCGGGGGCGTCGATCTGGCTGGTGCCGGGCGGCCATCTGCTGGTTGAGACCAGCGACCAGCAGGCGCCCCGGGCCGCCGAGATCTTCGCCGGTGGCGGGCTGAGCCCTGAGGTGACCAGCCTGGACGAGCTGGACGTCACCGTCGTCATCGGAACGATGCGCGCGCATACGAGCTGAGCGGGGAGAAACCCATACCCCGGCTGCGGTTGCGAAACCGTCTATGAGCTGTGACATGGAGCGTTCGGGAGGAGCGCGCCGCCCACCGTAGGGTCAGATCTCGTGACGAGATGCCCCGAGAGAGGGCGCCAGCGCGCGTTGCGCCGGCCTGCCCGCCGTGCCCTGCTATCGATCGCCAGCCTTGTGATGGCGGTAGCCCCGATGGTCTCCGCCAGCAGCAGTTCCCCAGGCGTCGACGCC
Organism: Candidatus Dormiibacterota bacterium; assembly: GCA_003170875.1. Taxonomy (GTDB): domain Bacteria; phylum Chloroflexota; class Dormibacteria; order Aeolococcales; family Aeolococcaceae; genus Changshengia. The sequence continues at coordinate 13,137 of PMYJ01000233.1, read as the reverse complement.
GCGGGGACCCCGAGTATCGCCCTCAGCGAGAGCGCGCCCGCGACCGTCCTCTACGGCACCAACGCCTCCGTATCCCTCACCGCCAGCAATCCCTCCGGCGGGAGTTGGGGGTACAACCTCAGCTACGAGGACGTGCTCCCCGCGGGCGTCAGCTACGTCACGGGGTCGACCACCCCGGCATCGGTCGGTGATCCGCTGATCCTCGCCAACCAGCCCGCGACCCATGAGACCACCCTGATCTGGAGCAACGTCTCGGATCTCTCCCCCGGCTCCAGCAACACCCTCGGCTTCACCCTGGTGGCTGCCACCGACGCCGACCCGACGCCCAACTTCCTCCCCAACGACAGCTACACGGACAGCAGCTCCGCCTATGTCAACACCGACGCACGGTTGGTCCCCCAGTTCACGTCCGGCGGGACCCCGAGCAATGACACAGGCTCGGCGACGGCCAGCGGGACCACCGTGCTCTCGCCGCTTGCCATCACCCAGACCCCGGGTGGTGACCAGCTGCGCGGCATCCACGACCACCAGTTCGTCTCCACCATCACGGTCACCAACAACGATGTCCACGCCACCGACGGGATCACGGTCGACGACTGGCTTCCGGCCGGGCTGGAGTACCTGCTCTGCGGCCAGACCGACAACACGACGGACGCCGCGACCAACCCCGGCACCACCGTCGAGTACCCCGGCAGCCCGTCCATCGCCCATGAGCTGGGGATACCCTCCAACTGCCTTACTCCGGAGACGGTCACGACTGTCGACACCGACCCGGATGGCGGGGGCCCGCTGCCCACCGCCGTCTACACCCACGTCGAGTGGACCGGTCTAGGCAACCTGGCGCCATCGGCGATCCTCACCGTCGAGTTCGTCACCGCCATCCCGATCCGGGCCAACACCCTCACCTGGACGACGGGCACCGCTCCGACCGGTCTCGGACAGGCGGCCAACCTCGACAACAACGGCGGGGCGGAGACGACCAACGGCGAGTCGCTGACCATCTTCGCGACCGCCACCGGCACATACACCGGCACCCTGGGGAGCGGACTCAACCCGGTTCAGGCGACCGGCTACGACACGGTGGTCGCCCGCGACATCGTGACCACCAAGACCGTTTCCGACGGTACCTTCGGGCAGGGCACGGATGTCACGTACATAATCGCGGTCAACACCTCGGAATACCGCTACTCGGACGGCACCACGGTCACCGACACGCTGCCCTCGGGCCTCTGCCCCCTGGGCGGCGTTAACTACGACGCCGGGGCCGCCAGCGAGTGCGCACCGACCGGGGCGATGCCGTCGCCGGCCTACCAGTCGGTCACCGAGAACACCGACGGCACCTTCACCCTGGTGTGGAACCTCGGGCACATGGCTCCCTCGACCACCGACACCATCACCTTCCCAGCCGCCGACCGGATCGCCTACCAGGCCAATGACGCCCCCACCACCCCGACGGTCGGCAACGACAGCCTGACCAACAGTGAGGTCGCGTCGGGCAACCTCTCGGTCCGCTGCGGCAGCGGCAATCCCAACTGCACCGCGGGCGCCGTCAACTACATCTCCCACGACGGGCCGGTCACGGTCGACGACGTCACCGAGACCGCCAGCGCCACCCAGACAGCCGCTGGCCCGACCATCACCGCCTACGTCTCGCAGAACGTGGCCGCCGGCGATCCTCTGACCTGCTCCACGGCGACCTACCTGACTGCGGCATCGTTGGGCTACCCTCCCACCTACCAGAACGGCGACGACATCTGCTTCAAGATCGACGTCAGCTACCCGCCGGGGACAGACTTCAAGAACCCGACGGTCACCGACTTCATCCCCCCCAACACCAGCTTCGTTGCGGAGGCCACGACGGGTGCCAACAACGCCTCCAACGTGGGCTTCACGGAGCCGGCCTCCGGTGAGCTGCAGTGGACCATGGGCAGCCCACTGCCAGCCCCCGACGGCAACCTCTACGAGGCGCCGGGCACCACCTTCGAGGTCGAATTCGCGGTGATCGCCACCGCCGACCCGGCCGTGGGGAACACCTTCAACCTCACCCAGGACCTGGCCAAGCTGGTGACCTCGAATACCCAGGGCACCACCTTCACGGTCCGGGACCTGGTCACCTACCAGCTCGCGGCGCCGATCGTCACCCTGACCAAGGCGGTGACGACGATCGACGGGAGCGGCGTCCCCGAGTCCTCGGGCGACACGGTTCGGGGAGGAGACAGCGTCGGCTACACGCTCACCGCCAAGGACACGGGCATTGTCGACGCCTACGACGTGCAGGTGTGGGACGTGCTGCCGGTCCAGGAAGACTGTGCCGACATCACGGCCATCGTGCCCGCGTCCGGGGCCTGCGTGACCGGTTCGGGTTCGGACCTCATCGAATGGCCTCCGTCGGCGATCCCGGACCTGGCTCCGGGCGCCTCCACGACCCTGACCTACACCATGGCGGTCCCCTCCAGCGCGGGCGCCGGAGAGACGTTTTCCAACACCGCCGGCGTGCGCAGCTTCGTCGGCGAGCATAACGACTCGGGTCAGCCGAACAACCTGTACTACCCCGCGTCCAACATCGACCCGACGGTCACCTCCGGGGAGCAGAACACCAGCGCCGCCGGCGAGAGCGCTGACGTCGTCAGCGCCGGGGCGACCGTCACCAAGACGGCGATCACCTCGATCACCACGTCGGGCAACACGAACGCGGACGCGACCATCGGCGAGACCATCACCTACACGGTCGACGTGACCGTGCCCCATGACACGACGTTCTACACGGCCTCGCTCGCCGATCCGCTGGGAAGCCAGCAGACCTACGTCGTCGACAGCGGCCAGGTGACCCTGCCCGACGCGACCACGTTCACCGAGGTGGAGGGCAGCTCCGAGGGCTTCACCTACGCCTACAACGCAGGCAGCAACACGGTCACCCTCACCTTCCCCACGCCCTATGCCAACGCGACCTCCTCCGACGAGGTGGTCTCCGTCGCCTTCTCCACCCTGGTGGCCGCCGTCGTTGGCAACCAGCGCAACGACCAGATCACCAACGTGGCGACGCTCACCGATCACTCCTCGACGGGGGGCGTCGTCACCGCGGCCAACCCCCCCCTCAACACCCTGGTGGTGGAGCCCGACGTGACCATCGCCAAGTCGGTGAGCCCGGCCAAGATCCAGCCGGGCGGGACCAACACCTTCACGATCACGGTGACCAACCACAGCCTCGCCGGGGTGAGCAGCGCCTTCGATCTCGCCGGGACGGACACCATCCCGGCAGGGCTCGCCTACGTCGCCAGCAGCGTCGCCCTCGCCGGTCCGGCGACCGGGACGGCCAGCGAATCTGGCGGTGTGGTCACCTGGAGCATCCCCGGTCCCTTGAATCCCGGCCCGGCGGACACCATCACGTACCAGGTCAACCCGCCGGCGCCGTCCTTGATGACCAACGGCGAGGCCTTCACCAACACCGCCACCCTCACCTCCTGGGAGGGGGTCAGCGGGGGTGGGACGGGCACCCGGAGCTACGGACCGGCGTCCGCGAGCGTGACCGTGGACGCCGAGTTCCCGAACCTGGTGGTGACCAAGTCGATGCCGAACGGCAGCACCGCGTTGGCCAACCAGCCCTTCACCTGGAAGATTTCCGTCAAGAACAACACGACGGTCGCCATCGCCAATGCGCTGGCGGTCACCGACACCTTGCCGGGGAGCTGGACGTACGATGCGGGGACCACCACGGTGACGCCCCCGACCGGTCCGGCCACCCACCCCGATCCCACGGTGACGGTGAACGGCAGCGGCGACGACGTCCAGAGCTGGACCGGCCTCGGCACCCTGAACGCGGGCCAGACGCTCACCGTCGTCTACGAGGCGACGCCCGCATTGGCGCTCCTGACCGTCGCCACCACCGGCCCGAGCTACCCGTACGTCAACGCGGCGTTTGCCACCGGCACCGACAACACCGGAGCCTCGGGGAACGGCACCGGTCAGTACCAGAGCAACACGTCGAGCGCCGACGCCTACATCGGCCGCGCCGATCTCCAGATCACCAAGAGCCACAGCGGCAACTTCAGCGCCGGTGCCGACGGCACCTACACCCTGACGGTCACCAACCACGGGCCGTCGACAGCGGCCACGCCGATCACCGTGAGCGACACGATGGTCTCTCCTGAGCAGTACGTCTCGGCGACCGGAACCGGCTGGGTGTGCAGCTTCACGTCGCCCACCGTCACCTGCACCTCGTCGACCGCCCTCACCAGCGGGACCACCGCCCCGATCATCAGCGTGGTGGTGGACACGCCGTCGAGCACGCCGGACGGCACCGACGTCACCAACACCGCCACGGTGAGCTCGCCGACCTGGGACAACAACCTCGCCAACAACACCTCGAGCGATCCGACGACCATCGACGCCAACGCCGACCTCTCGATCACCAAGTCGCACGCGGGGAACTTCACGGCCGGCCAGCAGGGGACCTACACCATCTCGATCCAGAACCACGGCCCGTCCGACGCGGTGGGCCCGCTGACGGTGACCGACACGCTGCCGTCCGGCGAGACGCTGGTCTCGGCGACCGGGACCGGCTGGGTGTGCGGCGCGGTGTCCGGCGGGGTGTTCAGCTGCTCGGCGTCGGGCCTGACCAGCGGCTCCTTCGCCCAGCCGATCACCGAGGTGGTCGCCGTGGCGGCCTCGGAGGCGCCGGGCTCGATCACCAACACCGCGTCGGTCAGCTCCCCCACCAACGACCCGGTGCTCGGCAACAACACCTCGAACAACCCCACCACCATCGGGACCTCGGCGGACCTGGCCCTGACCAAGGTTCACGTGGGCACCTTCGTGGCCGGCGAGGACGGCACGTACGACTTCACGGTCACCAACAGCGCCGGACCCTCGGATGCGGCCGGGCCGCTGACGGTGACCGACACCCTGCCTGCGGGGGAGACCTTTGTGAGCGGCGGGGGTGGGAGCACCGGCTGGTCCTGCTCGGTCTCGTCGGGGACCGTCACCTGCACAGACGCCTCCGGCCTCGCCGTCGGCGGCACGACCTCCTTCACCATCACCGTCGCCCTCGCCTCGGGCGTGACCGTCTCCACCCTGACCAACACGGCGGTGGTGAGTTCGCCGACCACCGACCCGGTGCCCTCCAACAACACCAGCACCGACAACGCCGGCACCACCCAGTCGGCGGACCTGCAGGTGGTCAAGACCCTGACGGGCTCCTTCGTCGCCGGTCAGAATGCGACCTACTCGCTGGCCGTGAGCGACAACGGGCCCTCCGACGCGGCGGGGCCGGTGACTCTCACCGACACCCTGCCCGCCGGCGAGAGCTACCAGAGCGGGACGGGAACGGGTTGGATCTGCGGGAGCAGCGGCGCGACGGTCACCTGTACCCACTCCGGCGCGATCGTCGCCGAGGCCGCGGCCAGCACGGTGACCCTGACCGTGCTGCTGGCGAGCGACGTCCTTCCCCAAGCGATCACCAACACGGCGACGGTCAGCTCCCCGACGCCGGACCCAGATGCGGGCAACAACACCAGTAGCACGACCAACACCTCGACCACCAGCGCCGACCTCAGCATCACCAAGACCGACGACGGTCCCTTCACGGCTGGCGATGACGGCCTGTACTACCTCAACGTCAGCAACGCGGGACCGTCGGACGCCCGGGAGCCGATCGTGGTCACCGACACGCTGCCGTCGGGTGAGACCTATGTCGGGGCGACGGGCAGCGGCTGGAACTGCTCAGCCAGCGGCCAGGTGGTGACCTGCACGGACGGTACCAACCTCGTGGAGGGCACCTCGGCGGCCACCATCGACCTCACCGTGGCCGTCTCTCCGTCCCTGGTTTCGGCCTCCGTCACCAACGACGCGAGCGTCTCCAGCCCGACGTCCGATCCGAACTTGAGCAACAACAGCGCCACGGACACGACCTCGATCGACACCTCGGCGGACCTCTCCATCACCAAGACCCACACCGGCGCCTTCGATGCCGGCAGCTATGGGACCTACACCCTCACCGTGACCAATCACGGGCCCTCCGACGCGGCCCTCCCTCTCACCGTCACCGATCCCGTGCCGTCGCCCTTCACCCTGGTGTCGGCGAGTGGCGGGAGTGCGTGGGACTGCACCGCGGCGGCCAACGAGGCGAGCTGCTCGGCCGTTTCGGTGCTCACCGCCGGCAGCACGGCCGCGAGCATCTCGGTGGCGGTCAGCATCCCGTCATCACAGACGGCGACCATCGAGACCAACACGGCCTCGGTCTCGTCGGCGACCAACGACCCCAACCACTCCAACAACAGCAGCAGCGACCCGACCTCGATCGCCACCTCCGCCGATCTCTGGGTGACCAAGGTCCACCAGGGAACGTTCACCGCCGGCTCCGCCGGCTCCTACCTCGTCGCGGTTGGCAACCTCGGACCGTCGGACGCCGCCGAGCCGGTGACGGTCAGCGACACGCTCCCGACATCCGAGACCTTCGAGGCGGCGACGGGCACGGGCTGGGTGTGCTCCGACGCGTTACAGGTAGTCACCTGCACGGACTCCAGCAACCTCCCGAGCGGTGACAGCGCCGCCGACATCGATCTCTCCGTGGCGATCGCGTCGGACGCGACCGGGTCGATCACCAACACTGCGACCGTCTCGTCGGTGACCGCCGATCCCGTCGCCAGCAACGACAGCGGGAGCGACACCACGACCCCGGCTCTCAGCTCCGACCTCTCCATCACCAAGACCCACACCGGCGACTTCACGGCCGGTCTCGACGGCACCTACACCATCGGCGTCCACAATGCAGGCCCGTCGGACTCGGGTACCGGCGTCGTCGTCAGTGACACGCTTCCCACAGGTGAGACCTTCGTCAGCGCCGAGGGGACGGGCTGGAGCTGCGCCGCTTCCGATGGGACGGTGACCTGCACGCTCGGGACCTCGATCGTGGTGACCGGCGACGCGCCGAGCCTGGCGCTGACCGTGGCGGTCTCGTCCGGAGCGGTGGGGACGCTAACCAATGTGGCGCTCGTCCAGGGCCCCAACCCCGATCCGGACCTCGACAACAACACGGCGAGCGATCCGACGACCAGCGACCGGGTGTCCGACCTCTCCCTCAGCAAGACCCTGACCGACTCCTTGCAGAACCGGGGTGACGCCACCTACGCGCTCGCCGTGACCAACACCGGGCCTTCGGACTCGGCGGCGCCGGTGACGCTCATCGACCCGCTGCCCGCAGGGCTCACCTTCGTGTCGAGCACCGAGGAGACCGCGGGAGCCTGGAGCTGTGCGGCGGCCGGCCAGAACGTCACCTGCACCGACAGCGCCCCCGTCGTCGCCGACACGACATCGACCTTCGACATTCGTGTGGCGGTGAGCGCCCTCGCAGGGACGGAGATCACCAACACGGCGATGGTGGAGGCGGCCGGCGACGTCGATGCCGCCGCTGAGTTCGCCTCCGCGGATGGCACGGTGGCCGCGGCCGCGCCGGTCCCGGACTCGGGCGCCTCCGCCGGTCGGGCGCCCTGGCCGCTCGGAGCCCTGCTGCTGGTCATCGGCGGGCTGGGCTTGGTGGCCGGATCGCGCCGGCGTCGCTGGCGCCTGCTCCGGTGCGGGCGGGTGGGGTGACGGTGATCGGATGATCCCGGCCGGGGAGGGGAGAGCCGGTCCGCCCGCTACCGCAGCGCACCCGATATGACTGAGGCGGCCGCAGCGCAGAATGCGTCGTTGTCCCAATAGTTGTGGGCCCGCAGCCCGCCCCCGGTGCTGTCCCGCACGTTGTCGACCTGGAGGTCGCTGACGGGCATGGCGGTCTCGGCTCCCGTTTCAGGATCGTGGACCACGAACATACCCGGGCCGCCACCCTCGGGGATCGGCTCTCCGCGCTTCCACGTCGAGGGCGGGCCGAGCGGATCGGCGACCGGGTCGAGCGGATCCCAGAGGTTGGTCCAGCCACCGGTGATCAGACGCAGGCTGCCGGCGTCGCCCCCCCACTGCAGCAGGTCCGAGTACTTGCGGAGCGGACTCCCCGCCGTGATCAGAGCCCGCACCGCCGGCGCTGACGGCGGCGAGAGGGCGGCGATCAGGTCGAAGCCCATCACCGTCCCGTTGCTGTGGCCGTTGATCACCGCCCCCTCGACGTCGGGGCGGGCGAGGATCCGGCTGACCGCGTCGCGGAGAAACATCCGCACCCGCTCGCGGTGCTCGTTGCTCGTCACGTAGGCGGCGACGTCATCCTCGACGGTGCGCAGCACGCCGGTAGCACCGTCACCCTGAGCCTCTGCCGGAGGTGCGGCGGGCAGGGGGTCGTCCGGCCGGTGCAGCAGGCGGTCGACGAGCCCGCGGTGGTGCACCGTTTCCATACGCGGTTGCAGGCTGGCGCCCGGGGCTCCGGAGATGGTGGGGTGCAGGCGGAGCGCCTCCAGGTCGGAGATCAGCATGTGGCCCAGCCCGCCGAGGGTCGCGTAGCTGGCGAGGGACGGGTCGGCAAGGACTGCGAGGTCGTGCAGGGCGGCGAGATCGCCCTGCTGGCTCTCGAGGCCAGAGTAGACGAGCGCGACGTGGGCGACCTGCGTTCCGGCCCCGGCCAGCGGCACGCCCGTGACGTCCACGGAGCCGGATGGGGTCCAGCTCCCGAGACGGCGGAGGCCGGGCTCGGTGGCGTGGGTGAGCGGTGGGTAGTTGCTCTGGGTGTACACCGGGCCGCGGCCGCCGGCGGCGATCCGGGTGGGGTCATCGCCGAGGAGGTCTCCGAGGTGACGTCGCAGGCCCTCGTGAAGGGCGTCGGCGTAGCCGTCCGGAGCCGCCAGCGAGCTGGGCGCCTGCTGGAATCCGATCCCGTGGATGGTGATCACGACGAGCATGGGTGGCTCCTCCTCCGGGTGGTCCCGCTTCCTGGTCCCTCGGGCCGGCCCCGCTACCCCCGGCTGCCGAGCGGTGTGGGGTGGGCCGGTTGGTAGAGGAGGACCTCGACTCCTCCGGGCAGCACCACCGTGATCGCGCGGCCAAACTGCCGGTCCTCGGGCTCCCCCCGCAGGGTCACTCCCCGGGCCCGGAGGTCCGCGATGGTCCCGTCCAGGTCGTCGCAGGTCAGCGAGATCTCGTGCCCCGGCTTGTCGGCGGGGTGGACGCCGATCTCCGACGGCGGGGTGGCGAAGATCAGCCAGCCGCCGCCGGCATCAACGTGCGGCCAGCCGAACGCGTCCCGGAGCGTCGCGCGGAGTGCCTCCGCCTCCGGTGAGAAGAAAAGCAGGTGCACGCCGTTGATGGCCATGGCATTCCCCTCAGCTTTGCCCGGTAGACACGTCGGCGTTGCCGTCGACTGCGCGCGGGTACGTCTCCGGACATCCACCGGTCTGCCGGCCGCTGTCATCGGGTCGCTCGCACCTGGGCTCTCGGCGAGCTACCGCACAGCTTGTGAGTCTTCTCATCGATCGTAACACGGGGTCGAACGAAGCTCCATCGCCTTCCACTCTCGATCAGACGCCGGGGAGACAGCGTCCCCAAGCCCGCCCGGCGCCGGCCGCCGCCGCTCGGTAGTCGGAGTCGGGCTAGTCGGGGATGTCGACCAGAGGGGACACCCGCGTTGCAGCCGTCAGTGGGTCTGGGGTCGACCGCGGACCGAGCGTAGAGGCGCCCAGCAGGAGGAGGCCACCAAGAGTGAGGATGACGACCAGCACTTGCCATGTGACGGTGAGGGCAAGCAGCAAAGCGAGAGTCGCCCCTCCCGCCATCCCCAGGAAGCGGCTGGTGGAGACCGCACCCTGGATCCGTCCTACGATTTCGGGAGCCTGGCTTTGGATGATCACGCCGCTTTCGATCTGGGCAAGGCTGGCTGACGCCGTGCTCGCCGCCAGGAGGACGAGGTCGACGGCGGGTCCCCCGGCGAGGGCGACGGCGCCGATACACGCGATCTCACCGACCAGGCCTGGCAGGATCACCGCTGGCGTACGGAGCGGTCGCCAGAGGGCGAGCAGAGAGCCCAGGATCCCGCCGAGACCCACCGCGGCCCAGCAGAAGCCAGCGTCGGCCGATGTCCCGAACCGCTGCGACGCGAGCGCTGGGAGGGCGGCTTGGAGAGCGGTGATCGCCACCGTCGCGGAGAACGCGCCGACGGCCACGATGCGGATGATCGGAAGGCGGAAGGCGGCCGAGAAGCCGCCGACCGCGGCGGCGCGAATGGTGAGCGACCGCGCCGCTCCCCCGCCCGCGACGGGCACGAGAAAGAAGAGTCCGGCGGCGACCACGAAGGTGGCGGCATCGCCCAGGACGAGAGGGACCGGCCCCAGGTGGGGAAGCAGCAGCGCACCCACGGCGGGCGAGACCAGCATCATCCCGCTTCCCAGAAGGATGTAGGCGAGGTTGATGCTGTGGCGGGCCCCGCCCCTGGCGAGCCGGGCCATCAGCGCCCCGGTCAGCGGCTGCCATGCGCCGCCCACCAGTTGGGAGAGCCCTGCGAGCACGAAGACTGCCCAGAGACCGCGGCCAAACGCCAGAGACGCCGCCAGGGCGGCCGTGAGTGCTCCCTGGGTGAGCGCCACCCCAACGATGGCCACGCGCGGACTGGTGAGATCCCCGAGCGGTCCGCCTAGCCAGGCCCCCAGCGGGCGCGGACCGACGCGGACCAGCATGTAACCGGCTGTCGCTGCCACGCTCCCGGTCGCATTGAAGACCACCACGGCCAGGGCGAACGTCGTCAGCCAGTCGCCGAAGGTGGACACGGCCACCCCGACCAAGAAACGAACCGCCACAGACGGACGCACCGCGGTAGTTTCCGACTTTCGAAGCAGCAAATGCGCCCAGCGGTGCCGGCCGACGACCTATGCCGACACCGCAGCGGCCTAACTCAAACCCCTATCGAGGGGTGCGCAGAGCAGAAGCTACCAGTCGACCCAGTCGAGATCCACGTGGGACATCGGGTTCCCTCCATTCCCCCCAACGCCTTTGCGCCCGGCGGAGCCTCCGCCAGTTGAGCCCGCGGCTCACGGGGCGCATTATGCGGGAAGCGCGCTCACGATGTAAAGCGCCGGTTGCGATCGCGTCACAACTCCGCAGCGCCCCATCACTCGGCTGCGTGACATAGTCTCCTGGAGGATTGAGCGGTCGGCGCCCTCGCCGTCACGGGTAATCGGGGCGCGACGGGCGCACGACATTGCGGTGGCGCTGCCGGGCATTACCTGCCCGTCGGCCCTAAGGTTATCTTGATGGACTCGGCGGCAACACCTCCCCGGCAAGCGTCACGGCCCTCCGCCAGGGCGAGCTTGAGGCGTCGACTCCGCGAGATCACGTCCGTTCCCGAGCGCCAGCAGGGCGGTTCGGTCGTCCTGACTTGGCGGCTGGCCGGGTTCCTCGCCGCGCTGTGGGCGGTGGTGGCCGTGTCCTTGGTTCCCGCTCTGGCGCGTCCACCCGACTGGGTTGGGACCGTCCTGGCAGGTGTTCTCGTGACTGGCCTTTCGCTCTGGTCCGTGCCCGTCACGGCACGTGGTCAGGGACGCTGGTCCGCGGGCGTCTTCTTCGAGCTGGCCTTCGCGTTCACGGTCGGTCCGCCGGCCATCGTCGTCATGGCCCTTGGGCACGCTCTCGGTGACTACCTACGCCGTCGACCAGGGGCAATTCGGACCGCGTTCAACACGGCCAACCACCTACTTTTCAACCTGGCTGCCTGGGCGACCTTCATAGAGTTGGGCGGTCTAAGACCATCGATGCCACGGGCACTCGCCGCGGGCATTGTCGGAGGGCTCGTGGCACTTGGCGTGGGGACCGGGCTCCTCGGCGTCGTGCTCGGCGTTGCGACGCAAACCTTCCGTCCGCGCCAGCTCGTCAGCGTTCTTCGTCAGCTTCTCCCCTGGAACATCGCCTTCGGCTTCGCCGCTGGTGGCGTTTCCACCCTCTACCAGAGCGACGGAGCGCTTGGGCTACTCGTCCTTCTCGTCCCGGTCGGCGTAGTCCAGATGTCCTTGGTCGCCACGGCGCGGAGAATGCACGCCGAGGCCGAGAAGGACGCGGCTCATGCGAGAGAGAGAGAGGCGCTGCTCCGCCGGGAGGCCCAAGCTCTTCGCCGCGCAGGGGACGCCTCAGAGGTCGAGCGCAAGAGGATCGCCGCCGATCTCCACGACAGTGTCATCCAGGACGTCTCCGGCCTCTTCATCCGCTCCAGCGCCCTGCTCGGGCGCCTCTCCGACGGCGACGCCGATGTCTGGTCTCGCGAGCGTGTCGAGGGCTTCCTGAACTACACCCGTGAGCTGGCGGGGGAGGCCGTCCAGGAGCTGAGGACGCTCATGATCGAGTTGGCACCGCCGCTCCTCGACGAGGAGGGCCTCGCCTCAGCCCTGCGACAGCTTCTCACTCGGCTGGACCGGGAGCAGATCTCCTGGGTTCTCGAATGCACCGAGGAGCCCGTGGATCAACGGCACCAGCGTCTCGTTTACCGCGTGGTGCAGGAGGCACTGCGCAACGTCATCAAGCATGCCCAGTGCCACAGCGTCTGGGTGACCGTGCGCCCCCAGGGTGGGCGTCTGGTCGCCTCGATCCGCGACGATGGTCGTGGGTTCTCCGCCGCGGAACGGGCCGACCGCCGCAAGAAGGGCCACGCCGGCCTCGGCCTGCTGGTGCAGACCGTTCGCGACGGGGGCGGGGAACTGACCATCACGTCGGTTCGTGGCAAGGGCACCACGCTCAAGCTGTCGATCCCGATGCTGCCCTCCCCTTCCTCGGATGACGCGGACGCCGGCAGCCCCGCGTCGACCCCGGCGCCCGACGAGGCCCTCGGCGGTGGCGGGTTCGGCGGGGAGATGGACGCCGACCTCCAGGGCGCAGAGGCCGAGCGGCCACCCACCGAAAGACCCATCAGGAGGCCTTCGGGGCGGACGAAGGTGACGTCCACTTCGGTTCCCTGACCTGGGCGGCCCTCCACCCCTGCCAGCGTCCGCGGGCGGCACGGGGGGACCGTGCGGCTGCGAGCAGCTGGCAGGAGGTCTGAGCCCCCGACCGGCTCCGCCCGACCGGGGGGTGAACGGCGGAGCACGGTCCGGTCGCTCTCGCGTCACACTGCGGCTGGAGAGGGGTCGCCGCCTTACAATTCGCCCTGCCGAGGTAGGGGACGGCAGCGTATGTAGAGGTTTGCGCTCATGGGCAGCAGCGGCAAGATCCGGCTCCTCATCGTCGACGACCATCCGGTCG
>PMYJ01000243.1 GCA_003170875.1 Candidatus Dormiibacterota bacterium | reverse complement strand
AGCGCCCCCAGTCCCCAAGCTCCCCCCGGCCACGCCCCCGGGCCCAGCCTCCGCCGAAGTCGCGCTCGCAGGCGCAGGCGCAGGCGGAGGCGCAGGCGGCAGCCGGCCGGCGTCCCCTGACCAAGAAGCAGCGGCGGCGGACGGCGAAGCAGACGCAGGAACAGAGCGTCCGCCAGTGGTGGCAGAAGCCACTCTACTGGGCGGGGGGAGGCGCGGTCGTCGTGCTCGTCGTAGCGCTGCTGGTGGTCCTCCTCCTACCCGCGGGCAACGGTCTCCAGCCCGTATCGACGCCCACCAAGGTCCCCGCGTCGGTGCTGTCGGCGGTGACCAATCCCGGGGTCAGGATCTTCGGAATCGTTGGTGAGGGAAGTGCCCAGACGTCAGATCCCGCGGGGCAGCTCAGCCGGCTGACGGGAACCAAGCCGTTGACCGATTCCGCCGGCAAGACCGAGGTGATCTACGTCGGCGCCGAGTACTGCCCCTACTGCGCGGCGGAGCGGTGGAGCATGATCATGGCCCTCTCCCGGTTCGGCACCTTCTCCGGCCTCAAGGAGATGTCGTCGAGCAGCACCGACCAGGTCGCTCCCAACACCAGCACCTTCACCTTCGTGGACAGCAGCTACACGAGCCAGTGGGTCGACTTCATGCCGGTGGAGACGGAAGACCAAAACGGCAATCAGCTCCAGACGCCGAGCGCCCCGGTGGAGCAGATCTTCACCACCTACGACCAGCAGCCATATAGCGCATCGACTGCCGGTAATCCCGGCCTCCCCTTCCTGGACATCGGCGGGAGCTACGTCCTCTTCCAGACCAGCTTCGACCCCGCCATCCTCCAGGGGCTGAGCTGGAAACAGATCGCCGTAGATCTCGCCAACGCCACCAGCCCAGTGACCCTCGCCATCGTCGGCAACGCCAACTTCCTCACCGCCGCGATCTGCCTCGCCGACAGCAACCAGCCATCGTCGGTGTGCTCCTCGGCGACCATCCAGGGCATCGAGACCGTCCTCACCGCTCAGTCGGCCGTCGGCAGCTGACCGGCGCGCCCGCGCGCGCCGGGCGATGAGACGTCACACGGGCCGGGGATGCCCGGGAGGTGGAGCGTTTGGAGGCGACGGTGGGAATCGAACCCACGGTCAGGGTTTTGCAGACCCGTGCCTTACCACTTGGCTACGTCGCCGCATCAGCGAGGATACCCGAGCCGGTGACGGCCGGGCCGCCGCGTTCGCAAGCCTCGGGCTAATCGGCGGGCGCCGCTCCTCCGGCCGGCTGCCCCGCGGCGTCGGGGTCGGGCGGCAGTACGAATCCGACCTCGAGGGCATCGGCCAGAGCACGGAGCCGTGCGAAGAAGCCGGCCGTGTGGTACGAGCGCGGCAGTCGCAACCCGTGAAAGTCGTAGTGGTGTGTCCATTCGTGGAGCAGCGTGTTGAGGAAGACCTTGGGAGCGATGACGCGCTGCTGGACCGCGGTGCGGTGATAGATGCGGATGCGCGCCCATGCCACCTTGCCCTCAGCGTCCAGCCGGAAGGTGTAGTAGCCGTACGTCTTTGACTGGAGGCGCTGCCCGTCGTGCCGGTGCACCTGCGGGCGGTCCGGTACGACCACCTGGCAGGGGGGGAGGCCTGCCTCCCGGCTCAGCTCGTCGATGAGGTGCTGGCCGATGCGTTCCCGCTCGGCGGCTTCCTCACCCACCCCGAGGACCCGGAGCGTCAGCCCCCGGGCGATCGGGGTCGGACGTACCGGCACGCCGGTGGCGGCCTGGCTGCGACGGTAGCTGGACTCGGAGAACCGCCTGGCGAACATCCGTCCGCAGTATAGGTGCTCGGGCTAGACTGGGACACCCGCACCGGGCTGGCGGAATCGGTAGACGCAGCGGTCCTAAACACCGCGGGGGCGCTGCCCCATCCGGGTTCGATCCCCGGGCCCGGTACTCCGCTCGCAACGTTCGCCACTAGCATCATTGCGTTACGTCGAGCTGCCCCCGACACGCCTGACTGGGAATCGGTACGCCGGGGTACATTGCTCACGAATGCGTCTCTCCATCGGGGCAATGGGATGATCGATCGGGTCAGCACTCTGGTCGCCCGGGCGATGGACGCCGGGGTGCGCTGGCAGCTTGCCCGCCTCCCCGTGGATACCCCCGCTTCGGGAAGCTGGGCGCCCGCCGACCCCCACGAGTTCTGGGCTGCGAGCCGGCTCCACGACCTCGCCGAGGTCACCGCCGGTCCGGTTCTGCGCCACGACGCCGATGGGGTGGAGGTGCGCGATCTGAGCGGGCCGAGCCAGGGGCCCGGGACTGACCCGGGGAGCCGCCAGTTGGAGGCCACCGCGCATCTCCGGCCCGGCCGGCGCGACCTCCCCTTCGTGCTGGTCATCCACGGGCTGGCCTCGCCCAGCCCCTGGTACGAGGAGCGCCGCTGCCGGGCGCTCACGGCGAGCGGCGCCCATGCGGCCCGTATCGACCTTCCCCTTCACCTCCGCCGGCGCCGGCCGGGCAGCCGGAGCGGCGAGGGATTCATCCAGGCGGACCTGACCTGGACGCGTGAGATCGTTCGCCAGTCGGTGGAGGATTGCGCGGCGGTGCTTGCCTGGGCGCGGCGCGAGGTGAGCGATCGGGTGGAGGTCTGCGGGACCTCCCTCGGCGGCCTCGTCGCCCTCCTGCTCGCCGCTCAGCTGGAGCTCGACGCGGTGGTTGCCCTCGCCCCCTTCTGCGACCCCGCCTCCACCGTCCTCCATAACCTTCCACGGCGCACCCGGCGGGTGGTGGGCCTGGACGGCGGCGGGGGAGGGGTGTGGGGCCCCGACCGCGACCAGGCACGACGGGTGGTGGTGGCGGCTCTCGCCCCCATCGTGGCCCGCACCTTCTCCCCTCCGGCGACACCCGGGGAGCGGATCGCCATCGTCCGCCCAACCCTCGACGGGGTCGTCGGTGACGCGCCCATGGCAGCGCTGGCCGAGGCGTGGGGTTCGGAGCTGTGGAGCTACCCGCAGGGGCACGTCTCGGTGCTCAACGCCCCCGGGCTCGCCGCCCGGGTGAGCGACTGGCTGGTCACCCCGCACTCCGGACTCACCGGAATCGCCGGGCGTGGCGCCGCCGTCATGAGGACCCCCGGAATCCAGCCCGCCACCTGATCTCTCCTCGCATACTGAGCCGATGCCCGTCTCTGAACCGCAGCCGGCGGCGGCTCCCCCCTTCGTTCCCGCCTCCGTCCGCCGGTTCCGATTCGTGGGATGGCGATTGGAGCCCGCGACGGGGCTGATCGATCTCGGCTACGCCCTCGACGGCGACGAGTTGCATGAGCGGGTCGAGCTCGGGGCACCTGTCGCCGGTCTGGACCCAGCTCGGATGGAGGCACTCGAGCGTGCAGTCGCCCTGCTCCACCTCATCGCCGGGGTCAGCTACTACAAGACGTGCTTCGCCCCCGAGATCTCGGTCGAGACGGATCTGCCCGATCCGGAGCTGGCCGCGTTTCTTCACCGCCTGTACACCCGCGGTCTGGCCGAGTGCCGCTTCGTGAACGACCTCCGGGGGCACGAGATACCGCCCTTTCCGAGCACGGGAACTGGCGCGCCGAAAGCGGGGCCCGCGGGCCTCGGCGACCGGCCACTGGTGCCGATCGGAGGCGGCAAGGACTCGATCGTGGCCCTGGAGGCCGTCCGCGGAGCCGGCCGTGAACCCCTCCTCTTCAGTGTGGGGAAAGCGCCCGCGGTGGTTCGCACCGTGGAGGTGGCCGGGCTTCCTCACGTCGCGGTGACCCGGGTCCTCGACCCCCATCTCCTGGAGCTCAACCGCCGCGGCGCCCTCAATGGGCACGTCCCGGTCACCGCCGTCGTCTCGTGTCTGGCCGTCATCGCAGCCCTGGTCCACGGTGCCGGCGCCGTGGTGATGGCCGACGAGCGCTCCGCATCGGCGGCCAGCCTCATCTGGGACGGCATCGAGGTCAACCACCAGTACAGCAAGAGCTGGGACTTCGAGCGGCGCTTCGCGGCCATCGTCGCCGGCCACGTCGCCGCCGATCTCGACTACTTCTCCCTGCTCCGGCCGTGGTCGGAGCTGGCCATCGCCCGGCGCTTCGCCGCCCTGCCCGCCTATCACCGTGCCTTCGTCAGCTGTAACCGCGCCTTCCTGCTCGACCGGGACCGGCGCACGCCCAGCTGGTGCGGTGACTGCCCGAAATGCCGGTTCGTCGCGCTGGCGCTGGCACCCTTCCTGGATAGGGACAGGATTGTCTCGATCATGGGGAGCGATCTGCTTGGCGACCCCACCCAGCTTCCGGGTTTCGCCGCCCTGCTCGGGATCGAGGCCGACAAGCCGTTGGAGTGCGTGGGGGAGGTGGAGGAGTCGAGGGTCGCGATGCGCCTGCTCGCCGCCTCGGAGGGCTGGCGCGATGCCGCGGTGGTGCGGGCCCTGGGCGCCGACCCGCGGGTGGCCGGGCTCTCCCAGGAGGCCGTCGACGCGGTGCTGGCGCCCGCACGCGAGCACGCACTGCCAGCGGCGTACATGGAGTTCGCCGATGCGCTTGGATGAGCTCGGAGGCCGGCGCGTCGCGCTCTGGGGCTTCGGTCGTGAGGGCCGGGCGACGCTCGCGGCGCTGACCGCGATGGCGGATCCGCCGACCGGCATCGCCGTCGTCACCGACGCGCCGCCAACGGAGGCGGAGCGCGCCGTCGCCGCGACCCTCCCCTGGCTCCACGGCGAGGAGGGCATCGCCCGGCTCTGCGCCTCGGATGTCGTGGTCCGCTCCCCAGGCCTCAGCCGCTACCGTGACGATGCCCTGCGGGTCGCCGCCGCTACCCGGGTCACGACCGCGACCAACCTCTGGGGGGCCGAGCACGCGGGCGAGACAGTCATCGCGGTCACCGGGTCGAAGGGCAAGAGCACGACCAGCTCCCTGATCGACCACCTCGCCCGCGCCGCCGGCATGCGAACCGTGCTGGCCGGCAACATCGGCATCCCCCTGCTCACGCACCTGCATCCCGAGCCGCTGCCCTCGCTCTGGGTGCTCGAGCTCTCCAGCCACCAGATCAGCGACCTGGACTGGTCACCGCAGGTGGGGGTGCTCCTCAACCTCTACCGCGAGCACCTGGATTGGCACGGCACCGAGGCGCGGTATTTCGCCGACAAGCTCAACCTCTTTGCCCATCGGCCCGGCATGGTGGCCGTCCTCAACCGCGAGGACACCCGCACCCGGGCGCTCGCGCCGGCGCTGCCCGGCCGGCACGTCTGGTTCGGTGACCCCGCCGGCTATCACACCGACGGCAGCTCGATTCTCTGGCGCGATGACCGGCTCGTCGCCGCGGACCGGCTCCAGCTCCGCGGCCGGCACAACCTGCTCAATGCATGCGCGGCCCTCACCGCCCTCGAGGAGGCCGGCGTCGAGGTGCGCCCCCTCGTCCCCGCGCTCTCCGGCTTCCGGCCGTTGCGGCACCGGCTCGAACCCGTGGGCGAGGCGGCTGGAGTCACCTTCGTCAACGACAGCATCGCCACCATTCCGGAGGCCACGGTGGCTGCGCTCGACGCTCTGGAGGGGCGGCCAGTGGTGCTGATCGCCGGGGGATTCGATCGCGGGCAGGACTACGGGCCCCTGGCGCGGCGCCTCCGCCGGGACCGGGGCGTCCTCGCCGTGGTCGCCCTGCCTCCGAGCGGCGACCGGCTGGCCGGGGAGCTGGCGGCGCTGCCGGGTGCACCCCCGGTCCTCCCCGCGGCCGACCTGGGCGAGGCCGTGCGGCTCGCCCGGGCCCGCGCCGAACCGGGGTCGGTGATGCTCCTCTCGCCCGGGGCTCCCAGCTATGGCGCCTTCCGCGACTTCGAGGCGCGGGGAGACGCCTTCCGCGAGCTGGTAACGGACGTGGAGCCGGCCGCGCCGGCGTGAACGGCGTGAACCGCGGGCGCTGGCGGGCGGGCCGAAGCCGGTCTGACCGGTGACTGATATCCTCCCCCCACAGATGGACGCGAGCGGAGCACTCCGGCAGGCGATGGAGGTGCCCGCCGAGGGCCGGCCCCCGAAGGCGGACGCCGCGGCATCGGCCACGAGCGATGCGCAGACGCTCTTCAGCCCGATCCTCGAGGAGCTCGCCGAGTTCGAAGGCCGGCTCGAAGCGGCGGTCGCCGCCGACCTCGGGCCGATGGCCGAGGCGATGCGCCACATCGTGCGCGCCGG
>PMYJ01000129.1 GCA_003170875.1 Candidatus Dormiibacterota bacterium | reverse complement strand
TTGCCGTTGACCTGGACGGGCAGTTCGGCGGTCTGGTCGGTGAGCATGGCCTCGTCGTGCGTGGGCCAGGGCTCGTAGGCCAAGGACTCGCTGTGGCCCAGGCGCTGCCAGAGCTCCTCGGCGATGTGCGGTGCAAACGGGGCGAGCAGCTGCACCAGGGTGCGGGCGTCGATCCGCCGCGCCCTCCCCTCGCGCGCCTCCTCGTCGACCCCCCGGGCCAGCTCGTGGAGCGCCGCGATGGCGGTGTTGTAGTGGAGGGACAGGATGGCCGTCTCCACGGCCGCGACGGTCCGATGGCGGCGCCGCTCGGCCGCGGCATCGGAGACGTCGCCGGACGCCGCCGCCTGGACGCAGCGCCAGACCCGCTCCAGGAAGCGGCTCTGCCCCTTCATGCCGTCGTCGTTCCACTCGCCGCCCTCGAGATAGGGGCCGAGGAACATCAGGTAGAGGCGCAGGGTGTCGGCGCCATGCCGGGCGATGTAGTCGTCCGGGTTGATGACGTTGCCCTTGCTCTTGGACATCTTGCCGCCCGCGAAGGTGAGCAGACCGTGGGCCCGGAAGCGGGTGAACGGCTCGGGCGTGGGCACGTGGCCCATCCCGTGCAGCGCGCGCATCAGGAAGCGCGCGTACATGAGGTGGAGCACGGCGTGCTCATTGCCGCCGATGTACATGTCGACGGGCAGCCAGTGCCGCGTCCGCTCGGGGTCGAGGGCCCGGTCGCCGAAGTCCGTCGACGGGTAGCGCATGAAGTACCAGCCCGAGTCCAGGAAGTTGTCGTTGACGTCGGTCTCGCGCTTGGACGGCTCGCCGCAGACCGGACAGGGCACGTTGACCCATTCCTCGACCTGGGCGAGAGGTGAGACACCGGTGCCGAGGGGACGGAAGTCCTTGACCTCCGGGAGCAGCACGGGAAGCTCGGACTCGGGGACGCCGACGGGACCGTGCACGGGGCAGTGGATGATCGGCAGTGGCGGTCCCCAGTAGCGCTGGCGCGAGATGATCCAGTCCCGCAGGCGGAACTGCACATGGGCGTGCCCGGCGGCACGGGCCTCGAGCAGCTCCACGACCCGCCGCTTGCCCTCCGCAGCAGGGGTGCCGTCGAACTGGCCGGAGTTGACCATCGGCCCCTCGCCGCTCCACGCCTCCACCGCGACATCCCCGCCGCCGATGACCTCGACGATGCGCAGGCCGTGGGCCCGGGCAAACTGCCAGTCGCGCTGATCATGGCCGGGCACTGCCATGATCGCCCCGGTGCCGTAGCCGCCAAGGACGTACGGTGCGGCCCAGACCGGGAGCTCCTCTCCGGTGAGCGGATGCACGGCGAGCGTGCCGAGGTCGACGCCGACCGAGAAGTCGGGTTCCGCATTGGCCGGAGGCAGCGCTGCCCGCCACTCCTCCACGGCGTCACGGCGGTCCTCGCGGACGAAGTCGCCGAGCTGCGGATGATCCGCGCCGATGACCAGGAAGGTGGCGCCGAAGAGGGTGTCGGGGCGGGTCGTGAAGACCGTCACCAGGGGTCGGGCACAGCCATTCAGCCTGAAGTCGATGAGAGCGCCCTCGCTGCGCCCGATCCAATTGCGCTGCGCGATCTTTGTCCGCTCGCTCCAGTCGAGACCGTCGAGGGCGTCCAGCATCTCCTGCGCGTAGTGGGTGGTCTTGATGAACCACTGCTTGAGGAAGCGGGTCTCGACCGTGGTGCCGCAGCGCTCGCAGCTGCCGTTGATGACCTGCTCGTCGGCGAGCACGGTGAGGCACGACGGGCACCAGTTGACCGGGCCCTCGCGGTGCTCGGCGAGGCCTGCCTTGAAGAGCTGGAGAAACACCCACTGGGTCCAGCGGTAGTAGTCGGGGCTGGTGGTGTCGATCTCGTGGGACCAGTCGACGCCCAGACCGAGCTTCTTGAGCTGCTGCTCGCGGAAGTACTCGACATTGCGGGCGGTCAAGGTGGCGGGATGCTCGCCGACCTTGAGCGCGTAGTTCTCGGAGTGGATGCCGAAGGCGTCGAAGCCGAGCGGCTCGAAGACGTCGTCCCCCTTCTGGCGGCGGTAGCGGCCGTAGATGTCCGCACCGGTGAAGGCGTAGGCATTGCCGATGTGCAGCTTCTCCGCCGACGGGTAGGGGAACATCATCAGGCAGTAGAAGGGGCGCGGACCGCGCATGTCGGTGCTGTAGGTCTCGCGCTCCGCCCAGCTCCGCTGCCACTTGACGTCGAGGGCTGGGAGGTCGAGCCGGTCGAGACGGGCGCCGGAGGGGACGGGTATTTCGCTCTCCATGGGGGCCACAGGTTACCGCGTCACGGCAGCGGCAACGGGCGACCGCGGGAGTGCCCGGCGGCGGTCCTCCGGCACCACCGGGCAGGCCCGTCCGGCGTCCTGGTAGCGTAAGTTCGTGATCCGACTGAGCCGCCGGGCGCGGCGGATTGGCTCCGTGGTGGCGTTGGCGCTGGTCCTAGCGGGCTGCAGCACAGCGCCGGCCGGGACGCCGGCGACCCGCCGGCCGGCACCGACCCCCTCGACGAGCACCGCCCTGCCCAGCGCGACGCCGGTGGCATCGTCGCCCATCCAGATCGTCACCGCCCTGGCCCAGCAGTTCGCCGACCAGACCGCGAGCGGCGCCTGGGACGCGCAGTGGGACGAGCTGGCGCCGGAGGCCCAGGCGCTGTGGCCGAGCCAGAGCGACCGCACCACCATGCTGACGGCCAAGTTCTCGGACGCCCCGATCGCCTCCATCAGCCTGGGACCGGCCACCGCCGGGGTCACCTGGTTCGACCCGGAGAGCCCCGCGGTCTCGGTGCCCGGCACCTGGAGGTTCCCGGTCAGGGTGAGCTTCGCGAACCCGGCTTCGCTCTCTCCGCCGGGAGTCGCCGCCCTCTTCTCGATGACCCAGATATCGGTGGAATACGACGCCGCCACGGGGGCGGCGGCGGTCGTGGGCGAGGGCCCCGCCTCGATGGACGCGCCGGTGATCGTGCCGGCGAGCGTCACTTCCCGCCAGGTGGACGTCCCCATCTTCATGTACCACCTGGTGGAGAACCAGGTCCCCCAGGAGAGCGCTTACGGCGGCAACACGTACGGCTGGCAGATCGACGTGGGGCTGACCACCCTGACCAGCCAGTTCCAGGCCCAGATGGCCTACGCGCATTCGATCGGGGCGACCAGCATCTCGCTGGCGCATCTGGCCGACGCGCTCCTCTACGGGCTGCCGCCACCGCCGCATTCATTTGTGGTCACCTTCGACGACGGCCGGCTGAGCCAGTGGACCAACGCCGTGCCGATCCTTCGCCAGTACGGCTTCACGGCCGTCTTCTTCCCCTGCACGGCCCTGGTCGGCGGCGTCTACGGGCCCCAGCAGTACGTGACCGCGGCCGAGCTCCGAGATCTGGCGAACACCGGCTTCTCCTTCGGCGACCACACCCTCAAGGACAACGTGCCGCTCTGGGCGGGGGACGTCACCAGCCAGCAGCTGCAGGTCGTGACCGACCAGAGCAAGACCACCCTGGAGAGCCTCATCGGAGGGCAGCCGATCCAGTTCATCGCCTACAGCGGGGTGTGGCCGGGGCCGAACCAATTCTCGGACAGCACCCTGGAACAGCCTCTCTTCACGGCCCTCCAGGGGTACGGCTACGCGGGCGGGCTGCAGGACCTCGTCAACGACTCTGCCGCCGACTACAGCACCGCGCTCTGGCAGCTCCCCCGGGTGCGGGTGGGGCTCGGGATCTCCACCTCAAGCTGGGAGACGTGGGTGGAAGATGCCGCCTAACAGGCCCGTCGACTGGGCCGGGGAGACCTTGCTCGCCGACGAACGTGCGGGGCTGATCCGCCGCCTGCGCCGGCGCGAGGGGGGCAGCAGCTCCCGCTGCGAGGTGGACGGCAGGGCTGTCGTCGTCTTCAGCTCCAATGACTACCTCGGCCTCTCCGTTCACCCCGCGGTGCGCGAGGCGGCCGCGCGGGCCGCCCTGGAGCTGGGGGTGGGAGCCACCGGTTCCCGCCACCTCTCCGGCGGCCACGGGGCCATCGCCGATCTGGAGGAGGCGCTCGCCGGCTTCCTCGGTTCCGCGACCACCACGGTGGCGCCGAGCGGCTACGCGGCCAACGTCGCCGTCCTGGAGGCGCTCGGCGGCCCCGATGCGACCATCCTGAGTGACGCGGGCAACCATGCCTCGCTGATCGACGGCTGCCGGGCGTCGCGCTCGCGGGTGGCCGTCTACCGTCACCTCGACAGCACCGACCTGGAGGCCCGCCTGGGCGGCGCTGAGGGGCGCCCGATCATCGTCACCGATTCCGTCTTCTCGATGGACGGCGCCGCCGCCGACCTGGTCGCCCTCGACCGGCTGGCCCGCCGCCACGGTGCCTGGCTGGTCGTCGACGAGGCCCACGCGCTGGGAACGACCGGTCCGGGAGGGCGCGGGCTCGCCGCCGAGCTGGGGGTGGCCGGCGACCACGTGGTGCGGATGGTCACCTTCTCCAAGGCCCTGGGCGCGGCCGGCGCGGCCATCTGCGGGGCGGAGCCGGTCCGCCGGCTGCTCCTCCAGCGCGGCCGGGCTCTCATCTTCTCGACCGCGCCCCCCCACCCCACCGTCGCCGCCGCGCGAGCGGCGCTGGGAGTGCTGGTGGCGGAGCCGGAGCTGGTCCTCCGGCTCCACGAGCGCGCCCGGCTGCTCCGGCTGCGGCTCGGCGAGCGGGCACTCCCCGGTGCCCACCCCTCCTCCCCCATCGTCGCCGTCCTGTCCGGCGACCCGGTCCGGACCATGGAGCTGGACCGGGCGCTCTGGGAGCGCGGCTACCTGGTCCAGGGGCTGCGCCCGCCGACCGTGGAGCCGGGGACGAGCCGGCTGCGGCTGGTGGCCAGCGCGGCCCACTCCGAGGCCGAGATCGATGGCGTCGCGGCCGCCCTGACCGAGCTGCTCTCCTCGTGACGGGCCGGATCGTGGCGGTCACGGGAACTGGGACCGGCGTGGGCAAGACGGTGCTCACCGCCGCCCTCTGCGCCGCCCTGCGGCGGGGTGGAGTGGACTGCCGGGCGGTCAAGGCGGTGGCGACCGGCGTCCCGCCGGGGACCGACGCCGAGGACGCGGTCCTGCTGGGAAGGGTGATGGCCACCCCGCCGTCCGAGGCGGTGCTCGCCACCTTCGCGCTGCCCCGTTCCCCGCTCGCCGCGGCCGCCGCGGAGGGACAGGAGCTGGACGTCGAGACTCTCGCCCGGTCGATCGAGGCGATGGCCGCCGGCTGCGACCTCCTCCTGGTGGAGGGGGTGGGCGGGCTGCTGGTGCCACTCACGCCCCGGCAGACGGTGCGCGACCTCTTCCGCCGCCTCGACGCCGGCGTGGTGGTGGCGGCGCTCGCCGGGCTGGGGACCATCAACCACACCGCGCTCACCGTCGAGGCGGCGCTGGGCGCCGGGTTGAGGGTGATCGGGGTGGTGCTGGTCGAGGCGATGGGCGAGGAAGACGCGGCCTTCGTCGCCGAGAACGCCGCCCAGATCGCTGACCAGTGCGGGGTCCCCGTGCTCGGGGTGCTGCCCCACATCGGCGACTCCAGCGACGTCGACGCGCTGGCGGAGGCCGCCGGGGCGCTCGACCTCTCGGCCCTCACCGAGCCCCTGGCTGACGCGACCGAGGCGGTGGTCGCCGCCGATCGGCGCCACGTCTGGCACCCCTTCACCCAGACCAGCGACTGGCGAGAGGAGGCACCCCTGGTCATCCGCTCCGGGGACGGCTGCTGGCTCCGCGACGAGAGCGGGCGGCGCTATCTGGACGGGATCAGCAGCCTCTGGTGCACGGTCCACGGCCACGCGCACCCCGCCCTGGACCGGGCCGCGCGCGAGCAGCTGGGGCGGATCGCGCACAGCACCTTCCTGGGCCAGACCCACGCTCCGGGAGCCCTGCTCGCCGAGGAGCTCGCCGCCGTCGCTCCTGCCGGGCTCACCCGGGTCTTCTACTGCGAGGCGGGTGCGGCCGCGGTGGAGGCGGCGCTGCGCATCGCGTTGCTGGCCCAGCGCCACGCCGGCCACCCCGAGCGCTCCCACTTCGTCGCCCTCGGCGACGCGTACCACGGCGACACCGCGGGCGCGGTGAGCGTGGGTCGGAGCGAGCCGTTCCACACCGGGCTCGACCCCATCCTCTTCCCGGCCCGCGTCGTGCCCAGCCCCCACCTCGACGAGGCGGCGTCGGTCCGGGCGCTCTCTGACCTCCTCGACCGCGAGGGCGACCAGGTGGCCGCGCTGATCGTCGAGCCGCGCGTCCAGGCCGCCGCGGGGATGCTCACCCACTCGGACAGCTGGCTGGTGCAGGCGGCGGCCCTGGCCCGGCGGCACGGTGCCCTCTTGATCGCGGACGAGGTGGCGACCGGGTTCGGCAGGACGGGCGACCTCTTCGCGTCGGCGGGCGCGGGGGTGACACCCGACATCCTCTGCCTGGGCAAGGGGCTGACGGGCGGCTACCTCCCGCTCTCCGCGGTGCTCACCACCGAGGAGCTGTTCGACCGCTTCACGGCTCCCCACACCGAGCACCGCACCCTCTACTACGGCCACACCTACACCGGCAACCCGGTGGCCTGCGCCGTCGCCCGCGCCTCACTCCGGCTCTTCGAGGAGGAGGACACCCTGGGATCGGCACGGCGGCTGGCGACCACGCTCGCCAGCCTGCTGACCGAGCGGGTGGCACCGCGGCCGGGTGTGTTCGAGATCCGGAGCAGGGGGGTGATGACGGGCATCGAGCTCCGGGCGGGGGCGACGCCCCTCGACCCGGCGCTCCGGACCGGCCGCAGGGTGACCCTGGCGGCGCGCCGCCGCGGGGTGGTCGTCCGGCCCCTCGGCGACACCGTGGTCCTCAACCCGCCCCTCACCATGACCGACGCCGAGGCCGAGATCCTGGTCTCGGCCGTGACCGGGGCGATCGCGGAGGTGATCGGCGGCCCCGGGTGACCGGATGAGGGGCGGAGTGACGAACCAGGCCGAATGACCCGGGTGACGCAGGGTCCTTCGGCCGTAACAGCGATGGCGGGGGTCGCAGGTGGGCGACACACGGCGGCTTCACAGAGAATTCACCCTGATGTCATCTCCGCGGCCCGCCACGCCCATACGATCGGTGGACGGACTGGTCACGAGCGGCGGAGAGCGGCTGGGCTCGAGCTGGAGTGGCCGGAGGTATGACCTTTGTCGGGACGGATCGCGACCGCGGAGCGGTACCTCCCCGCGCGCCTGCTGACGGCCGCGCTGGCCCGGGCCCGGGGGTGGGGCCGCTCCCTCCCACGGCCGGGTGACGAGGCGCGCTTCTGGGAGTCGCTGGCCGAGGCCGTGGGCGATCTCGGGCAGGGATTGGTGGTCCTGGAACGGGGCCGCCCGGTGCAGGTCAACGCCGCGTGGGCCGCGACCACCGGGTACTCGCCGGACGAGGTGCTCGCCATGGATTCCCTCGCCCCCCTGCTCCCGCCCGGAGAGCGGGAGGCGGTACTGGCGCGCCTGACCGCGGCCTCCGATGCCGCCGGCGGCCGGAGCTTCCCCCTGCGCATGGTCGCCAAGGACGGCCGCCCACTCTCTCTCGAGATCGCGACCCGGACCGTGCAGTTGCGAAGGAGACCGCGGGTGGTCCTCCTGGTCCGCGACGTCACCGCCAGGCGCCTCTCCGACGAGCTGCGGGCCATGCAGGTCGCGCTCACCCGCATCCTCAACACCGCTGCCACCTTCGAGGCGGGCGCTCCGCGCATCCTCGAGACCGTCGTGCGCTCCCTGGGGCTGTGGGGTGGAGAGGCGTGGCTGCTGGACCGCGATCGGGGCGTGCTCGTCCGGCGCGGCGCCTGGTGGGCCCCGGCGGCGGAGATGGGCGACTTCCACCGGGAGCGATGGGATCTCGAGCCTGGGCTCGGCAGCGACCTGCCCGGGCGGGTCTGGGCGGCCGTGGCGCCGGTGATCATCCCCGACCTCGCGGCCGACCCCGGCTTTCGCGACGCTCCGGCGGCTCAGGGCCTGACCGCCGGTGCCGGCTTCCCGGTCCTGGTTGACGACTCCGTGGTCGGGGTCATCGACCTGTTCGGCCCCGACGCGGCGGTTCTCCGGGCCGCGGCCGTCGAGGTCATGGTCGACTTCGGCCGCCAGCTCGGGCACGTCCTGGAGCGGCGGCGCACTGAGGGGGCGCTCCGCGAGAGCATGGCCCGGCTGGCCGAGGTCGCCGCCACCGACCCCCTCACCGGGCTGCGCAACCGGCGCGAGTTCGACCGGCTGCTGGAGACCATCCCCCGGCAGCGCTTCGCCATCTGCGCCATCGACGTTGACGGCCTCAAACACGTCAACGACGAATTCGGCCATGAGGCGGGAGACGCGATGCTCCGGGCCGTCAGCCAGACGCTCAGCTCCAGCCTTCGAGGCTGGGACGTGGTGGCGCGTGTCGGGGGGGACGAGTTTGCCGCGCTCTTGGTCGGCACCGGCCCCGACGAGACCGCGGCGGCGGCGGAACGGATGCGCAACGCCGTGCGCGCCACCTCCGTCCCGCACGGGCAGGCGCGGGTCAGCGTGGGCTGGGCGGTCGGTGAACCCGGCGCCGACCCTCGAGGGGTGGCGCGTCTCGCCGACTCCCACCTCTACGGGGCCAAGGAGGCGGGACGGGACCGCGTCTCGGGGGGCACGATCGGCCTCGTTCCGGGGCTCTCCCGCCGCTCGGAGTGGGCCGCCCGGGTCGACCGCGCCATTCGCCATCGGGACCTGCGGATCGTCTACCAGCCGATCTGCCGGCTGGACAATGGGGTGGTCATCGGTCACGAGGCGTTGGCCCGTCCCCCCGAGATGCGGGCCGGGGAGAGCGTCGAGGACCTCTTCTCGGAGGCACAGCGGAGCGGGCGGATGCGCGACCTGGATTGGCTCTGCCGCAGGCTCGCCATCGCCGGTGCCCCCTGGGGTCAGTTCCCGCACTGGGCGCTCTTCCTCAACGTCAGCGCCCTGACCCTGCTCGACCCGGTCCACGGTGCCGATCAGCTGTTGCTCATCCTGGAGGCGGCCGGGGGTCGCCCGGAGCAGCTGGTGCTGGAGATCACCGAGCGGGAGATCATCACCGATCTCGCCCGGGTGCGCCAGGTCCTCGCCGGCTACCGCGACCACGGGGTGCGCTTCGCCCTCGACGACGTGGGCGACGGACACTCGACCCTGGAGCTGCTCACCGCCGCGAACCCGGAGTTCATCAAGATCGCGCGGAGCGTGACCATGACCGCGTCGCACGCGGGGTCGCGGGCAGCGATCAAGGCGGTGGTCTCCTTTGCAAGCGCGAGCGGGGCGGCCGTCATCGCCGAGGGCATCGAGAACGAGCTGGCGGCCCGCCAGACCCGGGACCTGGGCGCCGAGCTGGGGCAGGGATGGTGGCTCGCCCGGCCCACGGAGGCCGGCGTGCTGGAGGTGACCGGCACCCGGTCGGTGGGAAGGCGCAGCCCGGAGCTCAGGTCGAGCTGAGGGTTTCCGGCTGGTCGCGGCGGATCCGCCCCGCGTCCAGCCCGGTGATCAGCCCTCCCCGCCCCGTCCAGCCCGGGAACACAGCCTGGTCGTAGTGCATTTGCGTCTGCCGCGGTAGTACAGGCGCATCCCTCCGCCCCGGCAGCAGTCGGTGCACCGACGTACGGCAGCAAATTCGGGTGCATTCGCACGCCTACTTGGGGACATCGGCGTCTATGCCGTGTCGCGCTCCGGAATGAACATCAGTGGCGCAGACCGAAGAGGCCGCACACGCAAAAGGCGAGTTCACGACAGGGACCCGGCCGGTGCGTGTCAAGAACCAGAAGAGGTATGCGACGTGTTCAACGGCTGGGACTGATCCACAGAGATTCCTCATCCCCTTCGGGCGGGCGCCGCAGGGCGACCTACATCCGGCGCCCGCCCATCTTCCCCTTACCGGCACCGGGGAGCCCGGGCCTCGACCGATAGGGTCGGGCCCGGAACGGGCGACCGGTAACGACACGGACCAAGATGCAGATGTCGAATGTGCCCGCCGCGCGGCCGGAGCGTCCGGCCGGCAGGCCCCTGATGCGGCCCGGAGCGGCCACCCGTTTCGTGGCCGGCCGTGCAGTCTCCAACTGCGGCGACTGGCTCACCACAGTCGCGGTCGCCGTCGCCCTCTACACCCTCACCCGCAGCCTCGCCGCCCCCGCCCTGGCGATCCTCTTCCGGGTGGCACCGCGGCCGGTGGGGGCACTGGCCGGCGGGCACCTCGCAGACCGCTTCGGCCCCGTGCCGACCCTGGTCGTCCTCAACGTCTCCAGGGCCTGCATCACCGGCGCTCTGGCGGTGGCACTCCACGCCGACGCGGTCCCGCTGGTGCTCGCGCTCCTGGCTCTCACCCAGGCCGCCGGCGGGGCCGCTCAGCCCGCCGGCCAGGCGGCGATCCCGCGGCTCGTGCCGGCGGCGGGCGTGGCCCGGCTCAACGCCGCGGTCGGCACCGTGGACTCGGCGGCCCTCGTCGTCGGTCCCGGGATCGCCGCCGGACTGCTCGGCCTCCTCGGGACGGGCTCGGCCACCTGGCTGGTGGCGGCCGACGCCCTCACCTTCCTGGTCCTGGCCGCCCTCCTCGCGGGCCTGCCCCGCCTCGGCCGTGCCACCGTGACGGAAGAGGAAGAGGGTGGGGCGGGCCCCTGGGCCGGGATCGGGCTGGTGATGCAGCGACCCTTCCTGCGCCAGCTCGCCCTCGCCCAGCTCGGCATCTTCGCCACCGTCACCTGTCTCCAGGCGGTCCTTCCCGCGGCGGCGCAGCAGCGCTTCGGCAGTGCGGCGGCAGCAGGCTGGGTGTACGCGGCGATCGGGGCCGGCAACGTGCTCGGCGCCGTGGCGCTCCTCCGGACCCGGCATCGGGGGCTGGGATCGCGGACGATGGCCCTGCTGACCCTCGGCGAGCTGGTCCCGCTCGGAGCCTTCGCGCTGGTCGGCTCGGCGTGGCTCGACGTCGGGCTTGCAGGGCTGAGCGGCCTGGCGTCGGCCCCCTACGAGATCCTGGCCATGACCGAGATGGCGCGCATCGTCTCGTCGCACCGGCTCGGCCAGGCGAGTGGCGCGGTGTGGCTCTTCGGCTACGCCGGGATGCTGGCGGGCGGTCTGCTCGCCGCGGCCGTGGCGCCTCGGCTCGGCTGGATGCCAACCCTCCTGCTGGCCTGGGCTGGGGGGAGCGTAGTGCTCGTCGCCGGCTGGCTCCGGCCGCGCCGAGCGACCCTGGCCGTCCTCATCGGCCGTCCCCAATCCTGCGACCAGCACCCGGATCCGGAGGGAGTGCGCGCCGGCACCGCAGCCCCGCAGGGCAGCTGAGCCGTGCAACATCTGATCGGGGTGAGAGCCCGCACCGATGGCGAGGCATCGACGCGACGCACGCTGTGGGCCGCGGCTCGCCTCTTCCGCTCCGATGAGTCATATTCTCTGCTTGCTGCTATGCCCGACTTCGATACGGCTCCCGAGCTCACGCTCTCGTCCAGCCCGCTGATCCGGGTCCTGATCGTCGAGGACCACCAGATGTTTGCCGAGGCCCTGGCCCGGGCGCTCCGCGACGAGTCCGACATGCGGGTGGACGGCATCTCCCAGCGCCTCGACGACGCCCGTGAGTTCCTCCGGCGCAAACACGTCGACGTGGTTCTCATGGACTACCACCTGCCCGACGGCGACGGCATCATGGCGGCCCGCTACATCCGCGAGGAGCACCCTCGGACGCGGGTCATCGTGGTCAGTGCAGTCGAGGATCGACAGGTCCTGGACGAGGCCCTGGTGGCCGGCTGCAGCGGATTCATCAGCAAGTCGGAGAGCCTCGACCACCTGCCGAGCGCCATCCGCGGAGCCATGGTGGGCAACGTCGCGATCTCCCCGGCCATGGTCGCCAAGCTCATCGCGCCCACCGCCGCGGCCCGCCAGGGCTATGGCGACGATCTCAGCCCGCGGGAGCTGGAGGTGCTCCAGCTCCTCGCCCAGGGGTGGGACAACGCGTCCATCGAGCAGCAGCTCTTCATGAGCCACGCGACCCTGCGCAACAAGCTCTCCCGGATCAACTCCAAGCTGGCGACCCACTCCAAGCTGGAGGCGGTGACCAAGGCGCTGCGTCTGGGACTGGTCCAGCTGGAGCGTGAGGAGGGCTCCCAGGAGCCCCGGGTCGTGGCGGTCCCCAGGCCGCCGGTCTGACGCCGAGCGGACCACAGCGCGGTCGACCGGTGATCCCGACAGCGGACGGGCACGACCAGGGCGGGGGGCGGCTGCGCGGGCTGGCCCGGCGCATCCCTCGGCTCCCGGAGGAGGCACGCGGCACTCCGGTCACCTACACCCCGGGGCTCGTCGCCTATGTGGGACTGCTGGCGGCCGGAGCCCTGGGAGCGGCGGCGGCCACGGTCCGGCTCCCGGCCGACCCGGCCCTGCTCGCAATGGGGGCGTGCGCCACCTTCCTCCTCGCCGCCACCGCGGTCCGGGTGCTCTCCGGGGCGGCCAGCTTCTGGTCGGCGTCGATCTTCGCCCACCTGGGGCTGACCTTCGCCGCGGGGCCGATCGGGGCGCTCGTCGCCGCCGCCAGCGAAAGCGCGGGCGCCCACGCGCGGTTCGGGACGAGCTGGTTCAAGAGCACCTTCAACGCCTCCAACCAGTTCCTGAGCGCGCTGGCCGCCTGGGCGCTGTTCCACGCCATCACCGGAGGCGGCACCGCCCTGGGGCCGGGCCTCGTCGCGGGGCTCGCGGCCGGCCTTCTCTCCTGGACGGTCAACATCTGGCTGCTCGCGGGGGTCCAGTGGCTCACCCAGCCGGGGATGCGGGTGCTGCCCTACGTGGGGCAGAACGCGACCTCGGTCCTCCCCTACTTCCTGGGTGCCGGCCTCACCGCCTTCGGTGGCGTCGTGCTCGTCGATCGGGAGGGGGCCGACGGCTTTCTCCTCCT
This sequence comes from Candidatus Dormiibacterota bacterium, assembly GCA_003170875.1. Lineage (GTDB taxonomy): Bacteria > Chloroflexota > Dormibacteria > Aeolococcales > Aeolococcaceae > Changshengia. The sequence goes on along the minus strand of PMYJ01000129.1, from coordinate 12,587 downwards.
CCTCGTCCCGGTGCTGATGCTCCAGATGTCCCTGCTGGTGCTCGCCTCCCGCACCCACGCCGCTCAGCTGCAGCGGGAGGCGCACGCCCGGGAGAAGGAGCTGCTGCTGCGACGGGCCCTGGAGGCATCGGAGGCGGAGCGCCACCGGATCGCCCGCAACCTCCATGACGGCGTGGTCCAGGACCTGGCCGCCGTCACCCTCGGCCTCCGCGCGCGCGCCGGGCAAGATGGGGACGGCCGGGCGATGCGGCACGCCGCCGACGCCACCGCCGAGGCGATCGACGAGCTGCGCACCCTGCTCCGCGAGATCGCCCCTCCCGATCTGCAGGAGATCGGGCTCGCCGCCGCCCTCAGCGATCTCGCCGACCCCCTGCGCGACGCGGGGATCGAGGTGACGATCGAGGTCGCCAAGTCGGCCGGCGAGGTCCGGGGCACAGCGCTCGCCGCCACCTTCCGGATCACCCAGGAGGCGCTCCACAACGTTGACCAGCACGCCCACGCCCGCCACGTCGAGGTGGCCGTCACCAAGGATGACGGGCGGCTCGACCTCCGGATCGTTGACGACGGCGTCGGTTTCACCGCCGAGAGACGCCACCGCCAGGTGGAGGCCGGGCATCTCGGTCTCAGCCTGCTCCACGACCTGGCGCGCGAGGCGGGGGGCGACCTCGAGATCGAATCGGTGCCCAATGCCGGCACGACGCTCCACGCACGGCTCCCCGCGGACGAGGACGGCGCATCCTCCAGCCCCGGGCGCACCGCGTCCCACCCCTGACCGCGTCCGTGCCGGCTCCTACCGGAGCGCGCTGCCGACCTCGTGACCGGCGGCGGCCGACGCGTAGAGGCCGAGGAGATCCGCGACGTACGCGTCCAGGCTGTGATCGGCGACAACCCGACTGCGAGCCGCCTCGCCGAGCCTCCGCCGGGCGGCGGGGTCGCCCCGCAACCGTTCCATGGCTTCCCCCAGCGCCGGTTCGAGCGGGTAGACGGGGATGACCAGGCCGGCGCCGTCGCCGGCGCCGGCGAGGACGGCACGGTGCTCGCCGGCGTCGGTGGCGACGATCGCGCAACCCGCCGCCATCGCCTCGAGGAGCGCCAGCGACAGCCCCTCCGCGGTCGAGGGGAGGACAAAGAGATCGGTGGCCCGGAGCAGCTCCAGGCGGTCCTCCATGCGGGTGACCATCCCCAGAAAGCGCACCGGCCCCTCGGGCCCGGCGATGGCGCGGAGCCGGCGATCCTGGCTCCCGCTGCCGGCGATGACGAGCAGGTGGTCGGACGGCCAGCGGCGGGCCAGGAAGGAGTGGATCAGCTCCTCCACGCGTTTCTCGGGGTCCAGCCGGCCGAGGAAGGAGACCATCAGCTCGGCCCCCAGGGCCTGCTTCAGCGCGGAGGGTCCGGGGCAGATCCGCGCCGTGTCGACAGCGTTGGGCATCACCACGATGCGCTCCGGTGCGACCCCGACCCGCACCAGGAGGTCGCGCTGGTCGTTGGAGAGGGCGATGCAGCGGTCGTACTCCTGGAGGCCGGCGGCGTGGTAGTGGTAGAGGCGGCGCATCACCCGACCCCGGGCGCTCTGCGCCGAGGCGTAGGGGAGGTGGCAGGTCGCCACCGTCGCGGCGCCCAGACCGCGCGCCACCCGGGCCACCGCCCCGTCGAGGAGGGAGACGCTCACCGAGCAGTGGACGACGTCGGGACGGAAGTCGGCGAGGGCCCGCTCGATCCGGGCGAGGGTACGAGGAGCCGGCAGCGTGACCGTCTTGAAGCGGACCCCCTCGAGTGCCACGACGTCGGCAACGGGAGTGCTGTCGCCGTCCAGGTCGTGGTGGAAGAAGCGGATCTCACAGCCGGCCGCGGCCAGGGCGGTGACGGTCTGGTCGCTGTAGGCAGTCAGCCCGTCGGCCCGGCGGCCACCGGCATGCCCGAACCAGGCCACCCGCATCACCACGCCCGAACCCTCCTCGTCCTGCGAGCCGGACCGGCCCACCGAAGTGAGCTGCGCCGGGTAGCCTACGCCGGCCGGCGTAGGTTGGGCCCGCGCTCCCATCTATCATCCACTCGGCTGAGACTTCACGGGCGGAGATGCCATCGAGACAAGATCGGGCGAGTCCGCCCGGGTGAGCGATCAAGACGGGGGAGGTCCCGCAGGGCACCGGTTGAACGCCCCGGTCGCCCGCTCGGTGGCCGCCCCGATCCAGAGCACGTCCCCACCCCCCCTCTTGCTCCGGGTGCTCTGGGGTAGCGTGGCCAAGTCCGCGCAAGCGCTCGGCTGGCAGCGCTACCTCGCCGTCGACGCCATCGCAGCGGCCACCTGCCTGGTCAGGCCGGGCCGGGTCGCCGAATGTGCCGTCCGCCACCAGAGAGCCGATCCCAACCTCGCGCCGCGTGCCGCGCGAGCCCGGGCGCGCGCCTCCTACCGCGAGTACTTCCGGACCTGCCTCGACCTGATGTGGGCCGACGCCCTGACCATGGAGACGGTGCGCCGAAAGCACCCGATGGACGGCTGGGAGCACATCGACCGGGCCCGTGAGGAGCACGGGGGGGGGATCGTCTGCCTGGCTCACCACGGCAACTGGGACATGGCGGCGACGATGGCGCTCTCCCGGGGTCTGGCCCTGACCACGGTGATGCGCGACTTCCGGCCGGCGTTCCTGAATCAGGTGATCGTCTGGGCGCGCCAGCGCCGCGGCCTGGAGGTCTTCACTCCCGGCCGGGCCGCCCGGGGCCTGCTCCAGGCCCTCCGCCGCGGCCGTTTCCTGGCCCTCCTCGCCGACATCCCCGAGGGGGGACCGACAGTCGAGGTGCAGTTCCGCGGCGGCCCCGTCCTCTTCAGCACCGGCCCGGCGGCGATGGCGCTCCACAGCGGGTGCCCCCTGCTGCCGGCCGTCTGCTACCGGGTCGATCGCCACTACCGGATACTGATCGACGCGCCGGTCCCGACCGGCACGGTCGCCGGGATGACTCAGACCCTCGCCGACCGGCTCGATGCGCTCATGGCCTTCGCGCCGGAGCAGTGGTACCCCTTCAACCCGGTCTGGACCGACGAGAGGTAGCCGGCGCTCGAGCGCCGGTGCGGCGTCTCAGCGGCCGCCGCCGGGTGGCAGTCCCCGAGGGCCTCAGGGATCGGTGCGGTGCCCGACCAGCGGCCGTCCGGGACGGCGGTCGTGGAGGACCCGGTCGAGGACGACGTGCTGGCCCTGCCCGAAATGGTTGACGTCGCCGACCACCCCCTCCAGGCGGCGGGCGAGGATCAGCAGGAGGAGCACCGCCAGTCCCACGGGGAGCGCCCAGCCGGCCCGGAGCGGCGTGATCGCGAGGACCACCCCTGCGAGCGGGAGCATGATGAACCCGGCGAGCACCCCCTCGGCGATCCGTCCCCGGAGGGCGCCCGCCGCGAAGCAGACGAGGAGCACGGCCAGGGCGATCAGGTTGAGGCCGGCGACCGCACCTGTCGAAACCGCCACCCCGCGTCCACCGTCGAAGCGGAGGAAGACGGACCATCCGTTGCCGATCACGGCGATGATGCCGACCAGCACCAGGCCGGCGCCGGTGACGTCCCCGACGTAATGGGCGAGCAGGAGCGGGAGCAATCCCTGGACGAACTGGATCGGCCCGATCACCGCCGCCAGGGCAAACCCGGCGTGGCGGTAGACGTTGGCGGTCCCGACATTGCCGGATCCGTAGCCGCGGATGTCGAGGCCCAGCCGCCGCCAGCGGGTCACCCAATACCCCACCGGGAGACTGCCGACGAGGTACGCGGCAGCGCAGAACGTGACCAGGGTCCAGCGCGCGTCCATGATCCCTCCGCCGATCCCTCGGCCGTCCGACCCGGGGCGGTCCGCATCCTCAGGCCGCGGCTATCATCTTAGGCAGCAGCTTCCGGGTGGGGCATGGCCTCCGACCGGCGCACTGCGCAGGCCGGGGACCTCTCACGACCAGCTCAGGGAGTGACGTGGATCATCGTGCGCGCGGCCAGTGCGACTAGCTTCGCGGATGGGCCCGCAGTAGCCGTGGAGATACCCCCCCCCACTGTGCGGGCGCGCCCGGCAGGTGCCGTCCTGGAGGCGGCGAGCCAGCCGTGTGCGCTGGTCACCGGCAGCGGCGCCCTGGTGCCCCCCGAGCTGTCCGGCACCGTCGGCGTGGTCGATCTCCCGGTCCGGATCGGCGACCAGCAGATCGACGCCCGCAGCGCCGAGGAGCTGCGCCAGTTCTACGCGCGGCTGCGCAACGGCGAGACCCCCGAGACGTCAACGTCGTCTCCCGGGGAGTTCCTGGAGGCCTACCGCCGCTGCCGGGCCGACCAGATCCTCTGCCTCACCATCCCGGCCAGATGGAGCGGCATGGACGACAGCGCGCGCCTGGCCGCCCGGATCCTCGCTGAGGAGGAGGGGCGGGAGCGGGTCACGGTGGTCGACACCGGAACGGCCGCCGCCGGACTGGGACTGATCACCCGGGTCGCGGCCCGGCTCTGCATCGACGGCGCCGAGCTCCCCGAGGTCCTGCACCGGACCGAGCGCGCCATCCGCGAGGTGAGGATGTTCGGCGCCCTCGAGGCCCTCGAGTTCGTGGCCCGGAGCGGCCGGATCAACGCCCTTCTGGCGGGGATCTCGGACAGCCTCCACGTGCGCCCGGTCTTCCGGCTGAGCAACGGCCAGACCGGGCGGGTGGCCCTCACCCGCACCCCGTCCGGGGTCCTCTCGGCGCTCGAGAAGACGGCGCGTGACCTCCCCGGCCGGCCCTGGATCCTGGTCTTCCACGCCGACGCCGAGGAGCTCGCTCTTGCCCTGGAGGAGCGGCTCTGCGAGGTCTGCGACGTCGCCCGCTGCGAGATCATCGCGCTGGACCCGATCATCGGGACCCACACCGGTCCGGGGGCGGTCGGTTACGCCGCCCTCCCGCTGCTGGCGGACGAGATCGATGACGCCCGCGACAGCGACGAGAGTGTAGAACCGGATCGGTGACGAACCGCCCGCGGCCCACCCCCCGGTCGGCGTCCCGGCCCACGATTTTCTGATGAGCCGCGCCCACCGCGTGCGCCTGATCCTTCAGGCCGGGGTGACCATCGGCATCCTGGTCGCCCTGATCCTCATTCTCAATCCGGGTCAGCTCGGTCAGGACATCGCGCGCTTCCCGATCATCATGGTGCCCGCGGCGATCGGGCTCACCGCCTGCTTCTACATCACCAAGGGGCTCCGCTACCACCAGCTGCTGCGCAGCGAGTCGATAGCGGTGACCCCGCGAGCCTCGGTGCTCTTCACGGTGGGCGGCGAGGCCTTTGGCCTGCTGCCGTTCGGCGAGCTGGCCCGGGCCGAGCTCACGAGTGAGGCGACCGGTGCCCCGATCGGCACCACCATGGCAGCGGTGACCGTCCAGGAGCTTCTCTACACGACGGTGATCGTGGCCGTGGCCATCCCCGGCGCCCTCGCCTATGCGGCCGGGATCTCCGGGATCGCCGTCTCCCTCGCCGGGATCCTCGCCATCATCGGCATCCTCACCATCGACCCGGTCTTCAGCGCCGTCCTCCGGGTGGTCGGGCATATCCCGTGGGCGCGGCGAGCCACCCGCCAGCTCGAGGTGCTCCACGAGCACGTGGTCCGGCTGATGCGGCGCCGCGAGACCTGGCTCTGGCTGATCCTCAGCGTTCTCGGCGCTCTCTTTGAGCTGACCCTCTTCTGGCTGATGGTGCGGGGAACGAGCGGCGAGGCGATCCCCTGGGTCACCACCACCTTCATCTACGGCGCCGCCTACCTGGCCGGGGCCGCGACCAGTCCCGGAGGCGGGGTGGGCGGCTTCGAGAGCACCGCCATCGCCCTGCTCCACACCCAGGGGGTGCTCGGCCCGGCGGCGGTGGCCGCCGCACTGCTCCAGCGCGCCGCCGACAAGGGCGTGATCACCCTCGCCGGCTTTGCCGCCTGGTTCTGGGTGCAGCGGCACATCCGCGTACGCCGCGGTCTCCTGCTCGGCAACGGCGAGACGGCGCCGGCTGCGCCCCGACCGGCCTCGCTCCCCGTGGCGGCGCCGGTACCAGTGCCGGCGGTCGCGGCAGTACACGCACCACCTGTCCCGGCGCGCACGCCCGTCCCCGTCGCGGTTCCCATGGCGGCGGTGGCGACGATCACGCGCCCCGTGGTGGCAGCGCTCTCGGCGAGACCGGAAGAGCTCGTCGCCCACGCGGCGAGCCCCGGGAGTCCGCGCTCGCCCTGAGTCGCTCTCACCCCTCCTGCCCGCGCATCGACGCCGTCAAGCCCGGCGTGTGACGGCGTACCGGAGGAAGAGGTGGTCGCCCGACCGGCGCAGTGAGCGGAGGCCGAGTCGCCGTGCCTCGCCGGGGGCAAACGCGGTGCCTGCGACTAGGCCGGGCCGCGCAGCCTGCTCGGAACGGCCGGCGAGCTGCGGAGCCACGGTCAGGAAGAGCTCGTCCACCCACCCGCCGGCAAGGAGCTGGCCGAAGAGCAGGGGGCCGCCCTCGCAGAGGATGGTGGCGGCCGCGAGGTGGGTGCGCACCGCCTCGACGACGGCGCCGGCGGGAATCTCGCCCGCCCGGCCCGCGACCGCGACCTGAACCCGGGCGTGCATCCGGGGAAGGCGCGCCGCCCCAGCCTCGGTGGTGATGACGAGGACGTCGCCCTCGGGCTGGCGGAGTGCCGGGTGGGCGGTCGGGAGAGCGCCGCTCCCGCTCACCACGGCGAGCGGCGGGGGGCCGTCGGCGCCGGTGAGCCGCCGGCGATGGGCGGCCAGCTCCTCCGCCAGGTCCGGCATCAGGGTGCTCGGGGTCCACTGGTGGTGCGGATCGTCGCGGAGGGTGCCGGCCCCGATCAGGACGCAGTCGGCGGCGCAGCGGAGCAGCGCCATCAGGAAGCGGTCGGCGGGGCTATGGAGGCTGACCGCCATGGCGCCCTCCCCGCTGCCCTCGCCGAAGGCGGTGACCCCGTCGGCGGTGGCCACAAAGTTCGCCACCAGGCGCGGGGTGCCGAGCCGGACCCGGAGGGGACCACCGTACAGCCGAAGGAGGGGGTCGTCCGGAGGGGGGCCCTCCTCGTCGAGGGCGACCTCGAACCCGCCGGCCTGGGCGAAGCGGGTCAGGGCCTCGGCGGTCATCCCGGAAGGGCGGCGCGGGGCCGGGGGCGTCGGGTCTTCACGCAACTGGGATAATGGCCCACTCGGGCTGGTCCGCCGCGCGCCCGTCTTCCCAAGCCGACGTAGCTCAGTGGTAGAGCAGCGGTTTCGTAAACCGCTGGCCGGGAGTTCGAATCTCCCCGTCGGCTCCAGATTCGATCTCAGACCGTCCTCCCGCGTACCCGTCCGTTCCACCCATTACCACCCCGTAAGTGGTCAGCTAAGTGGTCAGGATGGGCGGCCGATCAGAGCCTCGAGCCGGTCTGCAGCCTCCCGTCCGAGGCTATCCGCCACCCCGCCGTAGTGCCGGGCCGTGACCCCGACGCTGCCGTGTCCTAGCTGCCGGGAAACGACGGAGATGTCCGTCCCGCTCTGGAGCAGGAGTGCTCCGTGGACAGCGCGAAGATCGTGCCAGGTGAGACGGGCCAGCCCTGCCGCAGCGAGGGCATCCTGGAAGGAGTGGGTGAGCGCGTTGCCGTTGCGCGGCGCGCCGGTCGCCGTGGTGAAGCACAGGCCGGGGATCGCCTCTCGCCAGTGCCGACCCGCGACGAGCCGCGCCTGCCGCTGCGCCTGCCGCTCCTCGTTCAGGGCGTCGATAACGTGCTGGCCCACCGGGACCGTCCGGCGCGAGCTGGCAGACTTGGGCTCGGCCAGCCCGTAACCGCCGCCCAGCGGGACGAGCACGGAGCGCACATGGACAGACCGCCGCTCGAGGTCGATGTCTTCCCATCGCAGCCCCAGCAGTTCTCCTTGACGGAGCCCGGTGCCCATGGCCACGGTCGCCAGCCGACGCAGGCCAGCGTCGTTCAGCGAGGCCACCATCTCGCGCGCCTCATCAGGACGCAGGACGGTAGGCCGGGGGGGCGCCAGATGCGGCGCCCTAGCGAGCTTGGCGACGTTACGCCCGACAAGCCCATCGCGCTCGGCGTCGCTGAGGGCTGCGCGCAGGACAGCCCGGCAGTGAGCTGCCGTCCGGGCGGAGAGGCCGTCAGCCTGGACGCCGGCCATCATGCTCTCGACGTCGGCGACCTGAAGCCGAGCTAGCCGAACCCGACCGAGGGCGGGCGCAAGCTGCCCGCGGACAATCTGCCCATAGCGACGGCGCGTGGAGAGCCGTAGGCGAGGCTCGACGGCCGTCAGCCAGCGGGCAAGGTAGGCCCCGACTGTTAGACGTTCGGAGGGTGCTGGCAGGCCCGCGGTGAGCTTGCCCTTCAGCGCGTCGAGCTTCACGAGGGCCTCCGCCCGGGTCTTGCCGAAGACCGAGCGTGTTTGCTGGCGCCCGTCAGGCCCGTGGCCCGTGGTGAGGCGGCCTTCCCACCGACCGTCGACCCTTTCTCGGATGGTGCCCTCACCGGGCCCCCGGCGCCGTCGTGCGCTCATGGCCTCTCCTGTCCTGCTTTGCGGGCGTAGGCCGCCTTCGCCCGGCACTTGGCCGAGCAGTACCGCATCGAGCGGCGCTGCGCCGCCACCAGCGGCCGGTAACACTGACCGCACAGGCGCGGCTCGGAGCCCCGACGGATCAGATGCCCGGCCATCTCCCACGCGAGGGCCAGCACCCGTCGCCCATCGGGGTCCGGGTCCAGATTGAGGCGGCCGTCGCGGTCGACTTGTACCCCGAAGTGCCCGCGGCCGGCATCGGTAAGAAGAAGCGCGATCTCCTCCCGACTCTCGGCGGCATCGGCGGTCGACATCACTCGCCCGGCGGCCAGCGAGCGCGAAGCCGGCGAGTGGAGCACCAACTCGCGCCCGCCGAAGATCGAGGGCTCAGGGTCGCCGATCTCAAGTGCCCCTCCGGGAGTGTGCCCCTGGCGAACCCGGCGCCGTGGGAGCTCCGATCCCGGCACGGCCTCCAGCCCCTTCACGGCCTCCCATCTCGGCCGGAGCTCGTCTCGGATCAGCCGCTCTACCTTCGTGGTCACTCTACGCTAAACTCTACGCTAAACCCTCTAGCGTGTCAAGCCTCCCCTGATCCTCAAGCGGGTGGGTGAGAACGAGGACACTCGGCGCCGCAAGATCGCCGTCGTCGGCCGGGAGATCGAAGAAACCGTCTTCCTCTACGAGATGTCCGACACCGAGGCCCGGACGCTCCGCTATCTCGGCAGTCCCGACGCCGTCAACGTCGCCCAGGTGCAGACCCGGGTCCTCGAGGTGCTCGGCGCCGTGGGCATGGGCACCGAGGCTATCCGCGACGCCCTCGACGAGCCCCGGCCGTCCCGGCGACAGGTGCTCGACGCCCTGACCGCCCTGGCTCAGGGCCGGCGAATCAGTCGGGAGCCGTCGATCGGCGCCTCCGTTCAAGGCAAGCGGGTGGCCTGGTTTGCGCCCGCGGCCAACTTGGCACGGTCCCAAAACCTAATGTCTAGACCCTGCCAAGTTCCAGTGCCTCACGGCTCTGAATACAGAACTGAGCCAGAGAGGCCGTATTCGGAGAAGCAACTTGGCACGGCCGATACCTTAGGTTCCGCCAAGTTGAAGTTGGACGTGCCTCCCGTCCACAACGCCGGCGATCTTCTCTCCCTCGGTGAACTCAATGAGGCGCACCCGAGATGAGCGCCCAGGTGCCCGACGATCTCGCACTGGACTGGCGCGATGAGCTGCCCTGGGATGACGGGGGGGACGGGTCCCAGCAATTCGAGGGTGACCTCACACTCTCATCTCTTGGGCGATGACATTCTGCTTGCGAGCTTCCAGAACAGCACCACGGTCAACCTACAAGCCTACGCCGGCCAGGTGGGACCTAATGAGGCTACCGACATCGGGTGCGCCGCCTTCCGTAGCTCAGGCGGCTAGGACCCACCGGGAGCACCGCCCCGGGTGATCGTGCCTCGACTATCCCGTTCCCCCCGAGCGTGACGGGGGCTGCCGGAGGATCTAAGCCCTCCCGCCCAGCGCCCCCTTCACTCTCCACGTTGCCCACGGGAGGGCGGGTTGCATGGTGCCCGCATCCCCATCTTCGCGCCCCGTCCTCAGTCGGCCGGGCTGGTCCCCGGGTCGTCCTCGGGCTGGCCCAACTGCGCGGTGATCTCGGCGGCGATGTCGCGGAGCTCCTCCGCTCTCTTGCTCCGCGCTTCGTCTGTAGGCCCACCCCACGCCTTTATTGCATCGAACGCATTTGCAATAGGGTCTAGGGGCGCCGCCTCGACAATCGCCGCAGCTAGGACGAGAACCTTGGCCACCTCGCGCGCCTTACGTTCGTAGAGATGGATCACGGCGGACCTCCCATGTACCCCGCGTGGCCTCACGCGCGGGTAGATGGTACGAGACTGACGGGCCGCCCGTTTTACCGGACGATCTCCAGCCGGGGGCGAGCCATCCAGTCCGGCTCGGGGTCGGGCTCGAGGTTGCGGAGGAGCCCGGGCGGGTCGCGCCGCGCCTCGGGATTGTGCGCCGCGCTGATAGCGCGTGCCGACCCCTTATCGGGGGCGCAACGCTAAAGCCCTTCGCGGTTGCCGTTCGATTACAACGACTTGTTACACGCGCCCCAGATCCGCGCCGCTGTGCGGGCCTGAGAGGCCCGGGAGCGACGGCCCGAGGGTGAGCGTCCCTCCCCGAAGCACCGGGCTTGGCAGCTTGGCGCTTACTCGATCTCGCCCTCCGCCCGACGCCTTCGCCTGCTGGTAGAACTTGCAAGTGACCGGTTCCTCCCGGCTCCAGAGGTGGCGGTTGTTGTGTTCTTTGCCGAAAGGGGGGTGGGACCCGTAGCCCTCAGGCCCTTCAGATGTTCCTCGTGGCAGCGTGCCTGTTCCTCGGGGTCACCGGCATTCCAGGCAGAGGCAAACTCGATCGCGGACGCGTGAGGCTGTGGTCGCTTGAAGATCAGCCATACGCACTCGTCCGCGCCATGCACGCGGGGGACTGCGGACACCAACTCCCATCCTCCGGCTTCCACCGCATCAAGCGAGCCGCCACCGAGGACCTTTGCCTCTTTCCAGCCGACCATCGGAACGATCTTGTGCTCCCACTCCTGGGCCGCCATGCCTTGCGCTCCTGTAGCTGCCAACCCTGGCCGAAGCTTACGCGCGTTTAGCGACTTTCGCGCGTCCGCTTGCAGGTAATCTCGGCCGACCTTCCCCTCTCCTCCCAACGTGGCGAGCGGAGTATCCGCACCGCTGCCGGGTCGCTGTAAGGCCCCAGGACGCCCGGGAGCGATGGCACCGGGGTGATGGTGCCTCAGTCCTCGGGGCCGTCACTCGCCCTGACGTCCTAAGCCGCCGAAACGGGCCCGGTGGCCCTCACCGATCCGGGCGAACCGCAGACAGCGCCGGATCTCCACTGAGACCCCGACGAGTAGCGAGCGCCTGTGCGCTAGGGACCGTGAGTGTTACCGCGGATGACGCGGAGCGGTGGCTAGCCGCGGGGCTCCGCGAGGACCCCGGGCGGTTCCGCCCGGTGATCGAGCGTTCGTGCGCGCCCCGGTTCGACGCCTGGGCCTCGATCTCCTTGACGATGGCCCGAAGCCTCGTCGCGACCTCCTTCTGACTGGTGGGTGTGGCCCCGGCCCATAGCATCAACTGGTCGCAAGCGTCCGCAAAAGGTTCCCCACGGGCCCCGCCGAGCATCGCTGCAACTCGGTCGAGAACTTCAGCCACCTCGGCGCCGTCGCGGTCGTAGAGCTGAATCACCATGCACCTTCCCTGGCCGCGAGTGTAGCCCCTCGCCGTCGATCCGTCAGGTAGGCGCCTTTGGCTATCGCGGGCCCGTCGCGGATAGCGTCGCCCCTGCCGCGGCTAGGGCCCCGACGAGCGCACGGGAACCCGCCGGCCAGTCTCGCGCCAGCCATAGCGGAAGGCCACGGCCTCGACCGTCTCCCCGTCGCCGGCTAGGACCTCATGCGCCAGCGCCCGCCGAATCTGCTCCGAGCTGAGCACCGGGTAACGCTCGATCACCGGGCGAAACCGCTCGGGGTCGTCGCGGAGCCCCGCCGCTAGCCACCTCTCCGCCTCGTCGCCAGGGACGCTCACGGCCCAATCGTACAGCCGTTCGGCCCGCCGCCGGAGACCTGCCGCTGCCTAGTAGGAGATGCGTCCGGGTGGGTCGGTGGGCCGACGCCTCTCCCAGCACCGGTCCCCGCGGTCCCAGACCGCATCTGCTTCGGTTAGTCGCCGGAAGGCCGCAAGCACGCGCCTGCTGATCGCGGGATTCCCGGCCTCGTTGGCATAAACGAACTCGGCCCCAAACCGCTTCTCGATCTCGGACACGGCGTCATCCTGGTAGAGACGCCCCTTCGCCGTGAATGCGTCGCACAACCACCTGGCGACGACATCCGGAGTGATCTCTGGGGGCGACGTCCCCGGCTAGATGTCTGGGAGCAGACGTTCGTCCCGCTCTTGGTGATCGTCGGCTACATGGCCCGACGCAGTCGGGTAAGACTACGGATTAAGATCCACGACGCCAGCCATGATGGGGTAAACACGGAGGGAGCCAGAGCACGGGGCGATTGGGTAGCCATTGGCCCCCGTAAAGCTCGAGGTCACGGT
>PMYJ01000085.1:8737-10762 GCA_003170875.1 Candidatus Dormiibacterota bacterium | reverse complement strand
CCGCTGGGTCAGCTCGGGTGCCGGGCGCCCGTCCTCCATGAACTCGAGGCCGATCATGAATCCGCGGCCGCGCACGTCTCCGAGTCGCGGATGAGCCGAGCGCCAGCCGCGGGCCCTCTCCAGAATCCGCTCGCCGAGCGCCGCCGCCCGCTCCGGGAGCCGCTCGCTGCACAGGGTCTCGATGACCGCCACCGCGGCGGCGCAGGCGATCGCGTTGCCGCCATAGGTCGTCCCGTGCTCGCCCGAGTGCCACTTGGACATCACCGAGGCCTTGGCGACCATCGCCCCGATCGGCAGCCCGTTGCCCAGGCCCTTGGCGACGCACATGATGTCGGGGACCACTCCCTCGTGCTCGACCGCAAACATGCGGCCGGTGCGGCCGAAGCCGGTCTGCACCTCGTCGGCGACCAACAGGATGCCGTGGGCGTCGCAGATCTCCCGCAGCTTGCGCAGGAAGCCGTCCGGGGGCACCACGTAGCCGCCCTCGCCCTGGATCGGCTCGACCACGATGGCAGCCACGGACTCGGGCGGCACGACGGTCTGGAAGAGGAGGTCGAGGTCCTCGCCGGCCGCGATCGGGCAGGGCTCCCCGGGGCCGTGGCTGCACATGCGGAAGCAGTACGGGTAGCGGACATGGTGGACCCCGGGAAGGAAGGGGCCCATCTGCACTCGGTACTTGGCCCGGCTGGCGGTGAGGGTCACCGCGCCGTACGTCCTGCCGTGGAAGGCGCCGAGGAAGGCGATGATCTCGCTGCGCCCGGTGGCGCGGCGGGACAGCTTGAGCGCCGCCTCGACCGCCTCGGCGCCGCTGTTGCCGAAGAAGACCGAGTTGAGGCCGGCGGGGGTGACGCTCACGAGCGCCTCGGCGGCTGCGACGAGCTGGGGATGGTGGGTGGTGCCCGAGACGTGCCAGAGGCGGTCGACCTGCTCGTGCACCGCGCGCACCACCGCGGGGTGGCGGTGCCCGAGATTGGTGACCCCGATGCCGCAGGTGAAGTCGAGCACCGACCGCCCGTCGAGCGTGTGCAGCCAGGCTCCCTCGGCGGTGTCCACGACGAGGTCGGTATACCGGCCCATGGCCGGCGATATCAGCTCGCGGTCCTTCTCGAGGAGGGTGGCGATGGACAGGGGGCTGGCGAGGATCGATCGATTCAACGGACCAAGCTCCAGGTGACGGGACCACGACGGCGGCTCAGGGCGCGCTGGCGCCTTCGCGGGGCAGGTTACTCCTCCCCGGGGAGCGCAGGCGGAGCCTGCCCAGGGAGAGGAAGCCGGCGAACATCACCGCCATTCCGACCGCCTCGTAGCCACCGAGGTAGTCGAGGGAGCTGAGCGTGCAGTGGCCGGTGGCGGTGCTGATCTTGGCGGCGCTGAAGCCGGCGGCGATCACCAGGGCTCCGGCGGTGAGCAGGACGTTGCAGACGATCCGGTCGAGGTGGGTGCGCTCGCGGAGGAACCGCCACCCCGACCAGGCGGCGCCGCCGGCGAAGACCAGGGTGCCGACGATGTTGAAGATCACCGCGGCGAGCGCGACCGGAGCCACCGAGCTGAAGGCTCCACTGAAGACGCCGCAGGGCGTCGCCAGGCTGGCGGTGTGGACGGGGGCGACGAAGGCGTCGACCGCCACCAGCGCGGTGAGGACGGCAAGGACCAGCGCGCTGACGTCCGCCACCCGGCGCGGGACGAGCAGGTAGAGGCTGCCGAGCGCAAGGTAGATCACGCCGAAGGCTCCGCCCAGGAGGTAGAAGAGCCGGAAGAGGAGAACGTGGTCCTGGAAACCCTGGGTCTCCCCCAACGATTGGGCCGCCGCCGCCGCCGCGAAGATGAGCAGGCCCAGGGTCCAGAAAGCGAAGGAGGGGCGATGGCTCCTGACCCACCGGGCGGCCACGACGAGGGCAAACAGGAAGCTCAGGAGGGCGGCGAGACCGGCAAGGTTGTCCACAGCCGGTGTCGATATCACACTCGGGGCGGCGACCGCCACTTTCGCGCCGCGGCGGGGGCGAGGAGAGGCCTCGCGGGCGCCGG
>PMYJ01000085.1:1959-8653 GCA_003170875.1 Candidatus Dormiibacterota bacterium | reverse complement strand
TGGGCGACAGGCCATCGCCTCACGGCGGAGGAGCCGGTCAGCCCAGAGTTGGCCCGCGAGCTTCTGTCGACGGCACTCGGTGTCCGGCAGACGCAGCTCGCCGGACTGAGCGACGCCGACATCGCCGCGGGGCTGGAGCGGCTGCGCGCCCTGGTTCGCCAGATCCAGCGCCTCTCTGCGGCGGCAGCGGTCGACGACCTCACCGGAGCGCTCCGCCGGGGTGCCGGTCTCCAGGCGATGACCCGGGAGATCGCGCGCTTCCACCGCTTTGGGGGCAAGGGCGTGGCCGCGATCTTCATCGACGTCGACGGCCTCAAGCGCATCAATGACAGCAAAGGTCACGCGGCCGGAGACACTCTGCTCGCCGACGTGGTGGCTGCCATCCGCGAACGCTTGCGCGCCTATGACCTGGTGATCCGCTGGGGTGGGGACGAGTTCGTCTGCATCCTCCCCGATGCCACCCGCGAAGAGGCGGAGCGGACCCTCGCCGACATCGAGCAGCACGTTCGCGACCGGACCTCGGGCCGCTCGGTGAGCAGCGGCCTGGCTTCGCTGGAGAGCGGTGACACCGCCGCCACCCTCGTCGACCGCGCCGACCAGGCGCTCTACGCCCGACGCGAGGCGCTACGGGCCAAGGCCTGAGACGAATCCATCCGGCCGGGTGAGGAACACCGACCGCGGCCCGGAGTGATCCACGGGCTCCAGCCCGGCTCTAGATGGTGATGCGGCTTGCCTCGGCGGCGCCAGGTTCGAGGGAGATCTGCTCCCGGAGCAGCGAGACCATGGTCTGGAAATCTGCCGGCTTGAGAAGGAGGGTCACCCTGGGGAGGGTCAGCGCCTCCTGGAGCCGCAGGTTGCGGGGATCGATGGCCGTGTGGAGGATCACCGGCACGTCCCCGCAGAGCGGGTTGTTGCGCACCTTCCGGCAGAGGTCCAGCCCATCCTCTCCCCGAAGCCGGAAGTCGGCGAGAATCACGTCGGGCTCGAATGTCTCGAGCGCTGTCTCGAGGCCGTTGGTGTCGGTGACCAGGCTCACCTCGAAGCCCCCCTGGGGGAGGACGTCGCGGAGAAGGCCGCCGAGATAGCGATGGTCCTCGACAACGAGGACACGGGGTGCTCGACCCGCCCGTGGACGCGGGATGATCCCACTGGTCACCTGGTGCACCTCCGCGCCGGGGGTTTTCCCGACGTATGGAGAGCGTGCGCTCCCAGAGGGCTCCCCGGGAACTCCCCGATGTCCCGTTTCGGCGGGACGTTTGCGTCTAGGCAAGAGACCAGGCACTGTGGTAAAAACTTAGACCCCTTTCGCCTCGCCGCCAAGCGGCAATTTTCAGCGGGTCACCCAGTACAGGCCAAACAGCGCGATCGCGACCACCGCGAGGTGCTCGGCGACGCTGGCGAGGCGTCGCGGGGGGATCACGGCGCCGGCCACCATGCCGCGCACGCCGTACCAGATCACGAGGGTCACTGCGGCCGCGGCGCCCGGGGTGACCACCGCCCGGTCGACGGCCACCATCGCCCCGGTCACGACCACGGCGGTGAGCGCCGCGAGCGCGGCCGTATGACGGAGGCGGGTCTCCTCGGTTCGGAGCCCGTCCAGGGTCACCAGGCCGACCCCCACCAGGGCGACCGCGACCCGCAGGCCGAGCGGCAGGTTCTCGCTGGCCGAGGCGAGGAGCACGGGCACCAGCACCGCGATGGCGGCGGCGTCGCGCAGGAAGCGGGCCCCCCAGCCCTCCCGGCCGCTGGCCCGGAGCCCTCCGAGGTGGGGCAACCCCCCGCAGACCGCGACGGTGACGGCCGCGGCGACCAGCCGGGTCCGGATGTCGACGGTGCCGGCGAGGACCAGGGAGAAGGCTCCGAGTGCCGCCACCGGCAGGGCGATCGCCTCCACGGCCGGCCGGTGCTCCGCCGGGTAGACGAACCGGTCGTAGGCGGCGAGGGCCAGGCCGGTGACGAAACAGAGTGCGGTGACCCCGGCCACCGAACCGACAAGCCCGACCGCACCGGGGCGCAGTGCGACCGCGACCGCACAGGCCGCTACTCCGAGCGCGGCGTGGATGATCGGGAATGGCACCTCGGCCAGGCGTGGCTCAGAGGAGATCCCCAGAGCCCGCCGCGCCTGATCGGCGTAGTACGCGTGACCTCGCACGGCGGGACGCGTGTGCATACCGTTCTGCGAGGGGCTCGCCGCCGCCCGGCTCCGCGGCGGAGCCTCGCTCGCCGGTCGTCGACCCGTGTGCCCCCTATCCCGCCCCGGATGCTCAGGGGGCAGAGGAGCCCTCGCGGCCATATCGATCCTCGAGTCTGACGATGTCGTCGATCTCCGGTGAGGAGGCCTCGAAGAGATCGGTCTCTTCCACGGCGACGAAGCGATGGCGGCGACCCGGACGGACGCGCGCGCTCATGCCGGGGGCGAGACGGTGGGTCTCGAGGGTGCCGCCGGCGTTCTCGAGCACCAGGTCGAGGAGACCCGAGAGCACAAAGATGGATTCGTCCTTCTGGACGTGGTACTGCAGGGAGAGGGCCTGGCCACCCACGATGTGGATGAGCTTGCCCAGGTAGTGGTCGGTCACCGCCCAGCGGAGCTCGTATCCCCAGGGCTTGTCGACACGCCCGTGATCGGCAGCGTGGACGTCGGCGGGGAGCGCCACCTCGTTCATCGGGCTCCCGCGCCCGGCTGCGGCGCCCCGGTCCCCACCATCTGCTCCATGGCCGTGAGCAGCTCCTCGACCCGCTCCGGGGAGGCCGCTTCGGCGTAGACCCTCATCAGCGGCTCGGTTCCGCTCATCCGCACCAGCACCCAGCTGGTGTCGGCGAGGAGGAACTTGAAGCCGTCGTCGCTGCGCGTCCCGACCACGGCGACCCCCGCGATCTCCTTCGGTTGCTGCCCGCGCATCCGCTCCTCGACCTGGCGCTTGCGCTCCTCGTAGTCCGCCCGCTCGAAGCGGATGTCGTGCCGGGCGTAGCTGTGGGGACCGACCAGGTCAAAGAGGTGCCGGAGCACGCCGGAGAGCGGCATGCCGTAAGCGACGACCATCTCGGCGATGGTGAGACCGGCAACGATGCCATCGCGCTCGGGGATGTGGCCGCGGAAGGCGAAACCACCCGACTCCTCGCCGGCGAGGAGTGCGTCGGTCTCGATCATCTTGGGCCCGATGTACTTGAAGCCGACCGGGGTCTCGATGACCGGGACGCCGAATCGCTCGCCGAGCCTGTCCAGCATCACGCCGCTGGTGAGCGACCGGATCAGATGCCCGCGCAGGCCCCGCTTCTCGAGCAGGTACAAGGCGAGCAGCGCCAGGACCTCGAGCTGGGTGATGAAGCGGCCGGTCTCGTCGATGATCCCCACCCGGTCCGAGTCGCCGTCGTTGGCGATGCAGAGGTCAAATCCGCCCGCTGCCATCTTTGCCATGGCCTCGGGCATGTACTTGCCGATGGGCTCGGGGTGCATGCCCCCGAAGCCGGGGTTGCGCTCGGCGTGCAGCTCGGTCACGGAGGTCTTGCCGCCTGCGACCGCAGCCCGGATCAGGCCGATCCCGGCGCCGTACATCGGCTCATGGAGGATGCGCAGCCCGGCGTCGCGCAGCCGCTGGAGATCGACGAGACGGCCCACCTGACGGAGGTAGTCCGGGATCGGATCCACCACCTGCACCCTGCCGCTCGCCTGCGCCTCCTCGAACGGGACGGCGAGCACCCCCTCCTCGAGGGCCCGCCGGGTGTGCTTCTCCAGCTGCTCGACCACCTCGGGGGCGGCGGAGCCGCCGTAGTCGGGTTTGTACTTGAGTCCGTTGAACTCGGCCGGGTTGTGACTGGCGGTGACGGCCACCGCGCCCGCCTGGTGGCGCTCGACGACCGTCCAGGTGATGGTGGGCGTGGGTACCGGGTGGTCGAGGAGGAGAACGTTCTGGCCGTTGGCGGCGAGCACCCGCGCCACCTCGCGGGCAAAGAGCTCCGCGGAGAAGCGGGTGTCGTGACCGACAACCACGCCCCGGGTGTCTCCCTCCAGGTACCAGGCCACCCCCTGGGCGACGGCGCGGACCCTCTCGTACGTGAAGTCATCGGCGACGACGGCGCGCCAGCCGTCGGTGCCGAAGTTGATGGGCAAGGTCATGGGCAGCCATTGTGCCCCGCGCGGCCGGCCGCGCGGGGTTGCGCCCCCTCCCCTCAGCCCTCCCGCGGGGCGTCGCCCCCGACGCGGCCCTCCAGCCAGGCCGCGAACGCACCGGCCACCGCGCCGGCACGGGCCGGGGCGTGCTCCAGGAAGAGGCGGGGCTCGATGCACTCCAGCTCGAGGAGAAGCAGCTCGCCCTCCTCCCCACGGGCCATGTCCACCCGGGCGTAGAGGAGGCGGTCCGGGCCGCCCGGGACCGCCTCGAGGACGGCGCGCGCGAATCGGACGTGCTCCTCGAGGACCGGGGATGGCACGGCCTGCTGGTGCCACCCCAGTGAGAGATCTGGGGCGGGCGGCGCCCCGGATCGCAACACCCCAGCCTTGCGGATCGCGTGGCTGACCTCGCTCCCGATGACATAGATGCCGACCTCGCCCTCACGATCGATGGAGCTGAGGTGCGGCTGGACCATGGCGATGACGCCGCCCGCGGTGATGGCATCGACGTGGCGACGCGCCTCCGGCAGAGCGGAGCGGCCGTAGGTCGCGGACGCCCGGGCGCCGGCCGAGATCACGGGTTTGACGACGAAGCGATCCCAGGGCACCCCGGTCAGGCTCTCCCCGGGCCCGACCCAGAGGGTGGGGACGACCTTAACCGCCGCTCGCTCCAGGTCCCGCAGATAGCGCTTGTCGCTGTTCCAGGCGAGCACGTCCACCGGGTTGGCAAGCGGCATCCGGCTCGAGGTCTCCCGGCACCATTCGAGGAAACGGCGAGGGGCATCGATGTAGTCGGAGGCGGACCGGATGACGGCGCCGTCAAAGGCGCGGGTCTCGAAGTCCACCCCCCAGCCCACGGGGATGCCGGCGATCCCGCGCCGGCCGAGCTCCGGCAGCAGGAGGTCACCGTCCGCGCCGAGGTCGGCGGCCCCGACCGCCGTGATCAATGCGAGGCGGAGCATCTGACCAACCGAACCGGCCATGGCCTTGGAGCCCCGGGACGCGGCCGCGCGTCAGAGGAGATCGGTGCGTCCCTCCGCTCTCAGCCGCTCGACAATCTCCTTGACCCTCTGGGTCTGGTCGAGCGGGATCACCAGCAGGGCGTCACCGCTATCCACCACGGCCAGCCCCTCGACGCCCACCACGGTCACCAGGCGACCGCCACGGGCGATCACGAAGCTGTTGGCCGCCTCGAGGGCGACGACCTCCCCCTCGAGGACGTTGCCGGCGGCGTCACCGTCCCCGGTACGAAGGCGGGTCTCGTGGAGATCGGCGAAGGTGCCGAGGTCGGACCAGGAGAAGGAGCCCCGGACGACGGTCAGCCGGCGGGTCCGCTCGAAGATCAGGGTGTCGACGGCCACCGGCTGGATCTCGCCGTAGAGGGAGGTGGCGTGGTCCTCCTCACCGCGGCGTTGCGCCGTCGCCACCTCGGTGACCCGCGCGGCAAGGCGCGGGTCGGCGGCCGCCAACTCCTCCTGGAAGGTCGAGGCGGGCCAGGCGAAGAGCCCGCTGTTCCAGAGGTGGCGGCCGCCCGCGACGTAGCCCTGGGCCACCTCCAGAGAGGGTTTCTCGACGAAACCGGCGGNNGCTCCGAGGCGAGTGGTGACCCCTCGATCGCAACGTAGCCGAGGCCCGTGGACGGATAGGTGGGGCTGAGGCCGACCGTTGCCAACCCGCCGGTGACCGCCGCCCACCCCGCCGCGGCCAGGACCGCGGCACGATAGCCCTCGCCGTCCTCGATGTGGGAATCCGCGTGCACCGACGAGATCAGAGCTTCGGGATCCTCCTGGGCGATCCACGCCGTGGCGAGCCCCAGGGCCGGGCCGGTGCCCCTCGCCTCCGGTTCTGCGATCACCGCGTCAGGTGGAAGGCTCAGGTCGGCCAGCGCCCGGCGGCAGGCCTCGGCCTGGGCCGCCGTGGTGACGACGCGGACGGAGTCCGCCAGGGGAAGCATCCGATCGACGGTCGCCCGGAGCAGCGTGACCCCGGAGGCGTCCAGGGGCATCAGGTGCTTGGGGACGCCGGCGCGCGAGAGTGGCCAGAGTCGGGTGCCACTGCCTCCCGCCAGGACCAGGATGTGGTAACCCACGGCGGCGCTGTGGCGATCAGGCCCGGAGGGCGCTCGGGGTGGACGGCATCAGCCAGGCTGCTCCGCGCTCTTCAGGGGCTCGACCCCGGCCTCCGAGGCCAGCTCGGCGGCCAGGCCGGTCTGCTCCCACGGAAGATTGAGGTCGCTCCGCCCGAAGTGACCGAAGGCCGCGACCTGGCGGTAGATCGGCCGGCGGAGCTGGAGAGCGCTGATGATCCCTACAGGGGAGAGATCGAAGTATTCGTCGACCAGCGCCTCGATCTGGGAGAGCGGTACCCGCTCCGTCCCGAACGCCTCGATCATCACCGACACCGGTTTGGCCACCCCGATCGCGTAGGCGACCTGGATCTCGCACTTGGTGGCGAGGCCGGCGGCGACGACGTTCTTGGCCACCCAGCGGGCGGCATAGGCGGCGCTGCGGTCGACCTTGGTCGGATCCTTGCCGCTGAAGGCGCCCCCGCCATGCCGGGCGTACCCGCCGTAGGTGTCGACGATGA
>PMYJ01000085.1:325-1912 GCA_003170875.1 Candidatus Dormiibacterota bacterium | reverse complement strand
ACGTCGGCGAAGATCTGCTCGTTGGAGACCTCGTCGGAGTGCTGGACGCTGACCAGCACCGTGTCCACCCGGCGGGGGCGCCCCTCGGCGTCGTATTCCACGGTCACCTGGGTCTTGCCGTCGGGGCGGGCCCAGCGCAGGCTCCCGTCGCGCCGGGCGGTGGAGAGCTGCCGGGCGAGCCGGTGGGCCAGCTGGATGGGGGCGGGCATCAGCTCCGGGGTCTCGTCGCAGGCAAAGCCGACCATCATCCCCTGGTCGCCGGCCCCACCCGTGTTGACCCCCTGGGCGATGTCGGGGGACTGCTCGTCGAGGGAGACCAGGACACCGCAGGTCTCGAAGTCGAAGCCGAACTTGGCCCGGGTGTAGCCGATGTCGCGGATGGTCTGGCGGACGATCCCGGGGATGTCGACGTAGGCCTGGGTGCTGATCTCCCCGAAGACCAGGACCGTGCCCGTGCAGAGGGCCGTTTCGCAGGCGACCCGGCCCAGGGGGTCCTTGGCCAGGACACCGTCCAGCACCGCGTCGCTGATCTGGTCGGCCATCTTGTCCGGATGGCCGTCGGTCACCGATTCCGAGGTGAAGAGCCGCTTGTGCGGCCCGTGGGTGTGTTGCGGGGTCATCTGAGGGCCCTCCGATCTCACCGGCGGCCACCGACCCGCCTGTCGCGGCGCCGGCCCACTCCTGTCCGAGATGCGATCGATCCTACCAGGCTCCGGCTCGAAACCGCGTCGTCACTAGCCGGAAGCTGGCCGGACGTGTACTGTATCCAACACGTATAACCAACCCGGCGACGGTTTCAGCGCCGGACTTTAGGAGCACAGGCGTTGGCCGTCGATCAGACTCTGCGCTGCCGCGAATGCGGTGTCGACTTCATCTGGACCGAGGGGGAGCAGCAGTTCTTCTCGTCCAAGGGACTCACCAACCCCCCCTCTCGCTGCCCTTCGTGCCGCGCCGCCCGTAAGGCGGCCGGGATGGGCGGAGGCGGCTACGGCGGGGGTGGCGGTGGCGGTGGACGCTCCGGCGGCGGCCCTCGCCAGATGTTCGAGGTGACCTGCGCCGGCTGCGGTGGGATCGCTCGGGTCCCCTTCCAGCCCCGCGGTGACAAGCCCGTCTACTGCAGCGACTGCTTCCGTACGTCGGCACGGTGACAGGAGTCCCGAGCGACGCCATCGCGATCGGCGCGAGGGTCAGCTTCCCCTATGGGGGGAGCCGGCGCGTCGGTACGGTGTCGGACGTCTCGATGCTCCCTGACGGGGGCGGCGGGCTGAGCGTCTCGTACCTGATCGACGTGGGCAACCGCAAGGTCTTTGTCCAGGGCGACGGGGTGACGCGCGCCAGCGCCGGGCCCCTGCCTGCGTTCGACGCGGTGGCCGAGGGGGCCGCCTACGGCCGCAAGCGGCCGCGCAACCCTCGCCGACGGTAGCCAGCCGATCCTATCGCGCACTGCGGCACCCCCGAGCCCGGGGGTGCCGGGCGTACGTAGACTGGCGCCGTGCCCCGCTTCCGGCTCTCCGCCTACATCACGACGACCTTCGGTGTCGAGGACTGGCGAGGCTTCCGGCTCTGCGGCATGGACGAGGTGGGCAG
>PMYJ01000085.1:0-252 GCA_003170875.1 Candidatus Dormiibacterota bacterium | reverse complement strand
TACTGCTGCGACGGCCGGCTCCGGATCGATGCTGCCCATCCCGTCCACTGCCTGGTGGGAGGCGACGACCTGGTGCCGCAGATCTCGGCGGCCTCGATCGTCGCCAAGGTCCATCGCGACGCCCTGATGCGCCGCCTCCACCTGGATGCCCCCGTGTACGGCTGGGCCAGCAACAAGGGGTATGGCGCCCCCGTCCACCGCGCCGCCATCCTGGCCCACGGTGTGCACCCGGAGCATCGGCGCGTCTTCATC
>PMYJ01000206.1 GCA_003170875.1 Candidatus Dormiibacterota bacterium | reverse complement strand
GAGAATCAGAGCCTGACCGGGGTGAGCGCCAGTCTCTTTGGGACCGTTGACGGAGGCACTTCCTGGCTGCTGCGCTCGACGAGTGGGGGGGCTCCGGTCGCGGACGACTTCCTCGACGCCGATCACGGCTGGCTGGTCANNGGGCCTGAGCCTCGACTTCCTCACCACCAAGCTGGGCTGGGCGGCGGGCGACCTCGGTCAGCAGGACGGCGGACCGGCGTATGTCGTCCAGACCGGCGATGGGGGGCGCACCTGGACGGGGGTGGTGCCGCAGCTCGCGAGCCCCTCGCTGTCACCCTGACCCGGCCGTCCGACTCTACCGGGGGCTGTCCTCCTGGTCGCCCGGCTCCGGCCCTTCCGCCTGGTGGCGGAACTGGGTCTGGTACAGCTGGGCGTAGAGGCCCTCGCGCTCCAGCAGGTCGTCATGGGTTCCCTGTTCGACGATGTGGCCCTGGTCGACGACGAGGATCAGGTCGGCGTCGCGGACCGTCGACAGGCGGTGGGCGATGACCAGCGAGGTCCGGCCGGCCAGCGCCACTTTCAGGGCCTCCTGGACCGCGGCCTCGGACTCCGAGTCGAGGTGCGCGGTGGCCTCGTCGAGCACCACCACGTCGGGCGCCTTGAGGAGCAGCCGGGCGATCGCCATCCGCTGCTTCTCCCCGCCGGAGAGCCGGTATCCGCGGTCGCCGACCATGGTGTCGAGGCCGCCGGGGAGGCTCTCCACCAGGGAGAGGACCTGCGCCCCGGTCAGCGCCTCCCGCAGCTCGGCCTCCGTCGCACCCGGCTTCGCGTAGTTGAGGTTGGCGCGGATAGTGTCGTGGAACATGTGCGCGTCCTGGGTGACCACGCCGATGCCCGCATGCAGCGAGTCGAGGGTCACGTCGCGGACGTCGAGGCCGTTGATCCGCACCGCGCCACCGAGCGCGTCGTAGAGGCGGGCGACGAGGTGGGTGATGGTCGTCTTCCCCGCCCCCGACGGCCCGACCAGGGCGACCAGTTGACCCGGCGTTGCGCGGAAGGTGACGTCGGTGAGCACCTGTGTGGAGGCCGGGTGCTCGAGCACGGCGACGGATTCGAGGGAGGCGAGGGAGACGTCCTTGGCGTCGGGGTAGGCGAAGGCCACATGGTCGAATTCGATCGTCGCGGGCCCACGTGTCAGCGCCACGGCATCGGGGCGCTCGGTGATCATCGAGGGGAGGTCGAGGACCTCGAACACCCGGTCAAAGGAGACCAGCGCGGTCATCACGTCGACGTTGACGTTGGAGAGCTGCGTGAGCGGCCCGTAGAGGCGGTTGAGGTAGGCCGTCATGGCGACCAGAGTGCCGATCTGGAGAGTGTGGTTGAGGGTGAGCAGTCCACCCCAGCCGTAGACGAGAGCCGTCGCCAGAGCGGCGGTCACCGTGAGCGCGACGAAGAAGACGCGAGCGTAAATGGCCTGGACGACGGCGATGTCCCGCACCCGTCCGGCCCGGGTCGAGAAGATTGCGTCCTCTTCCTCGGGGCGGCCAAAGAGCTTGACGAGGAGCGCCCCGCTGACGTTGAAGCGCTCCGCCATCGTGGTGTTCATCTCGGCGGCGAGCACGTAGCCCTCGCGGGTGATCGCGCCCAGACGGCGTCCCATGTACCGGGCCGGGATCGCGAAGAGCGGCAGCAGGGCGAGGGCCACCAGGGTGATCTGCCAGGAGAGGATGAGCATGGTGGTCAGCACCATGGCCACGCTCAGCACGTTGCCGACCACAGAGGAGAGGATGTCCGAGGTCGCCTGCTGGGCGCCGAGCACGTCGTTGTTGAGCCGCGAGATGAGCGCCCCCGTCTGGGTGCGGGTGAAGAAGGCGATCGGCATCCGCTGGATGTGCGAATACACCCGCGTCCGCAGGTCGTAGATCAGCCCCTGGGCGACTCGCGCCGAGCAGAGCTGCTCGCTGATGGAGAGGGCGGCGTCGAGGATCGCCAGGCCCGCGATGACCAGCGCCAGGGTCACGATGAGGCGGGCGCTGTGGCCCTGGATGCCGCTGTCGATGATGGCCCGGTAGATGAGCGGGTTGGCCACCCCGATGGAGGAATCGACGATGGTCAGCCCGAAGAAGAGGGCGAGGAGTCCCCGGTAGGGCGCGAGGCAGCGGAGGATCCTGCGGAACGTGCCCTTGGGGACCTTGGTACCCACCACCGAGGGGTCGCGGATGAGCGACCGCATGGGACCGCCGCGGCCCATGCCACCACCGCCGCCCAACCCACCGCCGGGACGCATCATCGGACGATTACTCCCTGTCCACGGCGGGACCCGCCCGGACCGAGCCACGGTAGCTTAGGGGGGCGCCCGAACCATACTGAGCCCAGACAGGCTCGGGCACCGGCGCCGGACGGGAGGCGGTGATGGGCAAGGTGGTGGTGGGGCTCTCAATGTCCCTGGACGGCTTCATCGCCGGACCCCATGACGGGCCCGCCAACCCGCTCGGCGATGGCGGGGGCAGGCTCTTCGACTGGTGGACAGCCGGCACCGAGCGCCTCGGCCCTGACGATCGCTTCCGGCCGCCTGAGCGGAGCCGGCAGGTGGTCGAGGAGATGTTCGCCTGCGGGGCGATCATCACCGGCCGGCGCACCTTCGACATCGCCGGCGGCTGGGAAGGCCACCACCCGCTGGGCGCACCCTTCTTCCTTCTGACCCATCGACCACCCGACCAGCACGTCGGCCCCGGGACCGGCGGCACCGTGGTCACGGAGGGGATCAAGAGCGCCCTCGAGCAGGCCCAGGCAGTTGCGGGCGGCCGGGACGTCGCCGTCTGCGCCGCCGACGTCGCCGGGCAGTACCTCCGGGCCGGGCTCCTCGACGAGATCCACATCGATCTGGCGCCGGTCCTGCTCGGGGGCGGCGTGAGCCTCTTCCGCAGTCTCGGGGATCGCCGGTTCGACCTGGAGTGCACCCGCGTCGTGCCGTCGGACGGGGTCACCCACCTCCGCTACCGCGTCCTGCGCTAGGGGGTGGGGCGGGGACCGCGCAACCTAGCCGCGCCCGGTGGCCGCCGTACCCAGAGGCGCGGCGAACCTCCGGCGGGCCGTGGCTGCGATCTCCTCGGTCAGGCGGGCGGTCGCGGGGATCTCCGCCACGACCTCGGCGAGCCCGTGCCGCCCCACGCAGAGCCGCTCCGGATCTCCCGAGGATGCGCCAGGCGGGAGCCTCCGGGGGACGGGCGATTGGGCATGCCGTCATCTGACACCGAGTTCACGGATACGTGTTTGTCGTGACCCAGGTGATCGACAGGTGACGCGGAGGACGCGGGCTTCCAACGGCGCGATAGGACGCTCTGACGCAGATGCACCATCGTGCCGTGACCAACCTGCCCCATCACGTGCAGGTGCGGCGCCACACCCCACCCACTCAGAAAACGGAGAAGCAGAGCGGCTCGCCGCCCACGATCTCCTGGAGCACACAGATCATGGATAACGGCAAGACTCCCGAAGGTTCCCGGCGCGCCACCGCTAAGCGCGTGGCCCTGACCCTCGCTGTCGTGGTGGCGGGCACCGGGGCAGTCCTCGGCGGCGCGTTCGCCACCTTCACCGACACCACCTCGGCCGGTTCCCAGGCGATCAGCTCCGGAAAGGTGGTCCTGGCGGTCGGACCGATCAACGATGCGACGATCGCGGCCACCGCCATCGCGCCAGGGGACACCATCCCCCGTGAGGTCGACCTGAACTCGACGACTGCGACCCTCAACGACGCCACCATCACCCTGGGGATCTCGGCGAGCCCCAGCTCCCTCCTCGACACCGACCCGGGCTTTGGGCTGCAGGTGCAGGTGCAGACGTGCTCGGTGGCCTGGACCCGCGTCGCGGGACCGCCCCCGACGTATACCTGCGGCGGAACGACGGTCACGGTGCTGGCCAGCACCCCCGTCAAGACGCTGGAGAGCACTCCGGCCAACCTCACCCCCCTCAACTCGCTGACGGCCGGCGGCCAGGACTACGTGGTGATGACCTTCACCTTCCCGTCGACGGCTCCCGGCAACATCGCCCTGGTTCCGGCGCTCTGCAGCGGTGTGGTGGGCGGCACCCCGGCGACCGAGAACCTCGAGGGTTGCTCCTCGACACTGACCTACACCTTCACCGCCACCCAGCGGGCTGGGACCAGCAAGTAGCCGAGCCAGAACGGATCGTTGAGGGGAGCGGTCTTACCGCTCCCCTCAATGCGTTTCCAGAGGCTGGAACATCATGAAGCCTGAGGCGCCGCTGGAGAGGGGCGAGTCGACGGGACAGCACCCGGCGATCGGCAGTGCTGCGCTCGCGACCTCGTGGGTCGCCCGGGGCCCCGGGTACCTCCGGTCCCGGGCACGCGTGGGGGTCGAAGCCCTCCTGCTCGTCTGTGTTGGCCTGGCTGTTCTGGTCATCCTCGGCACGGCTTTCAACTGGTGCCGGCTGGACGTGGTGCTCAGCGGGTCGATGGAACCCGCGCTGCGGCCGGGGGACGTCATCCTCGCCGTGTCAGAGCCGGACTCCCAGGTCTCGGTCGGCCAGGTGCTCGCCTTCCACCCGCCGTCGGACCCCAACATCGTGGTGGTCCACCGCGTGGTCAAGGTGGTCCATCACGGCAGCAAGGTGGAGATCCGGACCCAGGGGGACGACAACAACGCCCCCGATGCTTGGACGGCCGTTCTCCAGGGCACCTCGGCCTGGAGGGTGAGCTGGGTGCTCCCCTCCGCGGGGTACGTCGCCATCTGGGCCACCTACCCATGGATCCACCTCCTGGCGCTGCTGGTCGTCATCGGGATCGTGGTCTGGGAAGTGCTGCGGCGCGTCTGGCGGGCGGAGCCGCGATGATTCCTCTCCTCGGGAGCCGGCGGAGAGCGTGCCTGCTGGGCGCGGGCGTCGCAGTCCTCGCCCTCGCAGAGTACGGAGGCGCCTTCGCGATGTTCACCGATTCCACCACGGCCGGACCGGGGAGCTTCCAGACGGGGACACTGCCGACCCCGGGTGGTCTCGCGGTCAGCAATGGCGGCTGCTCCGGCGGAGCAGCGCAGACCAACGTGACCAGCAGCTGGACCGGCTCCTCGGCCCTCGACGGCAGCGGCAACTACCTGGTCGGCGGCTACAGCGTCCTGCGCTCCGCCAGCTCGTCCGGTCCCTACAGCTCCGCGGGGACGGTGACCGGAAGCCCTCCCCCGGCGACGTACACGGACAGCAGTCCGTCCGGTGCCACCCCGCCGTTCGTCTACGTCTCTGCGGGCAGCGGCGCCACCACCGCCCAGAGCATCAACTCGTCGACCTACGGCACCGCAACGGTGACCCTCTCGGGAGCCGTGGGCGATGAGCCCAACGCGCTGCAGGTCACACCGGACGGGAGCAAGCTCATCGTGGCCGAGGGGGCCGCGCACCAGGTGCAGATCGTCTCCACCGCCACGGGGGCGGTCACCAACACGGTGAGCATCCCCGCGGTGGGCGGCACGCCGTCGAAACCGAACGCGGTGGCGGTGAACCCGACCGGGACCACCGCGTGGATCGTGGATGCCGCCAACGCCCGCGTATACCCGCTGAGCCTCGCCACCTCAACTCTGGGAGCCGCCATCAGCGTGGGCACCCAGGGTGATCCCACCGCCATGGTGGTCACCCCCAACGGCGCCCAGGTCTTCGTCGCCGACTACGGGTCGCACCAGGTCAGCGCCATCAACACCTCCACCGATGGCGTCACCAACATCGCCATCGGTGGCGCCACCGGGACCCCGATCGCCCTGGCGGCGACCCCCAACTCCGGTCACGTCTACGTGGCGGATCAGGCCAACAGCCAGATCGACGACATCGCCACCGCGACGGACACCGTGACCACCACCTTGACACTGGCGCCCTCTAGCCTGGCCGACGGCAACTTCGGTGGCGGCGGGGATCCCAACATCCTGGCCATCACCCCCAATGGGAGCAAGCTGTATGTGGCCAGCTACCAGGGCGGGACGGTGGAGGACATCACGGTGGCTAGCGACACGCTAGCCGACACCATCGCGCTCCCCCCGGGAGGGGTGGACGGGGCCCCCGACCCCAACGCCTTGGCCCTGACCCCGAACGGGTGCACGCTGTACGTCAACGACTACGACAACAACAAGGTCGACGTCTACGCGGTGAGCACCGACACCATCGAGGGCACGCCGCCACCCATCGGCTCCACGGGAGACCCCATTGGTATGACGGCGACCCCGAACGGGGCAGCGGTGTATGTGGCCAATTACTACGACTCCACCGTGAGCGTCATCTCCACCAGCAGCAACACGGTGGTAGACACCCCCAACACGTCGGGCGGCGGCAGCTCTCCCTACGCGATCGCGATCGCCCCGAGCCCCTACTACTACGAGGTGGCCGGCACCCACGGAGGCTGGACCAGCGCTCCCAGCTCGCCGGCCATGTACTCGCTCGGCTGGAACGTCGGCGGCTGGCAGTGAGGAGGCGGCGCGTCCGCCGCGGCTGAACCGCCACGGGTGGGGGAGGGGAGTCGCGGTCGTGCGCTTCCGGCAAGCCTCCGAATGCCATGGCCGGCCCCATTCAGGGGGATTCCGCGTTCCGCTCCCTGCCGTCTCCTTGGGCTCGAGCCTCGGCCGCGATCAGCTCGAGGGTGCCGACATCCCCGGCGAAGGGGGCGTCGGACCGTGGCCAGGGGACCACGAGGTCGGTGAAGCCGAGCTCAGCGAAGCGGCCGGCAGCGTCCCGGAACGCCTCCGGCGAGGCGATGACGCCGCCGATCCGCATCCCGACGCAGAGGAGGCGTCCTAGGCTCGCGGGATCGCGGCCCACCTCGGTGCAGGCTGCGTCGACGCGCTCCAGCTCGGCCGTGAGCGCGGGCAGAGCAGCGGTGACCCCGCAGGCGCCACCGTCCGGTCCGAGCGGCCCCTCGGTCACCCAGGTGGTGCCGAAGCGCGCTGCCAGGCGCATGCCCCGAGGGCCGCCGGCCGCGACGGCGAAGGGCAGGCGGGGTCGCTGCAGGCAGCCGGGGTGCATGCGGGCGCCGAACGCCTGGTAGAAGCGGCCGTCATGGGTCGTGACGGGCTCGGTGAGCAGCTCATCGAGGAGGGTCACGAACTCCTCGAAGCGATCGGCGCGCTCACGGCGGTTCCAGGGCTCGCGCCGCGTGGTGACGGCGTCGAAACCACTCCCACCCGCCCCGATTCCGAGGGTGAACCTGCCACCGGAGATGTGGTCGAGCGTCATCAGTTCTCGGGCGAAGGGCACCGGGTGGCGGAAGTTGGGCGACGCGACCAGGGTGCCGAGGCGGATCCTGGAGGTGACGGCGGCGGCCGCCGCCAGCGTGGGCACGGACCCGAACCAGGGCGAATCCCGGAGTGACCGCCACGCCAGGTGATCGAAAGTCCAAGCGTGGTCGAAGCCGAGATCCTCGGCGCGCCCCCAAGTCTGGCCCTGCTCCACCCAGCTCTCCGCCGGGAGGATCAGCACTCCAATCCGCATGACCCAGAAGCTTCTCATCCTCCCGCGAGGGTGCGGGCAGGTGGACCCAGGCGGGGCGGCTGACCGATCCGGCGGCCACTGCACCGGCACGCGCCTGTCCCCGCGAGGGGCGCCCGTTCGTCTAGGAGCTAGCATCCACCCCCACGAGGACAGCCACATGAAGTACGCCCTTCTCATCTACCAGGTGCCCGGAGCAGTCGAGAGACTCAGCGGAGAGGAGCAGGAGGTGTCGCAGCGCGAGTACATGGCCATCGCGCAGGCGCCCGGCGTTGTCGGCGGCGAGGGGCTGCAGGGGATCGAAACCGCCACCACGGTCCGCTTTCAGGATGGCAAGAAGCTCGTCACCGACGGACCATTCGCCGAGACCAAGGAGGTCTTCGGCGGCTTCTACCTTCTCGAAGCCGATGACCTCGACCGCGCGATCGAGGTGGCGTCGCGGATCCCGGCGGTCCGCCAGGGCGGCTCGGTGGAGGTCCGCCCGATCTTGGAGATGTAGGCCTGATCGAAGAGGTCTTCCGCGACGACTGGGGCAGGGTACTTGCCTCTCTGATCGGTTTCCTCGGCGACTTCGACCTCGCCGAGGATTCCGTTCAGGACGCGTTCGCCACCGCGGTGGAGCGGTGGGCCCGGGACGGCGTGCCGGCCAACCCCGCCGCCTGGCTGGTGACGACGGCACGCCGCCGAGCCATCGACCGGCTGCGCCGGGAGCGGCTGCTCACCGCCAAGACCCGGCTGCTCGGGGCATCGCAGCCGGCGGTGGCCGACGTCGATCCGGCGGCGTTTCCCGACGAGCGTCTCGAACTCGTGTTCATGTGCTGCCATCCCGCGCTCGCGACCGAGGCGCAGGTCGCGTTGACACTGCGTGCCCTCGGTGGCCTCACCACTGACGAGATCGCCCGGGCCTTCCTGGTCTCGACGGAGACGATGAAACGGCGGCTCTCACGAGCCAAGGCCAAGATCAAGGCCGCCGGCATCCCCTTCGTCGTGCCCGCCGAGAGCACGCTCGCGGAACGACTGGTGGCGGTGCTCGCAGTGGTCTACCTGATCTTCAACAGGGATACCAGGGGCGCATGGATCTCGCGGAGGAGGCCCTCCGCCTCGCCCGCGTGCTCGTCGGGCTCCTGCCCGATCAGGCTGAGGTTCTGGGCCTCCTGGCTTTGCTGCTGCTCCACGACGCACGTCGCGAGGCGAGGTTCGGCGGCGATGAGCTGGTCCTGCTCGAGGACCAGGACCGGTCCCTCTGGAGCCGATCGCAGATCGCGGAGGGACGGGCTGTTCTCGAGACGGCCGTCGCGCGGCACGGTCGAGGACCGTACGTTCTCCAGGCGATGATCGCCTCCGGGCAGCTGGACGAGCCGCCCGACTGGGCGCGGATTGCCGCGCTCTACGCCGAGCTCGTGCTCCTCACCGATTCGCCCGTCGTTGAGCTCAACCGTGCCGTGGCGGTCGCGCAGGCCCATGGGGCAGAGGCCGGACTGGAGATCGTTGAAAGGATCGACCTTGACGGGTACCTATATCTTCATTCCACACGCGCCGAGCTGCTTCGACGGCTTGGTCGCATCGGCGACGCGTGCGCCGCCTATCGGCGCGCGCTGGACCTCGCTCACCTCGCCTCGGAACGCCGGTTCCTGGAGCGGCGTCTGGTCGAGCTCGAGACTCAGCTGGGTGGACCACCCCGCGTCTCCTAGAGGGGTGATGGTACCTTCGCTCCCGTGAGCGACCCCGCCATTTCCGCGCACAACCTTGCCCGCTCATTCGGCTCCACCAAGGCTCTGGTGGACGTCAGCCTGGACGTGGCGGCGGGCAGCGTGTGCGCGCTGCTGGGGCGCAACGGCGCCGGTAAGACGACCACCGTCCGCATCCTCACCACCCTTCTCCCCGCCGACGGCGGGCGCGCCCAGGTGGCGGGCTTCGACGTCGACAGCCAGGCGGCCCTGGTGCGGACCAGGATCGGCGTGACCGGCCAGACGGCGACCATGGACGAGCTCCTGACGGGGGCGGAGAACCTCGAGACGATCGGGCGCTTCTGCCACCTCGGGGCGGCCACGTCGCGCCGGCGGGCTAGGGAGCTGCTCGAGCAGTTTGATCTCGTCGCCGCGGGCAAGCAGCTGGTCAAGCGCTACTCCGGGGGGATGCGGCGCCGCCTCGACCTCGCCGCCAGCCTGATCCACGAGCCGGAGGTGCTCTTTCTGGACGAGCCGACGACCGGTCTGGACCCGGTCGGGCGCGCCGAGATGTGGACGTCCATCCGCAGCCTGGTTTCGGCGGGCACGACGGTGCTGCTGACGACCCAGTACCTGGACGAGGCCGACCGGCTCGCCGACACCATCGTCGTCATCGACCGTGGCCTGGTGGTGGCGGAGGGGACGCCGGAGCAGCTCAAGGCGTCCATCGGGCGGCCGTTCATCCGGGTCACGCTCCCCGAGGCGGATGCCGCCGCCCTGGAGCGGGTCGGGCGATTGCTCGGGGCCGAGGCCGAGGTGAGCGGGAGGTCGGTGAGCGCGCCCGCACCCGACGGTCTGGCGACCCTCGGCGACGTGGTGGCGCAGCTCGGCCGCCTCGGGGTGCCGGTTCACGAGGTCGGTCTCGAGTATCCGAGCCTCGACGAGGTCTTCAGCACCGTCACCGCCCACGCGGGGAGTTCGCCCCGGTCGGCGGCGGCTGCGGAGGGCGTCGCATGAGCCAGTCGGCGGTGGCTGCGGAGCGCCGTCTCCAACAGGGCATGCTCGACGCCTACACCGCCACCCGCCGCTTCCTGATCCGGGGCAAGCGCCAGCCCGACGTGATCTTCGGCAGCCTGCTCACACCCGTGATCTTCGTGGTGCTCTTCGGCTACGTCTTCGGCAGCTCGATCGTGGTGCCCGGAGGCAACTACCGCTCGTACCTGATGCCGGGCCTCTTCGCCATGTCGGTCCTCTTCAGCGCGGCCAACGTCGCCGTGGCGGTTGCCACCGACATGAGCGAGGGTGTCGTGGATCGATTCCGGACCCTCCCCATCGCGCGCTCCGCGATCATCATCGGCCGATCGCTCTCCACCCTGATCCTGGGCATCCCCGTCCTCGTCGTGATGATCGTCTGCGGCTTGGCGGTGGGCTGGCGGGCCGACCAGGGACTGGCCAACGCGATCCTCGCCTTCCTCCTCTTTGAGCTGTTCGCTGTTGCGATCGGCTGGCTGGGCATCCTGGTGGGGCTTCTTGCCGGCTCCGCCCAGGCTGCCGACGTCATCATCAACATCCCCATCTTCCTGATGGGCTTCATTTCGAGCGTCTTCGTCGACCCCTCGATGATGCCCGTCTGGTTGCGCGAGATCGCCTACTGGAACCCGATGTCAGCGCTCGTGACGGCGGGTCGCCAGCTCTTCGGCAACACCATCGGGCCGCCGCCATCCGGGGTCTGGTCGCTGGAGCACCCCATCGCCACCACATTCGGTCTGGCACTCGTCATCATCATCGTCGTGGCCCCGATCTGCGTCCGCCTGTACAGCCACAGCACCCGCTGACGCGCGGGCCCCGGCCGAGGCGCCGGTCAGACGGACGAGGGGGCGGTGACCGGCTTCGTCGTCATGCCGGCCACCAGCGACCTCAATCGGTCATGCGAGCTGCGCATGGCGGCGAGTGCGACTTCGGCCTTCGTCACCCCCTTCCCCCCGGTCATGGGGTGGAGCCGCCTCCTGTGTGGCGATCCCCGGCGGGCACCAGGCCGAGCGATGCGCCCTCGGTGCCGGTCGCGGTGTCGGCGGGCGTCTCCGTGTACCCGAAGCTCTCGTCGACCCCCTCCAGCATCGGGGCGACCCGGGTGCGCAGCGGCACCTCCTTGATCAGGCAGACGAGCACAAAGGCGATGACGGCGAACGGGACCCCGGCGAGGAAGACGGAACCGAGCGATTGGGAGAAGGCGTGCACCACCCCGCTGTGGATCGCCGCCGGCAGCTTGTCCAGGACCTGCGGGCTGGCGTTGCCGATGCCCCCCGACAGCCCGCCGAGGTGGAACCCCTTGGGGAGATCGGTGACCAGCTTGGCGATCAGCACGTTGCTGAAGATGGCGCCGAAGATCGGCACCCCGATGGAGCCGCCCATGGAGCGGAAGAAGGTCGCCGTCGAGGTGGCGACGCCTATGTCCTTCTGGGTCACGCTGTTCTGCACCACCACCACCAGGACCTGCATGACGCCGCCGAGGCCGAGGCCCAGCACCACCATGTAGGCGGCGGTGACCACCGCCGGAGTGGCCGCGCCCATGGTGGAGAGCAGGAAGAGGCCGACGACGGTGACGGCCGTGCCCAGGATCGGCCAGATCTTGTACCGCCCGGTCCGGCTGATCAGCTGGCCGCTCACGATCGAGGTGATGAGCAGCCCGACCATCATCGGGACCAGCAGCAGGCCGGAGTTGGTGGCCCCATCGCCCTTGACGATCTGCAGGTACTGGGGGAGGAAGACGATCGATCCGAAGAGGGCGAGGCCGATGATGAAGCCGGCCGCGTTGGTCACCGCGAAGACGGAGTTGCGGAAGAGCTGGAGCGGCAGGATCGGCTCGACTGGCCGTCGCTCGACCTGGATGAAGGCGCCGAGCAGCACTAGGGCGCCCAGGCCAAGCCCGAGGCTCTGGGGGGACGCCCACGGATACTCGGTGCCTCCCCAGGTGGTGAGCAGGACGATGCAGGTGACCCCGGCCCCCAGCAGGCTGGCGCCCACGTAGTCGATGCGGTGCTCACGGCGCTGCCGGGGCAGGTGGAGGACCAGGCCGGTCGCGATCAGGGCGGCGATGCCGATGGGGACGTTGATGTAGAAGACCCAGCGCCAGGTGGCGTGGTCGACGAGGAAGCCGCCGAGCAGAGGCCCGGCCACCGTGGCCAGTCCAAAGACGGCGCCGAAGTACCCCATGTAGCGGCCGCGCTCGCGGGGGGAGACGATGTCGCCGATGATCGCCTGGGAGCCGACGAAAAGTCCCCCTGCGCCGACGCCCTGGAGGGCCCGGAACCCGATCAGCTCGACCATGTTCTGGGAGAGCCCGCAGAGCATGGATCCGACCAGGAAGATGACGATCGCGCCCTGGAAGATGCGCTTGCGCCCGTACAGGTCGCCGATCTTCCCGTACAGCGGCGTCGAGATCGTCGAGGTGAGGATGTAGGCGGTCACCACCCAGGAGAGCTGGGTGAGGCCGCCCAGGTCGCCCACGATGGTGGGCAGGGCGGTGGAGACGATGGTCTGGTCGAGTGCGGCGATCAGCATCGCCAGCATCAGAGCGCCGAACACCACCATGAGCCGCCGCCGTTCGGCGACGCTCCGGCGCTCGACCTTCAGCGAGGAGATTTGGGAGCTCATGCGGCGGCCTCCTCGGCGGCGAGGAGCTCGGAGTGCTTCCGGTAGAGGCGCGAGGGCCACCACGTCCAGCGACCCACCAGGACCACGAACGCCGGCACCATGATGGTGCGGACGAAGAAGGTGTCCATCAGGATGCCGGCGGCGATGCCGAATCCGACCTGCTGGATCTCCCCGGCCTGCGACGACCCCCCCGCCGCGACGCCGAGCACGGCGAAGGTGCCGCCGAGCACCAGCCCGGCGGTGGTGACGGTCGTCCCGGTCACCCCGATGGCCTTCTTCACCGCCTCTCGCAGGGGGAGCCCATGCGACTCCTCGCGGATCCTCGTCATCACCAGCACGTTGTAGTCCGAGCCCAAAGCCATCAGGAACACGAACATGAGGAAGGGCATGATGAACTGGACCCCGCTCTGGCCTCCGAGATGGACGAAGACCAAGCCCACCAGCCCCAGGGCCGCAAGGTACGAGAGGAGCACGCTCGGGACCAGGAAGAGGGACGCGATGCCGCTGCGCAGGACGATGGCGAGAAGGAGCGCGATGATGATCGCCACCGTCGGGATGATGTGGACCAGGTCGTTCTGGGAGATGTTCTCGACGTCATAGGCGAAGGCGTCGAGGCTGAAGATCCCGCTCTCGGAGGCGCCCGCCGCCCGGGCCGCGACGGTGGTGTCCACGCGCAGCGCCGGGATGTTGGCGCTCGCCGCCGGGCTTCCCGCCGGCCCGACCGTGGGGACCACGGCGAACACCACCGTCCGCGCGTCGGCGCTGACGAAGCTCGCCAGGGCGCCGTCGACCTGCGCCACCGCCGGGGGGAGGGCGGCGAGGGCGGTCGGGTTCAACGGCCAGCCCAGCGTCTGGTGCAGGGCCGTGATCTCGGTCGCCGTCAGGGTCACTCCGGTGGGCCCGTTGGGGTCGAGCGGCCCGATCACGCCCCGGAACCCCGGCGACGCCTGGAGGCTGTGCTGCGCCGTCACCAGCTGGGCGGGATCATCGAAGACGGGGTTGGAGAAGTGCATCACCACCTCGGTCGAGGTGATCGTCCCGGCGGAGGGGAAGTGCTTGTTGAGGACCGTCTGACCGGCCGCGGAGTCGCTGCCCGCCGGCCCCGAAGCCTCGTTGCCGAATCCGGCGGTGGTCGTCCCCAGCGAACCCGCGGCGAGAGCGGCGAAGATCCCGATCCCCGCGATCGCGGTGACCATCGGGCGCCGGACAAAGGCGGCGGCAACCTTCCCCCAGAAGCCCACCTGCGGGGTGGAGCGGACCGTGAGGTTGCTCGGCCAGAAGACGGCGCGGCCGAGGATGGCGAGCAATGCCGGGAGCAGGGTGAGGCCGGCCAGGAGCATCAGGCCGATCCCGATGGCGAGCGCGGGGCCGAGCCCCTGGTAGAAGCCGAACTGCGCGATCACCAGGCTGAGCAGGGCGCCGATCACGATCAGCGCGGAGAAGGTGATCGATTCCCCCACGGTCTCGACGGCACGCACCACTGCGTCGCGGGGGACGAGACCGCGCCGGATCTCTTCGCGAACTCTGAAGACGAGGAAGAGGCCGTAGTCGGTGCCTGCCCCCAGGACGAGGACGACGAGGATCAGCTCCGTGATGACCGAGACCTGGACGCCGATGTGGGAGGCGGCGGCGATCACCGGGCCGGCGAGCGCCAGCACCAGGCCCGCCGGAAGCAGCGTCACGAGGGGCGCGAGCAGTGCCCGGAAGGCGAAGAGCAGCAGCACGATGATGAAGACGACCGAGAGCAGCTGGGTGGCGTTCTGGGAGTGGGCGGAGGCGGTGTCGGCGTCCGTGGCGGTCGCCAGCTGCCCGGTCAGGTTGAACTGCAGCCCGCTGGGGGCTCCGACCTTCGAGAAGTCGCTCCGGATGGAGTCGACGAGCGTCGTCCCGGTGCCACCGCCGTACTGGGGGACGTTGGCCTGGATCAGGGCCTGGGTGGCCTTGCCGTCGCTCGACGTCCCGAGGGAGTGTGCGGTGACAACGTTGGGCAGGTCCTTGATCTTGGCGAGGAGCGAGGTGACCGCGAGCTTGTCCCCGGCGGTCAGCGGGCTGCCGGTCCGCGAGGCCACCAGAGTGGCGGTGGCGAGGTTGGAGTTCTCGAAGGGGTTCAGCAGCTGGGCCGCGTGCATGCTGGGCGAGTTGGCCGGCAGGAAACCGCTTTCGGTGTCCTTGGCCACGGAGCCGAGCCCAGGCAGGGTGCGCACGCAGACCACCGTGACGACCAGCCACACGACGACGATGAGGTACCGGAAGCGGACGTCGAACTTGCCGAGGCGCGAGTAGAGCCCCCTCACGCCGGGCACTCCACGCTCGCCGGCTGGGCCAGCCTGGCGAGCAGATCCACGAGGGTGCGGAGGTCGTCGTCGCTCAGCCGCTCGGTCACCACCGCGAGGCTGCGCAGGTGCAGCCGCATCATCTCCTCGAACTTCTGACGGGCCGTCTCGGAGAGCTGCACGCGGACGAGCCGCCGGTCCTCGTCCTCGCGGAGGCGCTCCACCAGACCCATCCTCACCAGGCGGTCGACGAGCTGGGTGGCCGAGCTGGGGGTGATCGACTGGTTCTCGGCGAGCCGGTGCATGGACACGGCGGAGCCGGCCTGGTGGAGGAGCATCAGCGCCTCCAGCTGCGAGGCGGTCACCTCCTCCATGGTCTCGCGCATGGCGACCTGGGCATCCGCCGGGATGGTGGCGCGGAAGCGGTGCCGGAGCGCCGGCTGGAGGCCGGTCAGGCGGTGCAGGAGGACCTCTCGCGCGGAGAGGGGGGTCGACTCGTTGGCCACTCTTTCACTCCTCAGATACTCAGGTACCTAAAGTATGTGGCACACCAAGCTCAGCGTGTCAATGGACATTCCCGTGACCGAGGTGACGGGCCGGCCACGGACGGGCCGCGTTCCGCCCTGGCGCCCGCCGGCGCTGGCCCTGCGCTCCTTGGCCCTTGCCCCACCCCTCGCCCCGCCAGACCAGGTGTGGTCCGGTCCCCGCCGGCGCCTCCCGGTCGCGACCTCCGGCGGGGTAAGGTAGTGCCTCCGTTCGGCGCACCCGCGTTTGACGCCGACCGGGCCTGTGGTATCATCCGCTTGACCTAGCGCGGCTAGGTCTTATTTGTGTTGGGGCTTCAACGTGGCCACGGCTAAAGGCGGCACTTCGATCATCACCCTGCAGTGTCCTGACTGCAAGGAGCGGAACTACACCACGGTTAAGAACAAGCGCAACGATCCGGACCGGATCGAGCTGAGCAAGTTCTGCCCGCGGTGCCGCGCCCACACGCGCCATCGCGAAACCAAGTAGCCCGCGCCAGGAGAAGCCAAGCAATGCGCGAAGCCGGCCCCGCAGGCCGCTATGCTGACGGGCCACAGGGGCGTAGCTCAGTTGGTAGAGCATCGGTCTCCAAAACCGAGGGTCGCGAGTTCGAATCTTGCCGCCCCTGCCATCTCCGGTCGGACCCGGCCGGGTAGGCCCGGGTCGAGCGTTGGAGGTCGATAGAGGACGTGGCCAGATCGCCGGCCAGACCGGGACTCCCGACGGGTGGGAGTGGAGGACGCCGCCCGAGGCGCCTGTCCGCCTACTTTCGCGGCGTCTGGGAGGAGCTGCGCAAAGTCGTCTGGCCCACCTGGCCGGAGCTGACGCGGATGACCGGCGTGGTGGTCGTGACCGTCGTCCTCTTCAGCCTCCTGATCGGGGGCGCGGACTATGCGCTCGGGTACGCTGTCAAGCCGATCTACCTTCAGAACGCCAACAACAGCACCGCCAGCTCCCCGGCGCAGCCGGCGACCACCGTGATTCCCAGCGCCACCGCCTCCGCGAGCGCCAGCGCCTCCGCGACTCCCTCCGTCTCGCCCTCGGCGAGCGCCTCGAGCTGACGGACCAGCCACACTGAGATGACCATGAGCGACACCGCCACCACGACGCAGGCCAGCGACGCCCGCTGGTACGTCATCCACGCCTATTCCGGGCACGAGGAGAAGGTCAAGAACAACCTCCTCAAGCGCGTGGAATCGATGGACATGCACGACAAGATCTTCGAGGTCCTGGTCCCCACCGAGGAGGTGATGGAGATCAAGGACGGCCAGCGCCGGAGGGTCTCCAAGCGGATCTATCCGGGCTACATCCTGGTCAACATGGTCATGTCCGACGAGTCCTGGTACGTGGTCCGCAACACGCCCGGGGTCACCTCCTTCGTCGGATCGGGCAACAAGCCGGTGCCGCTCGCAGAGAGCGAGATCAGGGGTATCCAGAAGCAGGTGAAGGCCGAGGCTCCGACCAAGGTCTCCGTCGAGTACCAGGTCGACGAGAGCGTGCGGGTGGTCGACGGGCCCTTCACCGATTTCCATGGCAAGGTCACCGAGATCAATGCCGAGAAGGGCAAGCTCAAGGTGCTCGTCAACATGTTTGGCCGGGAGACGCCGGTGGAGCTCGACCTGCTTCAGGTCGAGCGGCTTCGCTAGGGGACGGAGAGCAGAATGGGCAAGAAGAAGGTCAAGACGGTCGTCCGTCTCCAGATCCAGGCTGGCAAGGCGACCCCGGCTCCCCCTGTGGGCACCGCGCTGGGCCCGCACGGGATCAACATCATGGAGTTCTGCCGGGCCTACAACGAGCGCACCGCCGCTCAGGCCGGCATGGTCATCCCGGCCGAGATCACGGTCTACGAGGACCGTAGCTTCAATTTCATCACCAAGACGCCGCCCGCCTATGACCTCCTCAAGAAGGCGGCCGGCGTCGAGAAGGGATCGGCGCAGCCCAACCGCGACAAGGTCGGGACCGTGACCGCGGCCCAGGTCCGGGAGATCGCCGAGGTCAAGCTCGCCGATCTCAACGCCTTCGACATCGGACAGGCGATGCACACCATCGAAGGCACCGCCCGCTCCATGGGCCTGACTGTCCAACCGTAGCCATCCAAGGGAGATCCGCAGGCCGGCGTCTGCACAGAAAGTGGGAGGGCTCACCGAGCCCGCCAGGACCACAGGGAGAACGGTGATGCCTCATCAATTCGGCAAGAACTACCGCATGGCTGCGGAGAAGGTCGAGGCCGGGCACCTCTACCCGCCCCGGGAGGCGGTGGAGCTGGTCCGTGCGACCTCCATGACCAAGTACGATCCCACCGTCGAAGCCCACTTCCGGCTGGGCATCGACCCGCGGCACGCGGATCAGGCCGTGCGCACCACCGTGGTGCTTCCCCACGGCACCGGCAGGACGCGTCGCATCGCCGTCTTCGCCACTGGCGAGAAGGCGCGCGAGGCGCTCGACGCCGGAGCCGACCTCGTCGGCGGCGAGGACCTGGTCAAGCAGGTCCAGGCGGGCCAGATCGACTTCGACGTGGCTCTGGCCACCCCCGACGTGATGGGGCTGGTGGGCCGCATCGGCAAGATCCTCGGACCCCGGGGACTGATGCCCAACCCCAAGGCGGGGACGGTGACCTTCGACATCGCCAAGGCTGTCCGGGAGGTCCAGGGTGGCCGCATCGAGGTGAGGAACGATCGCCTCGGCAATCTCCATGCCGTGATCGGCAAGGCGTCCTTCGACGACGGCCGGCTGGGGGAGAACTTCGCGGCCCTCATGGACGCCGTGATGCGCGCCAAGCCTCCGGCCGCCAAGGGCACTTACCTGAAGACGGTGACCCTCTGCACGACCCACGGTCCGGCCATCAAGGTCGATCCCGCACAGGCATCGAAGCTCCAGGTGGCATAGCTCCGCCGTGGCTGAACAGCCCATCCGCCTGCTCATCGTCGACGACATCCCGTCGACACGCGACAACCTTCGCAAGCTCCTCAGCTTTGAGGACGACATCGAGGTGGTGGGCACGGCCGGAGACGGCAAGGAGGGGGTGGAGGAGGCTCAGAGGCTCCGCCCGGACATCGTCCTCACCGACGTGAACATGCCGGTCATGGACGGCATCCAGCTGACCGAGCAGCTCACCCAGGATCTCCCGGCGAGCCCGGTGATCATCATGTCGGTCCAGGGCGAGCGCGACTACCTGCGGCGGGCCATGCAGGCGGGCGCGCGGGAGTTCCTGATCAAGCCGTTCAGCCACGACGAGCTGGTGGCCGCGATCCGGCGCGTCTACGCCATGGAGCTGAAGAAGGGCACTTTCCTGACCCGGACCGCGGAGCCCCCACCGCTCGCGGCGTCCGGTCGCTCCGGCCCGGGCGAGGTCTTTGTGGTGTTCTCGGCAAAGGGCGGGGTCGGCAAGTCGATCATCGCCGCCAACCTGGCGGTGGCCCTCGCCCGGGAGACCGATGCCAAGGTGGCCCTGGTCGACCTCGACCTGCAGTTCGGCGACATCGGGGTGATGCTCAACCTCAACCATTCCCGCAGTATCACGGACGTCGTGGACGCCCAGGACCACCTGGACGCGGAGGTCCTCGACGACATTCTCGCGGTCGGGCCGGCGGGAATCCGGGTCCTTCTGGCGCCCGTCAAGCCCGAGCTGGCCGACCTGGTGACACCGGACCACGTCCGCACCGTCTTCGCCGAGGTGCGCAAGCTCTGCGACTTCGTGGTCGTCGACGCCTCGAGCCATCTCGGGGAGTCCATCCTGCAGGTGATGGAGATCGCCAGCAAGATCCTGGTGGTCACCGGCCTCACCATCCCCAGCGTCAAGAACGCGCGCCTCACGCTGGGGGTCCTCGAGTCACTGAACATCGACCCCGAGCGGGTGCTGCTGGTCGTCAACCGAGTCGACGGCTATTCCGACTTCAACAAGGAGGCCACCGAGCAGTACCTGCGCGTGCCGGTGGCCGTCCAGATCCCCCACGACCCAAAGGCCGTGTCCGACGCCTGGAACCAGGGCAAGCCGTTCGTGGAGACCCAGCCGGAGGCGGAGATCAGCCGGGCCATCCGCGAGCTCGTATTCCGTCTGGTCCCCCAGGAGCAGGCGGCGCTGGCCGGCGGCGACAAGAAGCGCCGGCGCGGGATCTTCGGCCGCTGACCGGTCAGTCCGAGGCCGTCGCCTGGTCGGACCGGGTCCGGCCGATGCCGAGCCGCCGCCGCCGCTTGGAGCCTGCGGGATCGGGCGTTACCGGGTCGGCCGCGGGCCGGCCTCGTCCCGGTGCGGCGGGGGCGAGGAGGTCGGCCAGTCCGGCGATGCGGAGCGCCGCCTGGCTCTGAGGCTGGGAGAGGACAAAGGGCACTCCGCGGGCGATCGAGGTGGCGACGACGTTCGGCTCGTACGGGATCTCCACCGTCGCCGCCGTCTTCAGCAGATTCTCGACGTAGCCGCGCTCCAGCTCGCCGGCTCCGTCCCGGTGGTTGATGACCAGCACGAAGCGTCCCGGGTCGACCTTGAGCACCCCCATGACCGTCTGGAGTAGCCGGGCGTTCTTTATCCCCGTCGTACTCAGGTCGGTGACCACCAGGACCTTGTCGGCCATTTCGACGAGGTCCAGGCTGATCTCGCTGAGGTGGGTGGCGGTGTCCACCACGATGCAGTCGTAGGTGCGCCGCAGCTGCTCGATCAGGGCCCGCAGGTGCTGGGTGGTGACGTAATCGGCCAGCTCGGGGCGGACCGGTGCGGCTAGCACCCGAACGCCGCCGGGTCCGTCCACCATCACCTCCTCGACCACATCGTGATCCGCCACCGCGTTGTTGGCCGCCAGGTCGGCGATGGTGCGCTCGGACGAGATGTTCAGGAGGATGCCGATGTCGCCGAACTGCAGCGAGCAGTCCAGCAGCGCCACCCGCCAGGTGCGGCAGAGCGACACGGCGAGGTTGGCCGCGATCGCCGATTTTCCCACTCCTCCCTTGGCGCCGACCACGGTGAAGAGCTTGCCCCCGGCCGCGGGTGCGGCGTCGGCGCTGGGGCCGCCGGCCGGCGAGGACGCCGGGGTCCCCTTACGGAGCCCGTAGG
>PMYJ01000097.1 GCA_003170875.1 Candidatus Dormiibacterota bacterium | reverse complement strand
CCGCGTGAG
This sequence comes from Candidatus Dormiibacterota bacterium, assembly GCA_003170875.1. Lineage (GTDB taxonomy): Bacteria > Chloroflexota > Dormibacteria > Aeolococcales > Aeolococcaceae > Changshengia. The sequence continues at coordinate 5,128 of PMYJ01000097.1, read as the reverse complement.
CCCGCTCCGCGTGGGGATCAGATCAGGTGCGCTTTCCAGGCGATCAGCACGGCGGCGGCGCGGTCGCTGCAGCCGAGCTTGGCGAAGATGTTGCTCACGTGGGTCTTCACCGTGTTCTCGCTGACAAAGAGGCGCTTTCCGATCTGGGCGTTGTTGCAGTGCTCCGCCATCAGCCGCAGCACGTCCAGCTCGCGGCTGGTGAGGCTGTATTCCGGCGGGCTGTGGGACATGAGCGTCGGGTCGAGCAGCGATTCCCCGGCGGCGACCGCGCGGATGGCGTTGGCCAGCTCCTCCAGGCTCGCGTCCTTGAGCAGGTAACCGCGGGCCCCGGCCTGCAGCGAGGGGAAGATGTAGTCCTCGTTGCGGTAGGTGGTCAGCACGATGACCTTGGCGTCGGGGTCTTCGGCCCGGATCCGCCGGATGGCTTCGATACCGTCGACGTTGGGCATCTGGACGTCCATCAGGATGATGTCGGGGTGGGTCTCGCGGGCTCGCTCGATCGCCTCTGCGCCGTCAGTCGCGCGCGCCACCACCCGGATGTCGTCCTCGACCTCGAGCATGGTGCAGAGGCCGTGGAGGACCACCGGGTGGTCGTCTGCGACGAGGACCCTGATCACACGGGTACAGCCGTCTTGGACGTCGCGCCACCTGTCCCGGCCTCGGCGGCCACCGGCAGGTCCACGGTGATGGTGGTGCCCCGGCCGGGGACGCTCTCCACCTGGAAGCTCCCCCCGGCGATGCGGGCCCTCTCGGCCATGCCGACGATGCCGAAGGAGCCGAGCGGCAGGGCGGAGGTGTCAAAGCCTTGGCCGTTGTCCTTCACCGTCAGCTCGACGTGGTCACCGAGGTTGCGCAGCCGGACCGTGACCCGGGAGGCGCCGCTGTGGGCGGCGATGTTGGCGAGCGCTTGCTGTGTGATGCGGAGCAGTGTGACCTCCGACTGCGGTCGGAGCGCGGGCGGCGGCGCCATGTGCTCGGCCCGCAGCCTCGCCGCGATCCCGGTGCGATGCCGGAACCGCTCCACCTCGTTCTCGGCGGCGGCGACCAGTCCGGTCGAGCTGAGTGGGGCCGGTCGGAGGTCCCAGACCGAGCGTCGAGCCTCCGCGAGGGCCGAGCGCGCCAGCTCCTGCGCCGACGCCAGGGCCGGGAGCGACCGGTCGGGATCGCGACTCACCAGGGCCTGGGCCGCCTCGAGCTGGATCACGATGCCGGTGAGCTGCTGCGCGAGGGTGTCATGGATCTCGCGGGCGAGCCGGGCCCGCTCCTCCAGGACCGCCATCTCTCGGCCCTCTTCGGAGAGGCGGGCGGTGCTGAGGGCCAGCCCGACCTGGTTGCCGATCGCCACCAGCAGCGCAGTCATCTCGGCTCCGGGCGCGACGGTGGCACGCAGGCCGAGAGCCCCGAGGGGGCCGGCACCGGTCCCCATCGGAAGCCCGATCAGGACCCCGTCCCCGTCCGCGCGAGTGACCAGCTGATTGCCTGTGATCGCGGCGACGGCGACCTCCTCCAGATGGGGACTGCCGTCATCCCCCTCGGCCGGACTCGCCATCAGGCCCTCTCGGCCGATCCTGAAGCCCCGGCCGCCGCTGGTCGGCAGGACCGCCCGGACGGCGTCCAGTGCCCCCGTCAGTATCGCCTCGGGGTCCAGGGATCGGGTCAGCGACCCCGCCAGCTCGTTGAGGGCCAGCAGCTCCTCGTTGCGGACGCTCAGCTCCGCGGTGCGGATCGCCACCTTCTGCTCCAGCTCCCGGCTGGCGGAGAGGATCACCTCTTGGGAGGCGTTGATCTCCCGCCGCATCCGCTCCAGGGAGTCGGCCAGATCGCCCACCTCGTCCCTGCCCTGGGGCGGCACCGTCTCGTCCGTGTGGCCCTTGGCGAGCCGCTCTGCCGAGGCCGTCAGGGCCCGGACCGGCGCAACCACGAACCGGGAGAGCACCGTGGCCAGGCCGAATGACACGAGCAGCAGCAGCACGACGATCCAGACGGCGCCCTGGAAGGTCGTGGTGAGCGCCGAATTGATGCCTTGCCGCAGTGCCGAGACATCAGGCTGGAAGATCTTGTTCGGCGCCGAGTCCACGAGGATCCAACCGGGGTCGCTGACCACCGCGACGAAGAACAGGCGGTCTAGCCCGTCCACGGTCCCCTCGATGAGGCTGGGGGAGGTGGCGCCGCTCTCGGCACTCTCGAGGGCCGCGAGCACCTGCCGGCCGTCCTTGCCCGTCAGCGCGGGCAGCTCCGCGCCCACCGTGGGAGCCGTGGTGAAGTCCTTGCCGGTGGACGAAGGCACTGCGGCGATCACCTGGTTGGCCTGACTGTCGAGGAGGAGCGGGTAGGAGTTGGGCTCGGTCGGAGCTTGGGCGATCACGTTCGCGAACTGTGCGAGCGGCACGTCGGCGCCCACCACCAGGCCGTGGCCGTCAAGCGAGTAGACGGTCACCTCCCAGTCCTTGCTGTGCAACGGGTTCTGGTACGGGTCCGTCCATTCCCAGGCCGGCGTCGACGCAGCCGGCGTCTGCGGGGCGGGCGAGTTGTAGAGCAGGTCGAGCCGGTTCAGGACTATCCCCTGTGGATTGGCATCCAGCCCAGTCGCCTGCTGGGGGACGGTGGTGATGCCACCGGGACTGATCCAGACCGCCTGGTCGTTGGGATCCATGATCCAGACCGCATCAACGGGAATTCCCACCTGTCCCGAGGCCTTGGCCAGTTGCCCGTCGGCGAAGCTGTTCAGGCACACGAGCCGCTCCGCCCGAGGGACGACCGTCGCGGTGCTCGCGGGCGTCGCGCCGACGAGCAGCTCGGCGGCTGCCGACGAGTTCGGGGTCGTGATCTGGTAGACGCCGCCGCCCAGTGGGCTGTCGGTGGCAGGCGGGCTGGCGCACGGCGCGGGACTGGCGGTGGCCGCCGGGCTGCTCGCGGCTCCCGTGCTTGCGGTCGCCGCCCCCGAGGAGGCGCCAGCCGGGGTCGCCTTGGCGGAGGCTGAGGAGGACGGGGCCTCGGAGGCGGAGGGCGAGGCGGAGGGCGAGGGCGAGGACGACGAGGCCGCGGCGTCGGGGCCGCTGCCCAACTCGTCGGCGAGGTTCTGCACGATGACGCGGAGCGCTCTGAGGTGGCTCTGCAAATCCTCGTTCGCGGTCTCGTTGAGGCTGGTCTGGAACGCCTCCTCCTGGTGGCGGACGATGCTGGTGTCGGCGCCGTTCACGGTGCTCTCGGTGATGCCATGGAGGTCGACCGCGGTGAGCACGAAGAAGGCGCCGGCGGGCACCAGGGCGACCACCAGCATGGCCGCTAGGAGCCGGTCACGCAGTCGCCGTCGGGGATTGAACAGGGACAGCGCCAGCCGAGGACGCTTCATTCCCACCTCACCGGTCCGAGTCGATGATCAGCCCCGAGTATACGGCCGCCCCTCGGGCCACGAGAACGCACCAATCGACGCCCAACCTCGGAGTTCTCGGCACCCGAGCCCCTAGAGTCACCGATGCGTGAGGAGATTCCCAGCCGCAGCCGTGCGCCGTCCGCGATGAATCCGCGATGAAAGAGATCGCCGAACTGGCCATCGACGTCGCCATGTCCAGCGGCGCGACCTACGCGGACTGCCGCGTCGTCCAGCGCGGGATCCAGGCGATGACGGTCAAGGACGGGCGGTTCGCCGAGGTCTCCTCGTTCGAGGATGAGGGGATGGGCGTCCGGGCGATCGTCGACGGGGCGTGGGGCTTCGCCAGTGTCGACCGCCTCGACTCCGCCAGTCTCGGCGACGCGGCCCGCCTGGCCTGCCGGATCGCGCGGGCCTCGGCGCGGCTGCGCCGTCAGCCTGTGCGTCTCGCCTCTGCGCCGGTCGCGACCGGCGAGTACGTGACCCCCCTTGAGCGTGACCCCTTCGAGGTGAGCCTCGAGGAGAAGATGGATTTGCTGATCAGGGCCGACGAGGCGATGGGCGCAGTGGCCGGGGTGACCACCCACGAGGCGTCCCTGGAGTTCGTCCGGGAGCACCGCCTCTTCGCGAGCAGCGAGGGGTCGCTGGTCGACCAGGTCATCGTCGAGTCCGGGGGCGGCATGGACGCGACCGCGACCAGCGACGACGACGTCCAGACGCGCAGCTTTCCCAACAGCTTTGGGCGCCACCAGCTCTGCGCCGGCTACGAGGCGATCGCCGCCATGGACCTCGCCGGCAACGCCTCCCGGATCGCCACCGAGGCGGTCGCACTGCTGAGTGCCCCGCCCTGCCCAACCGGCAGGATGACCCTGATCCTCGACGGCACCCAGGCCGCTCTGCAGGTACACGAGTCCTGCGGGCACCCCACCGAGCTGGACCGCGTCCGCGGGGACGAGGCGGCCTACGCCGGGACCTCCTTCCTCACCCCCGACCTGCTCGGACGCTTCCGCTACGGGAGCGAGCAGGTGACGATCACCGCCGACGCGACCACGCCCGGAGGGCTCGGCACCTACGGATGGGACGACGAGGGGGTGGCGGCTCAGCGGACCGTCCTGGTCGACCGCGGCGTGTTCCGGGGCTACATGTCGTCACGGGAGACCGCGGCCGACTACGGCTGGACGAGCAGCGGGGCGATGCGCGCCGAGTCCTGGAACCGCATCCCCCTCATCCGGATGACCAACGTCAACCTCGAACCGGGCGACTCCAGCCTCGAGGAGATGATCGCCGGCACCGAGCACGGCGTCTACCTGGAGACGAACCGCTCCTGGAGCATCGACGACCGCCGCCTCAACTTCCAGTTCGGGACCCAGAACGGATGGGAGATACGGGACGGCAAGCGACTTCGTCTGGTCAAGAACGCGCTCTACGCGGGGCGGACGCCTGAGTTCTGGCGGTCCTGCGACGCCGTCGCCGGCCCCTCGGAATGGAGACCCTGGGGTGTCGTCAACTGTGGCAAGGGGCAGCCGGGCCAGGTCATCCACGTCGGCCACGGCGCTGCGCCCTGCCGCTTCCACCGCGTGTCGGTGACGGCGTCGTCGTGATGAACTCCGCGTCTTCGGACGATCTCCTGGCGCTTGCCGACTCCATCCTGGAGCGGGTCGGGCGAGATGGCGCCGAGGTGACGGTGGTCCAGCACGAGGAGGCGCTCACCCGATTTGCCCGCAACCAGATCCACCAGAACGTGGCCGAGAGCTCGCG
>PMYJ01000191.1 GCA_003170875.1 Candidatus Dormiibacterota bacterium | reverse complement strand
GCCCAGGCGATGTTGCCGATGGTGCGGTGGATGGTCAGTGGGAGGTTGGTGGGGTTGAGGAACTGGAGCAGGTAGCCGGTGTTGACGGTGGCGCCCTGGACCGTCGGGGTGAGCATCTGCGAGGCGATCACGTCGATGAAGAACATCTGGAACCACTGGTCGATGTTGAGCAGGATGACCATGCCGAGGCGGGCCAGGCGGTAGGCGCGCAGGCGCTCCCAGTTGGCGTAGAGGGTGTAGAGGAGGACGATCTCGCCGACGAAGGTCAGGGACTCGAAGAACCAGACCCAGAAGGTGAACTGCTGGAAGGTGACGAAGAACCGGCCCCACATCCCGACCAGGACGAAGACGAAGAAGAAGATGGCGATCGCCGCCCCGGTGCTGAAGACGTAGCCCCAGGCGTGGACCAGGCTGCGGGCGAGCCGCTCGTGGCGCTCGTCCCTGGTCACCATCGAGATCCCCTCGCTGAGCGCGACCAGGGTGCAGGAACCGATCAGGAAGGTGGCGAAGAGGATGTGGGTCAAGGCGACGACCCCGACCAGCACGGTGTTGGTGAGCACCGTGCCGGGGACGGATGTCGGGCTGAGCGAGAGGATCAGCTGCTGCATGGCTCCGGGCTCACAGGTTGTAGAGGCGGTTCACGCCCAACATCGCGAGGTAGATGACCGTGCCGATGAAGAAGAAGGCGGGGACCAGCACATCCGGGCGCCGGATGGGATGGCGTTCCGGATTGCGGTCGATGAAGGGCAGCGCCAGCATCAGAGTGGCACCGATCCCCACCACGACGACGACGCCGAAGCCGACCAACTCGGTGGGGAAGAAGACGAGGAGCTGGTCGAGGGGGAGGTAGAACCACTCCGGGGTGGGCACGTAGGTCAGCGTGGCGGCGTTGGCGGGACCGTCGAGCGGCGCCCCCGAGATCAGCGCCATGACGAAGATGAAGACGACCAGCACCAGTGACACGGCGGTGTCCTTGAAGAGCTGGTCGGGGAAGAAGTCGACGGTCTCGCTGGGCACCGAGTAGAGGGGTTCCGTGCCGCGGGTGGGATAGGGCGGCTCGGCGTTGCGGATCCGCTCGGCGATCTCCTTGGCGGGGTCGTCGGTGGTGGTCCGGTAATTGACCCAGGAGCCGAACTCGCCGTGGCGCCGGAGCAGGTAGATATGGCCGCCGATCAGCCCCAGCAGCAGCGCGGGGAGCACCCAGATGTGGAGGGCGAAGGTCCGGGTGAGGGTGATCGGCCCCACGAAGTCGCCGCCCCGCCAGAGGGTCCTCACCCCGTTGCCGATCACGGGCAGGTAGTGGGGGATGTTGGTCACCACCACAGCGGTCCAGTAGGAGGCCTGGTCCCAGGGCAGCATCGCTCCCGTGATGGCCATGGCCAGCACCAGGAAGAACAGCATCACGCCGCTGATCCAGTTGAGCTCGCGCGGCTTCTTGTAGCTGGCCGAGATGAAGGTGCGCAGGGCGTGGACGCCGATCAGCAGCATCAGCGTGTAAGCGCCCCAGAGGTGTATCCCGCGAATCCAGTCACCGAAGAGCTCGTTGGTCCGCAGGTAGAGAAGGCTGCCGTAGGCCTCGGTGACCGAGGGAACGTAATCGAGGAGCAGGAAGATGCCGGTGAAGAACTGGACGATGATCACCACCAGGGTGGCGCTGCCCAGGGTGTAGGCCCAGCCTCCCTGCTTGGGCACCGCCTCGTAGAGCCCCTTGTGCAGCAGCCCGGTGATGCCGGTGCGATCGTCGAACCAGGCCCAGCTCTTCCGGAAGGGCCCGGCGAGCGGTGCGGGCACCAGCCCGATGAAGTCGCCTCGCTCCTCGGGCTCTGCGGGCACGGGCGCGTCGGATCCCGTGGTGCGGTCGCTCATCGGATGCGCTCCCGCAGCCGCCACCCAGTGCAGCTCGCCAGCCGGCACGCCGGCACCCACATCGCGGCACTCCACCCCCGAGCCATCAGATCTGCTCCTGGAGCCGGTTGGCGATCTGCAGGTAGTGCTTGCCCTGCGCGTCGACGTACACGCGATGCACCCACTGGGAGAGCGGTTGCGGCGGCGGACCACCGACGTTGCGCCCGGTGATGGCGTACAGCCCACCGTGGCAGGGGCACTCGAAGAGCGAGAGCGAGGGTTCCCAATGCACGTCGCACTGCATGTGGCTGCAGATGTTGCAGAAGGCGTAGAGCTGTCCCTGGGACTTGGTCACGTAGACGATCCGATTGACGGCCGGTGTCGGCGGGCCAAAGCCGAGCGGCACCGCGGCGATCCGTGCGGTGGGGAGGCCCTCCGGGATGTCGTCGATCGGTCCACCCTGGACGGTGACCCAGATCTCCTTCGTCGACGCCCAGAGCGGGCTGAGCAGAAGGCCGACCGCCGGCACGGAGAGCATCGCGGTGATCAGCCCGGCCATGGCGCCGGTGCCCCTGACCAGGAACTGGCGACGGCTGATCCGACCCATGCTCATCGGACGGGCACTCCAGCATGCATCAGCGGCATGACTGCGATCTGCGCGGACGCGGTGCGGCCTCTGGTCATCCCGACGATCCCAGCTGGAAGGAGGGTGGAGTCGCGGGGTGGTTGGTGGCCCCGATCAGCGCGGTCATCGCCATGGCGAGGAAGAGGAGGCAGAAGAAGCCGGCCGCGCCGGAGACGAGGACGGCCGCCAGGTAGTTGCCGTCGCGCCACATCGGACGGATGGCGCGGAACACCCACCACGCGGCCATGACGAGCAGGATGGTCATGCCCGCCCCCAGGATGGTGTAGTACCAGAAGGCCTCGAAGTCCGCCTCGCGCCCCGGGGTGAGCGGCGCATCGGCGAGAAAGCGGAAGGGCAGCAGGCGGCTCATGGGTAGTTGCTCTCCGGTGGCAGGAAGCGGCCGTGGGCGCTCGCCTGGGTGAGCACCCCATAGACCACGTAGTCGCCCCGCGCCTGCTCCTTGATGAAGCCCATGAAGAGCGCGGTCGCCATGGAGACCACGCCGACCAGGACCAGGCTGCGGCGGAGGGTCACCCCGCGCACCGCCTGGACGACCAGACCGCGCGGATTCCAGCGGAGGACGAGGTGGACGGCGGTGACCACCACAGCGAGGGTCAGGCCGACGTAGCGCAGAGCGAGGATGTTGGGCGTGATCACCGACGCGGGCAGGCAGGCGACCACCATCCCAGCCGCGGTGAGCACGGTCGCAAGCTGGGCGAAACGCGAGCCGCGGAGGCCACCCCTCTCCCCGGCGAGGGCGATGTTGCCACCCACCAGGATGGCACCCACCAGCGCCTCCTGGGCGATCATGTAGTTGCCGAACGTGCCCACCAGGCTGTCGAAGTAGCCGAGCTGCACATTGTGCAGAACGAGCACCAGGATGAATCCCGCGACCGGCATGAGCAGGGTGGCGACCAGGCCGATGCGGAGATTGACCCGCGCCGCCCAGAACTGGAACTTGTGCTCGGCGTCGTCGTGGCTGCGCCACGCCAGCAGGGTCGCGAGCCCGGCCAGGAGCAGCGCCGTCCAGCCGACGTTGCCGATCAGCCGGTGCACGAGGAGGGGCAGGTACACGGGGTCGAGCACCGAGGCGAAGCTGTCGTTGCCAGGGGTGATGAGGAAGCCGTCGAGGCCGACGATGAGCACCACGAAGAGGTTCTGCAACGCCGCAACGCAGCAGCCGAGGAGGAAGTGGTTGCGATCGCGCATCCGGCCGAAGCTGTTGCGGTACCAGACCAGCAGCGGCGCCAGCACGATGAAGAGGCCCATGGCGAGCGCGACCAGGGGGAGGAAGAGGTTGACCAGGGTGCCGATGCCATTGCCGAAGAACCCGACCATGGCCACCACCGCGAAGATCGCGAAGGTCGCCCCCAGGCTGAATATGAGGTAGTAGCTGTTGGCCGCCGCCCGGGAGTAGCGGCGGGCGTAGGCGTTCCCGCTGCGCAGCCCGTAGCCCTCCATGGCCGCCGCCAGCGTGATGGCACCCACCGAGAACTCGGCGAGGGCGATGTGGGCGAGGAAGAGCCCTCCCACGATCCAGGCATCGCTGATGCCGGGGAAGTTGGGGATGGTGATGGTGAAGCCGAGCAGGTGGCCGGCCGCGGCCGCCATCAGGGCGTGGGCGGACGGCGATGCTGCGACCATCACCCCAAGCACCCCCCCTCGGTCATTCGGCGAGGTCGGTGCTTCCGAGGCTGGCGGCCTCGGCGGTGGTCATACGGCGGCCCAGCATGTCCACCATCGGAGCGCTCACCTCATTGAGCCCGTGGTCGTAGTCGGTCCGGTTGCCGGCTGCCCGCGCCGCTCCGGCAGGGTGCTCGCCGTGCGCGTGGTGATGGCCGCCTTCGGCCGGCACGGCCCCCGCATGGACCGGGCAGCCCGGGGCCTCCTGACTGGCGGCTTTGGCACCGGCGCCGGCACCGACCGGGCAGCCCGGCGCGGCCGTGGCCTCGCCCTCGAGGCGCTCGCGCATCAGAGACCTGGCCTCGGCGATCCCGGCCTCGGCGTGGAGGATCTCGACCTCGGGAGCGCGCAGCGCGATGGCCAGCCGCTCGATCTGCTCGGCGGCGAGGTTGCGGAGAAAGCCGGCGGAGATCCGGGCGAGCCGCTCCTCGGCCTCCGCGCTCCAGGGGAGCCGCCGGGGCGAGACGTGCGGGCCGGTGTGAGCCTCGAGCCCGAGCGGGGCCCGATGGGGTCCCGCCCCCTGGTCGAGCGACTCCAGCTCGGGACGGACGAAGGGCTCGACCACCTCGGCGGTGATCGCCGGCAGCCTCCGGGTCCGCGCCTGCTTCTCCACCATCGCCTTGACCCGACGCCGGAGATAGCCGGCGGGGAGCTGTTGGAGCACCCGCCGCGCCTCCAGGGTCCAGCCCAGCTTGTGCCCGTCGAAACCGATCTCGGCGGCGTCGCCCTCCTGGTCGGCGGCAGCGCGCAGAGCAGCCACGTCGAGGGGCTCAAACTCCGCCGCTCCGGCTCCGCACACGGGGCACTGCGACGGATGCTCAACCCGAGCCGCATAGCCGCAGACCCGGCAAATGGCCCGGGTCTCCTCGGCGGCCGGCTCCTGGAGCATCGCCTGCTCGGCGCCCTCGAGGGAGGTCCGGGCCTCCGCGATCACCCGCATCTTTTTCTGGAATGGCATCAGCTCGTCGAGGGCCTCGTCGACGTCGCCGCTCGCCACCACGCTGTGGCCGCGCTCGGTCGCCCAGCGCAGCACCGCGGTGCGGGCCAGACCGCGAACACCCGCCGGCACCCGCGCCATCCGCTCCTCCGCCTCGGGGGTCCATACCACCGATGCCTCCGCCCGGATGTCCAGCGGCGGCAGATAGGTGCCGCTCATGACCAGCAGGTTGCAGGGGGCGAAGCGGATCAATTGCTCAGTCGCGCTGCCCATGTCCATGCCGGCGTCGGAGTGGATGCCGATCCGCCCCATCACCAGCAGCCAGGGCTTCCGCTCGCGGCAGTGGCGGAGCAGTCGGTCGAAGGCCTTGCCGTCGAGGAGGGTGATGGGCAGCTCCATCCCGGCCTCCTTGGCCGTCGCCTCGGCCACCCGCAGGTGCGACTCGTAGATCTTGGCCAAGCCCGTGTCGATGATCTCCTCGTGGAGCGCCTCCTGCTCCTTGAAGCGGAAGACCTTGCTCGCCTTCTCGCTCAGGACGTCGACGATCCCGTTGAAGACGGCGTAGTGGAGGTAGGGGTCGTAGACGGCCACCGCCTCCACCCGGCGCTGGAAGCGCTTGCCCAACTCGAGCGCAGCGCGCAGCCCCGCGAAGCTCTGGGGTGAGCCGTCGACGGCGACCACGATGTCACCCTCCCGCTGCCAGTCGAGGTCCCGGACCAGCAGGACGTCGGTCCGGATGCGACGGAGCACGCGCTCGGCCACCGACCCCAGGGTGGACTCGCGCACCGCGCCGGTGCCGAGGGCGCCCATGACCACCAGGTCCGGCTTCACCTCGGCGACGTCGGTGACGATCTCCTCCCAGTTGCGGCCATCCCGCCGCCGGGCCTCGAACTCGACGCCGCGCTCCAGGCAGCGGTAGCGCATGACATCGGTATAGCTGTCGCTGATCAGCTCGAGACCGGTCGTGATCAGGGAGTCATGGATGCGGCGCTGCCGGAGCAGCTCGGCCTCGTCCTGGTACTCCTCGGGGAGGGTGTACTCCATCTGTTTGAAGCGGAAGTCGTGCATCCGCGCCGCGTAGGCGTGCATCCCGACGCA
>PMYJ01000034.1:19975-20638 GCA_003170875.1 Candidatus Dormiibacterota bacterium | reverse complement strand
CCAGGTGCTCCAACGCCTCTGGCGCTACCTGGAGCCGGTCTCCCGGACCCACATCACCTACATCCTTCCCGGCGTCGACTCGGACGTGATCTCCGGCCTTCACCTGCCCATCCTCGCGGCTCTCCGCGCCCGGGACACGGCATCGGCCGATCAGGCCATCCACGAGCACTTCCGGATCGCCGGTTCGATGTTCGATACCCTGTTCGTGGAGCGGCCAGCTTCAGAGTCTGCCCCGGCGGCGAGCGGGCCGGACCTCGCCGAGGAGACAGCGCGTGAGGCCCTTCCATGACCGACCGGGCCGGCGCTATTCGCATCGAGCTCACGGTGAACGGGCGTCAGCGCATCCTCGAAGCATCGCCGCATCAGTCGCTGCTCGCTCTGCTTCGTGATGACCTCGGGCTGACCGGTACCAAGCCGTGCTGCCTGGTCGGTGAGTGCGGAGCGTGCACGGTGAGCCTGAGCGGCCGGATCGTGGATTCGTGCCTCATCCTGGCCGTCGAGGCCGACGGCGCCGAGCTCACCACCATCGAGGGGCTGGCCGCGGACGGCCCCCTGACCTCGCTGCAGCGGGCCTTCCTGGAGAAGGGTGCCGCCCAGTGCGGCTACTGCACCCCCGGCCAGGTGATGGCCGCCCGCGACCTGCTGGGGCGGATCCCGCACCCC
>PMYJ01000034.1:15305-19970 GCA_003170875.1 Candidatus Dormiibacterota bacterium | reverse complement strand
CAGATCGGGGTTTCCGCAGAGCGCGTCGGCGGGCTTGCGCGCGTCACGGGTGCCTACCAATACGTGGGCGACATTCGCCTGGCGGACGTCCTTCACGTGAAGCTGGTCACCCTCCCCTGCGCCCACGCCCGAATCCGCACCGTCGACATCAGCGCCGCCGAGCGCGTTCCCGGTGTCCGGTTGGTGATGACGGCCGCGAGCTTGCCGCAGCCGGTGCCGCGATTCGGCCCCCAGTTCCAGGACCGGCCGGTGCTGGCCGTCGACGAGACCAAATACCACGGCGAGCCGGTGGCGGCGGTTGCCGCCGACACCGAGGATGCCGCCGAAGAGGGTGCCCGCCTCGTTCGGATCGACTACCTGGAGCTGCCGCCCGTCCTCAGCGTGGCCGCGGCCCTGGCTCCCGGCGCCCCGCTCGTGCAGGACCCGGTGCTCCGCCCCGGGGACCCTCTCGCGGAGACCAACGTCCTGCGCGAACATCCCTTCGGTTGGGGGGACATCGCCGGGGTGGCGAGCGACCTCGTCGTCGAGGGCACCTATGCCTTCCCTATGGTGACCCAGTTCGCGATCGAGCCCCACGGCTTCATGGCCGCCCCGGACGGTGACGGCGTCGTCATCTGGAGTTCGATCCAGCATCCCTACTGGCTGCAGAAGATCATGGCCGAGATCCTTCGCCTGCCGCTGGCGAAGGTCAGGGTTCTGGCTCCCGATCCGGGCGGTGCGTTCGGTGGCAAGCAGCACACGAAATTCGAGCCGCTCGTCGCCCTCATGGCGCTGCGAGCCGGTCGGCCCGCCCGCCTCATCCTCACCCTGGAGGAGACGTTCCAGGCGGTGCGGCGGATGTCGGCCGAGGTCCGTGTCCGGACCGGATTCCTCTCAGATGGCACCATCACCTTCCGCGAGATTGAAGCGGACTATCTGCTGGGAGCGTACGCGGACATCGCCGATCGGGCCGCGAGCAAGGGCAGCCATATCTCCTGCGGCCCGTATCGCGTCCCGGCGGCGCGGATCGTCGCCAGGAGCATCCTCTCGCACACGCCGCCGGCGACCGCTTTCCGCGGCTTCGGAGCTCCCCAGCCGAACTGGGCGGTCGAGTCGAACATGGATGATGCGGCGCGAGCCCTTGGGCTCGACCCCGTGGAGCTGCGTCTTCGCAACCTCGCTCGCAGGGGGGAGACGTTCATCCCGGGCGACACCCCAGCCGACGGCGAGTGGGAGCAGACGGTCCGCAGGGCCGCGGAGCTGATCGGATGGGGGACGCCGCTGCCAGCGGGCCGCGGACGCGGCGTTGCCCTCGGCATCAAGTCCGGGCCCACGACCGGTCTCTCGTACTCCACCGTTCGGCTCCTTGCCGATGGCAGCGTCATCCTCTACGCGGGCACGTCGGACATGGGCCAGGGATCCCGCACGCTCTTCGCCCAGATCACGGCCGAGGAGCTCGGTATTCCGATCGATCGGATCACCGTGGTGATGGGCGATACGGCCGTGGTTCCCTACGACCAGCAGACGTCGGCGAGCCGCTCGACGGTGCTGATGGGAAACGCCGTCCTCCAGGCTTGCCGGGAGATCCAGGCCAAGGTGAGGGCCATGGCGGCCCGACTCCATGGGATCAGCGAGACAGCCATCGTCGTCGAGCACGGCATCCTCCGACTGCCCGACGGCCCGATCTCGATCACCGAGATCCTGAAGCCCGGGCTGGGAAGCCTCGGCGGGGAGGTGATCGGCAACGGCGAGAGTCGAAAGGAGGCCGAGCCCGGCCATCCGCTGAGTGGAAGTGCCGCCTTCTACGAGTTCAACTGCACGGCCGTCGAGGCTGAGGTCGACGAGGATACCGGCGCCGTCGTCCTCGTGCGCCACGTCACCGTGTCGGACGTGGGCAAGGCGATCAACCCGCTCCAGGTCCGCGGCCAGGACGAGGGCGCGGCGATCCAGGGACTCGGCCACACCTTCATGGAGCATTACATCTTCGACGAGTCCGGGCGGATCCGAAACCTGGGGGCGATCGACTACCGGATCCCGACCAGCATGGACCTGCCCGTTGACCTGCAGAGCGACGTCATCGAGAACGCCGATGGCCCCGGTCCCTACGGCGCCAAGGGGATGAGCGAAGGCGCGCTGATCTGCACCGCGGCGGCGGTGGCGGCGGCGATCCGCGATGCGACCGGAGTCGTGATCCGTGATCTGCCCCTTACCCCGGAGCGGGTCTGGAAGGCACTCTCGGAACGGCCACAAGCCACTGCCTTGGCCCGCGAAGCCGCCCGGAGGAGGGCTCCAGGATGACCACCCCGCCGGATTCTGATCCCGTGCAATCGGAGGTCGGTCCGATCGCGCGACTGCCCATGGATCGCCTCGTCGAGGCGGCCCGCCTGGTACGTGAAGGTCGCACCTACTCGCTGGCCGCGACCCGCTACCCGGGCATGCCGCTCTTCCCCGGCCACCCGCCCTTTCAGGTCCTCAACTTCCGGACACCCCGGGGCATCCGTGTCACCCACGCGCAACCCTGGGGTCCGATCAACGACGCCGGGCTCGGCTACATGGCCGAGTACGTGATGGCCACCTCGCACTCCGGCGCCCACGTGGATGCGCTCGCGCACATGACCGTCGGCGACGATTCCCACTGGTACGGAGGCGGCAGTGCCGACGCCCATCTGACCGACGCGGGTCCGGTCTTCGGCGACGCCTCGAAGCTGCCGCCGTTCTTCACCCGGGGGGTGCTCATCGATGCGGCCCGCCACCGCGGCGTCGACTGCCTTCCCAAGGGCTCGGCGATCGACGCCGCCGAGATGGAGGCGATCTGCGCGGCGGAGGGGGTGACGGTCCAGCCCTGGGACGTCGTCCTCATTCGGACCGGATACATGGGATTCTGGCCCGATGCCGAGAAGATGGCGGCCCACAAGACCCCGGGTCCGGACATCTCCGCCGCCCGCTGGCTCCTCGAGCGCGGCGTGGTGGCGACCGGAACCGACACCGAGACCTATGAGGTGCAGCCGGCCCCCGTCCTGGCGACCCCCGCCAACCCCCAGCCCGTGCACACCCTCCTGCTCATCCAGAACGGCATCTACCTGATGGAGAGCCTGGATCTCGAGGCGCTCGGAAGGGACCAGGTCTACGAGTTCCTGTTCGTTGCTCTGCCCGTGAAGATCCGCGGTGCCACCGGCTCGATGGTGGATCCGCTGGCGGTCGTGTAGTGGGCTCGCCAGGATGATGAGCTCGGCAGTGTCTCGCCGACCATTGATGCGCGCTGTCTTCTGTTTCATGCCGATCTGATCCCCCCAGAGGAGGTTGATGGTGTCCCTTTCTCCCACCGACGCAGCTCGGACCTCGGCAGGGTTCGACGTTCCCGCCGCCATGCAGGCGCTCGTCGTGCTCGAGCCCAACCACTTCGAGATCCAAGAGGTGCCGGTGCCGGTGCCGGGACCCGACCAGGTCTTGGCCCGGGTGAGGGCGGTTTCGATCTGTGGCACCGACGCCCATCTGGTTCGCGGTGACTACCCGGGCTTCTGGCCGCCATCCTTCCCCTTCATACCCGGCCACGAGTGGGCCGGCGACATCGTGGCCATGGGGCCGGGGGCCGCGGCCTACGGCTGGAAGATCGGGGACCGTGTGGCCGGCACCTCGCACGACGCCTGCGGCGTCTGCCAGAAGTGCGTCGAGGGTCACTACAACCTCTGCGAGAACTACGGCGTCTTGAGTCTCCACAAGCAGTACGGCCACAACGTCTCGGGGGCGGACGCGACCTACGTGGTCCACGGTGTGAAGGCGATCTTCCACCTGCCCGACGGCCTCTCGTACGCCGAGGGAGCGGTGATAGATCCGGCCTCGATCGCCCTGCATGTCGCCAACCGGGGCGGCGTGCGTCCGGGCGACAGGGTGGCGATCACCGGGGCCGGGGCGATCGGGCTGCTCGCCGGCGATGCGGCGCTGGTCCGGGGCGCCAGCCGGGTGATCGTTGTCGAGAACAACAAGGTCCGGCTCGCCAAGGCTGCCGCGTTCGGCTTCGAGACTGTCGACAGCGGTGGTCCCGATCCGGTTGCCGAGGTCAGGGCCGCCACCGACGGGCAGGGTGTCGAGGTGGTGCTCGAGTGCGCCGGTGTCCCGGCCACCGTCCAGCTGGCACTGGGGATGCTCCGCAAAGGAGGCCGGTGCGCCGCCGTGGGCATCCCGACCAAGGGCGTGGAGATCCCCATGCAGCGCCTGGTCCTGGACGAGCTGGAGCTGGTCGGCTGCCGGGCCACCGCCGGCGAGATGCGCCACGTCATGCCCCTCGTGGAGCAGGGTCGGATGCGGGTGCGCGACATCACCACCCATCACTTCGCACTGACCGACTATGGCCAGGCGCTGGCGACCTTGAACGATCCGGCCAGCGGGGCGATCAAGATCATCATCGAGCCTTAGCCGACCCCCATGCGCCGCGGTGCCGCCGCAAGCCTTCCTGCCCGTCTGCCCGGACGCGAGGCGAGGCGAGGCGAGGCCGAATGCCCACGCCCGTTGAGATGCCCGCTCTGGGCAACACCGTCGCGGAGTGGGCCGGTCCCGGGGGTGGGAGGCTGCGGGTACTGGTATAGTCCATATAGTGGACGGTCTGTCTACCAGCTGGACAAATCGATAATCCCCGCGTACCATGCGGCCCAGGAGGCTGCACCGTGAAGGCTTGGCACGACCGCCCCG
>PMYJ01000034.1:0-15280 GCA_003170875.1 Candidatus Dormiibacterota bacterium | reverse complement strand
CGCGGGTTGAGATGCCCAAGCTGGGCAACACCGTCGAGGAGTGCCTGCTCACCGCGTGGCGGAAGACGAAGGGGGACCCGGTCCAAGAGGGCGAGGTCATCGCCGATATCGAGACTGACAAGACCACCTTCGAGCTCACGGCGCCGGCCGGCGGGATTCTGTTGGAGACCTTCTTCGAGGCGGGCGCCCTCATCCCCGTCTTCAGCACGGTGTGCGTGATCGGGGCGGTGGGGGAGAGCGTCGAGGAGTTCCGGGCCGCAGCCGGCGGGTCGCAGCCCGATGACGGAGCCCTGCCCGGGTCCGCGCCGGCGCTGGACGCCAGGGGAGCCGCCGCCGCAGCGCCACCGACTGGGGAGGCGCCGGCCCGCGTCAACCCGCCGCTCGCCACCCCGAGCTCTGTGGCGGCATCGGGACCGCTCAGCCCGCGGGCGCGGCGGTTCAGCCGCGAGCACGAGTTCTACCCCGGGGCGGTCGCGGGCAGCGGTCCGGGCGGGAGGGTCGTGGAAGCCGACCTGCGCGCCCTCCTGCAGACGTCGCGGCGGGCGCCCGGCGCCGCACCCGAGGCCGGCCCTCGGTCGCCCGTCGACAACGCCGGGGTGGCCAGCGATGTGCGCCAACCCTCGGGGGGGCCGACGTCTGGTGCCCGCCTCTCGCTGGTGCGCCGGACCATCGCCCGGCGCCTACGCGAGTCGCTCGGTTCCACGGCCCAGTACACGCTGCACGGATCGGCCAATGCCGGTCCCCTGCTCGCGCTCCGCCGGCGCCTCAAGGCCTCCCCTGACACCGCCCAGATCAGCATCGGTGACCTGGTGGTCTTCTCCACCATCCAGGCCCTGCTCGAGGTTCCCGACCTGAATGCCGAACTCATCGACGACAGCGTCTACCGGCATGCGGAGGTCCACATGGCCTTCGCCTGCGACACGCCGCGGGGGCTGGTGGTACCGGTGATCCGGGACAGTCAGAACCTCTCCCTTGGCGACCTGTCGCGCCGGATCAAGGAACTGGCCGCCCAGGCCGTGGAGGGGGTGATCGCCCCCGACGACCTGAGTGGCGGGACGTTCACGGTCACCAACCTGGGGAGCTTCGGGGTCGAAGCCTTCACCCCGCTGATCAACCCGCCGCAGGTGGCCGTTCTCGGCGTCGACGCCATCCAGGTCAAGCCGGTTCGCAAGCCGGACGGCAATATCGAGTTCATCGACGCCATCGGTCTGTCCCTGACCGTGGACCATCAATGGGTCGACGGTGCTCCGGGAGCGAGGTTCCTGAGCGCTCTCAGGGACAAGATTGAGAGGGTGGAAGCGCTGTGTACGATCTGATCGTCATCGGTGCCGGTCCCGGGGGATACGAGGCCGCCGCCCACGCCGGCCAGATGGGGAGGAAGGTGCTCCTGGTCGAGGCGGGCAGCCTCGGCGGAGCCTGTCTCAACGTGGGGTGCATCCCGGCCAAGGTGTTCCTGCGCTCATCCCGCCTCTATCGCGAGTGCAACGAGGCGGGACCGTTCGGGGTCCTCGTCGAGGGGGTCAGGTTCGATGCCCCGATCGTCGTGGAGCGCAAGAACCGCATCGTCGCCGCGCTGAGCCGGGGTGTGGAGGCCAAACTGAAGGGCTCCGGCGTGGAGGTCGTCAGCGGCCATGCCCGCCTGGTGGGACGCCACCGGNNTCCAGGTCGGGGAGGAGCAGCTGGAGGCCGAGAACGTCCTGGTCGCCACGGGATCGCGGCCCACGGTCCCGCCCATACCGGGGATCGGCGCCGAGCACGTCCTCAATTCGGACCGCGTCTTCGACCTCACCGAGGTGCCCTCGAGCATCGCCATCATCGGCGGCGGCTACATCGGGCTCGAGCTGGCCACTTACTTCCGCGAGGTCGGCGCCGAGGTGGCGGTCTTCGAGATGCTCCCCCAGATCGCCGCCAACTGTGACAGCGACGTGTCGGTTCGACTCCTCCAAGCGCTCAAGCGAGGCGGGATCGACTTCCACCTCTCCTGCCGGGTGCTGGCTGTCGAGGAGGGAGCGCTTCGCTACGACGATGGTTCCGGGACCCCGAAGACACATGTCGCGGACCGCGTCCTCAACGCCACCGGCCGTGCCCCGGTTGTCGCTGGGCTGGGCCTGGAGGAGGTCGGCGTCGACTTCAGCAGCGCGGGCATCCGGATCAGCGAGCAGGGCCAAACCAGCGTCCCCGGGCTGTGGGCGTGCGGCGACGTGACCGGTCAGCACATGCTCGCCCACGCGGCCACCCGCGAGGGCATCGTCGCCGTGAACTCGATGTTCGGCATCCCGGATCGGATTCGCTACGAGGCCATCCCCGCGGTCATCTACACCCATCCCGAGGTGGCCATGACCGGTCGCACCGAGGAGGAGCTGACCCGGGCGGGGATCCCGTTCCGCAAGGCGACCGTGCCCATGGGCGTCGCCGGCCGGTTCCTCATCGAGAACGAGGGCGGCAACGGCTTCGTCAAGGTGCTGGTCGGGGCGAGNNCTGATCGAGACAGCGCTCACCGCCCGGCAGGCTGCGGAGGTCGTCTTCCCGCATCCGACGGTGTCCGAAGCGCTCCGCGAAGCCATCCTCAAGGTCCGTTAGGAGAACCCGGCTGTGACCAAGCTGCTTGCGATCGAACCGGAGGAAGCACTGTCCCAGGATGTCATTCGCTTCGGCGAGATCCCGGTCAACGCATACCAGAAAACAGTGAAGGAGGAGCAGTCGCGGTATTCGACCGAGGACTTCCTGGACATATGGCGGGACATGTGTGCCATCCGGGAATTCGAAACGGTTCTCCACGAGCTCAAGCTGAAGGGAGCGTATCGGGGGGTCGCGTACAATCACGCTGGCCCTGCCCACCTCTCCATCGGGCAGGAGGCCGCCGCCGTGGGGATGGCCTTCTCACTGACCCCGGACGACCACATCTTCGGGTCGCACCGCAGCCATGGGGAGATCCTGGCCAAGGGCTTCTCCGCGATCCGCCGGCTCAGCGAAGAACAGCTGATGGCCATCATGCGGTCGTATCGCGAGGGTGCCGTGCTGATTCCGGTCGAGAAGGGGTTCGCCGGCTCGGTGCGCGATCTGGCGATGCGTTTCTTCGTCTACGGGGCGTACAGCGAGCTGTTCGCTCGTGAGACCGGCTTCAATCGAGGGCTGGGCGGGTCCATGCACGCGTTCTTTGCGCCCTTTGGGATCTACCCGAACAACGCCATCGTTGGNNATCGTGGTGGCCAACATCGGCGATGCCTCCTTCGGCTGCGGCCCGGTGTGGGAGGGGATCACCTTCGCGACCATGGACCAGTACCGCAAGCTCTGGGACCAGGCTCTGGGCGGAGGCCTTCCGATCATCTTCAACTGCATGGACAACTTCTACGGGATGGGCGGCCAGCCCGACGGGGAGACCATGGCCTGCGAGTTCATCGCCCGGATCGGTGCCGGGGTGAACCCGGAGGCGATGCACGCCGAACGGGTCAACGGCTACGACCCGCTGGCGGTGATCGATGCCTTCCAGCGCAAGAAGGAGATCCTGCTGCAGGGGAGGGGCCCGGTGCTCCTCGATACCATCACCTACCGCTTCAGCGGACACTCACCGTCCGATGCCTCGAGCTATCGGTCGAAGGAGGAGCTCGAGCACTGGGAGGCGGCGGATTCGATTGGCTCCTTCCGGCTGCGCCTGGAGGAGGCCGGCGCCGTGAGCGCCGGCGCCCTGGACCAAGCGCGGCGCGACGTCCGGGAGACGGTCTTCGCGATGTTCCAGCTGGCCGCCGACCTGGAAGTGTCTCCGCGCCTGCAGCTCGACTCGGAGCTGATCGGCGAGGTGATGTTCTCCAACCGGCACGTCGAGAGCTTCGATGATCGTCCACCCGAGCTGCTGCAGGACCTCGCCGACAACCCCCGGGTCAAGCAGATCCAGGGCAAGGCACGCACCGGCTTCCAGGACGGCAAGCCGGTGTCCAAGATGAAGGCGTTCAACATCCGCGATGCCATCTTTGAGGCACTGCTCCACCGCTTCGCCATCGACCCCACCATGATCGCCTTCGGCGAGGAGAACCGGGATTGGGGCGGTGCCTTCGCGGTCTACCGCGGCCTCACCGAGGCCCTGCCCTACCACCGGCTCTTCAACGCGCCGATCTCGGAGGCGGGCATCGTCGGTGCGGCGGTGGGCTACGGCATGGAGGGCGGCCGGGCAGTCGCGGAGCTGATGTACGCGGATTTCATGGGTCGGGCCGGCGACGAGCTCTTCAACCAGCTGTCGAAGTGGCAGGCGATGTCCGCCGGGTTGCTGACCCTGCCGGTGGTGGTGCGCGTATCCGTCGGTGCCAAGTACGGTGCCCAGCACTCGCAGGACTTCACGGCGCTCACCAACCACATCCCCGGCCTCAAGGTGGTCTACCCGGTCACCCCCTATGACGCCAAGGGGATGATGAATGCCGCCCTTGCCGGAACGGATCCGGTGCTCTTCTTCGAGAGCCAGAAGCTCTACGACATCGGCGAGATGTTCCAGACTGCCGGCGTTCCCGAGGCCTATTACGAGATCGAGCTCGGACTGCCCTCGGTCAAGCGCACCGGCGCGGACCTGACCATGGTCACCTTCGGGCCGGCCCTGTACACGGCGATCGCCGCCGCTGACGAGCTTCTCGAGCGCTTCGATCTATCCACCGAGGTCATCGACCTGCGCTCAGCCAATCCTCTGGAATACGGCCCCATCGTGGAGTCGGTGCGCAAGACGGGCAAGGTGCTGCTCGTCTCCGAGGCGGTGGAGCGGGGCGGCGTGATGCAAACCGTGGCCTCCACCTTGACCCAGCTCTGCTTCGATGATCTCGACGGACCGCCGGTTGTGGTGGGCTCCAGGAACTGGATCACGCCCGCCCCCGAGCTGGAGGAGATGTTCTTCCCGCAGCCGTCCTGGCTGCTGGACGCCGTTCACGAGCAGATCCTTCCGCTCCGGGGATACCGTCCGACCGGTAACCGTACTCGAGGCGAGCTGCTGAGGCGGGCTCGCCTTGGCGTGTAGCGTCAGCTCTCGCCCGCCGCGAGGGTGGTGCGACGTATGAGCAAGCCAACCATCATCTGCACGGGCATGTGCAACACCAAGGGGGCAGAGGTCAGGTTCCTGGCCGAGATGGTGGCCGCCCATGGGGGGAGGCCCCTGATCATGGACCTCAGTCTCGGCGGCGCTGTTGATTGGGCCGACGTCTCCCTCCAAGAGGTTCTGGCCTGCACCGATGTCAAGATCCAGGACGTGCTCGCCGCCCCCCGGGCCGAGGCCAGCGACCTGGTCGGCCGCGCTGGTGCCGCCAAGATCCTGGAGCTGTACTCGCGGGGTGAGTGCGACGGGGTGTTGTCCTGGGCGGGATCGGTGGGGACGTCGACGGCGACGCGGGTGATGCGTGCCCTGCCCTTCGGGGTGCCCAAGATCATGCTCACCGACATGACCTCGGGCGACATCGGCACCTGGGTCGGGAACAAGGACATCTACATCGTCAATCCCACCCTCGAACAGGGCATTAACGTGGTCACCCGCCGGATGGTGGCCAACGCGGCCGCCGGAATCGTGGCCATGGCCCAGGTGGGACCGATCGCAGCCGGCTCTCGGCCTCTTTGCGCCCTCACCTCGTACGGGACGACGACCCCGACGGTGCTGCGCTGCAAGACCTTCATGGAGGGTCGCGGTTGGGATACGGCGGTCTTCCACGCCGTTGGAGTGGGTGCCACCATGGAGGACCTCGTGCGATCCGGCTTGATCACCGCTGTGTTCGATATCACCACCGCTGAACTCATGAACACTGTGTGCCAGAGCCCGTTCGGGATTCCCGCGAGCTGGGACGGCGAGCGGTTGTCGGCAGCCGGCGAGATGGGGATCCCGCAGGTTGTCGTGCCTGGCGGGTTGGACCAGTGTGCCTATGGCGCGCTGAGCTCGATCCCGGCTGTCTATCTCGACGATCTCAAAGTCGGAAGGCGACCTTCCCATCGCGGAACCGGGCTGCCGTACCGGCACAACGAGGGGGTCACCATCCTGGTCCCCACTCTCGACGAGGTGGGCGAGGTCGCTCGGTATATGGCTGACAAGCTGAACCGGACCAGGGGGCCCACCACCGTCGTGGTGCCGATGCGCGGCTGGTCCGCCTACGACCAGAGCCAGGCGGTGGCCACGCGCGAGCGGGGCTGGGCCGAAGGCAATGGTGACGGGCCCACCTGGGAGCCGGATCCCGAGCGGCCAGGCTGGTCCTCCCGGGCAGCCGTGATGCTGAAGCTGCTGGGCGAGAATCTGGACTCGAGCAACGACAACCTCGACCTGGTGGCGGTCGACATGCACATCCTCGATCCGGAGCTGGCAGATCTGCTCAACCGGCTGATCGGCGACATGCTGGATGGAACGTGGGAGAAAGGTGCATACGGAGAGCTGGACATTCGGAATGGGGTCGGCTGACCGATGAGATGGGCCCCGCTGTACACCGCGACCGTGGAGACCAGGTGATGCGCGCGCAGTTGGACCTTGACGTGGCGCTGGTCCCGGAGCAGGCGCTGGCGTGGCCGCCCACCGTGTGCGTGGTGATCGACCAGCTGCGCGCCAGCTCCACGCTCACCGCCGCGCTCGATCTCGGTTGCCCCGAGGTGGTCGTCACCGGCAGCCTGGAGGAGGCGCGCCGGCTCGCCGGGGAGCGCGGCAGCCTCCTCGCCGGCGAGCGCGGTGGGCGCATCGTTCCCGGCTTCGACGCCAACAACTCGCCGGCCGAACTGCGGGCCATCGGGGTGGGAGGCCGCGGGATGGTCCTCTCCACCAGCAATGGCACCAAGGTGCTCAGCCGGCTGCAGACGATGCCCGCTGTGCTCATCGGCTGCTTCATGAACGCGCGGGCATGTGCGGAAGCCGCAGTCGACGAGGCCGGGGCCCGGCACCTGGGGATCGGGATCGTCTGTGCCGGGCGCCGGGGGCGGTTTGCGCTCGACGATGCGCTGGCGGCCGGCCTCATCGTCAGCCGTGTCATCGAGGCGGCCGAGGCCCGAGGCCGCTCCTGCCAGCTGACCGATGCCGCCCGGGCCGCGGTGCGCCTGCGTTCCGCCTACCCGGACGACATCGCTGCGCTCCGGGAGTCCTCCAGTGGGCAGGTCCTCATCAGCCTGGATGCCGAGGCGGACATTGAGATCTGCGCCAGTGTCGATAGCAGCTCCACCGTCCCGGTGTTACGTAGTGGGAGGCCCCTCAGGGTGGAGACGCGGCAGCCATGACAAAGTCCATATAATGGACACGTCGTCTGCCATCTGGACAATTGAATCGCCCGAGCGTACGATGCTCATCAAGGGTCGGCGGTCCGCGATGCGGCAGGCCGGCGCCGGCTTGCGGAGGTATCCACAATGGCAACGACGCCAGTAGCAGTCGCCGAAAGCACTGTTCCCACCCTGAGTCACTGGATCGATGGGCGCCCCGTCGAGGTCCCGCCTGAAGGGACGGCTCCGGTCTTCGATCCCGCGACCGGGGCGGTCATCGCCCGCGTCCCGCGCGGCGGCGCGGCGGAGGTCGACCTCGCGGTGATCGCCGCCCAGCGGGCCTTCCCCGCATGGCGCGATATGCCGCTCATTGCCCGCAGCCATATCTTCTTCGCGTATCGCGAGCTCGTCTACCGCCACCGCGAGGATCTGGCCCGGCTCATCAGCCGTGATCATGGCAAGACCTTTCCCGATGCGCTCGGCGAGGTCCTGCGCGGGCTCGAGACGATCGAGTTCGCGTGCGGGCTGCCTGTGCATCTCGCTGGGATCAACACGCCGGGGGTCTCGACGAACGTCGACACCCACACGCTCCGGCAGCCGCTCGGGGTCGCCGTCGGGATCACGCCCTTCAACTTCCCGGTGATGGTGCCGATGTGGATCTACCCGATCGCGATGGCCTGTGGTAACACCTTCGTCTGGAAGCCCTCCAGCCACACTCCCGGTGCGACCCAGCTCCAGGCGGAGCTGTGGAAGGAAGCGGGCCTTCCCGCCGGCGTGTTCAACGTTGTGTACGGCGGGCGCGAGGCGGTCTCGGCGCTGCTGGTGCACCCTGGTGTCGACGCCATCCAGTTTGTCGGTTCGACCCCGGTCGGTCGGCACGTCTACGAGACTGGCACTGCCCACGGCAAGCGGGTCGGGGCGTACACGGCCGCCAAGAATGCCATGGTCGTCCTGCCCGACGCGGACATGGAGTTCACGGCCGACGCGGCGGTCGCCTCCGGCTACGGCTCGGCCGGTGAGCGCTGCATGGCCCAGACCCTGGTGATCGGCGTTGGCGACGCCGCCGATCGTCTCCGCCCGCTCATGGAAGAGCGGATCCAGCGGCTCAAGATCGGCCCCGGCCTCGACCCCGATGTCGACATGGGCCCGATCTACTCGGCCGAGCACCGGGCCTCGATCGTGGAATGGATCGATAAGGGCGTCGCCGAAGGCGCCGAGCTCGTCGCCGACGGGCGGCGATTCTCCCGTCCCGATCACCCTGATGGCTTCTTCCTCGGGGCCACACTCTTCGACCACGTGACGCCCGCGATGGAGATCTACCAGGAGGAGATCTTCGGGCCGGTCCTGGGTATCGTCCGGGTGGCGACCTACGACGAGGCGCTCGCGCTCGTCAACGGNNGACGTGCCGATGATCGGGATCAACATCCCGATCCCGGTGCCCGCGGGCTATCTCAGCTTCGGAGGCACGCGCGGTTCCGCCTTCGGCGACCTCAAGATGCGCGGGGAGGACGGCATTCGCTTCTTCACACAGGAGAAGATGGTCACCCTTCGTTGGCCGGCCCCGGGCCGGCGTGAGAAGCTCAGCCTCGTGTTCCCGGGCAATAGCTGAGCGAGCGGTCGTCGTCGAAACTTCACCTGGGTGGGAAGCTGCCGGTTCCGGCGCGCTCCCACCCAGGAAGACGATGTGATGAGGATATTGAGATGCTCGCGCAGATGACGGATAACCCGACGCGGCGTGGATACGAGAGCCCACTTCACTGCATGACGCAGACCACGCCGACATGCCTGTGGAACGACTCCGCGGACGTGGATGAGCTCGCCTACGCGATCGAGAACGGCGCGGTCGGAGCCACCTGCAACCCGGTGATCGCCCTCGGGATGCTCAAGAAAGACATGGTGAAGTGGCGACCACGCATCGAAGATCTGCTTGCTGATCTGCCGGCGGCTACCGAGGATCAGATCGGCTGGAAGCTGGTCGAAGAGTTGTCCATCAGAGCCGCCAAGCTCCTCGAGCCGGCTTTTGAGATGTCTCACGGACGCGACGGGCGACTCTCCATACAGATTGATCCCCGGTTGTTCCGGAACACCGAGGCGATGGTCGAGAACGCGGTCGCCTTCGCCGAACTGGCACCCAACATGATCGTGAAGATCCCGGCCACGAGCGCGGGCATTCCGGCCATGGAGGAGGCGACGTATCGAGGCGTGAGCATCAACGCGACCGTTTGCTTCACGCTTCCGCAGTGCATCGCCGTTGCGGAGAGTGTCGAGCGAGGGCTTCGCCGTCGCGAAGCCGAGGGCAGGGATATCGCGTCGATGGGTCCGATCTGCACCATCATGGTGGGCCGTCTTGACGACTGGCTCAAGGTGGTGATGGAGAAGCAGGGCATCAGCGTCGATCCTGGGTGCTTGGAGTGGGCCGGGGTCGCCGTGTTCAAGAAGGCATATGGGATTTTCCGCGAGCGTGGCTACCGGCTCCGGCTCCTCTCGGCGGCTTTTCGCAACCATATGCACTGGAGTGAGCTGATCGGCGCGGATGCGGTGATCTCCCCGCCCTACACCTGGCAGAAGCGATTCAATGCCAGTGATGTCGAGGTCCGCCCGCGAATCGGCGACGCGGTGGATCCGCGTCTGATGGATCTGCTCCTCAGCCATTTCGTCGACTTTCGCCGCGCCTACGCGGAGGACGGACTTGCCACGGAGGAGTTCGACCGGTTCGGCCCGACCGTGCGCACCATGCGTCAGTTCATCGCCGCCGTCGGCGGGCTGGGCGCCCTCGTCCGTGATGTGATGCTTCCCGATCTCGATTGAGGCCGAGCGTGCAAACTGCCCCGGGAGACAAAGCCGCGAACGTGCTTGCCAAGGCAGGAAGGGTGCTCGGTCAGTTGGGCGAGAGATCCGATCTGACCGTCCGAGAGCTCTCCATCAGCCTCGGAGAGCCCCGCCCCACGGTCCACCGGATTCTCCAGAACCTCGCCGCGCTCGGATACGTCGAGGCGGGTCCGAAGCGCGGGACCTATCGGCTCGGCCTGGAGCTGTTCCGGCTCGGGTCCTTGGTCCCCTTGCGAGTCGACGTGCGAGAGGCGGCTGCCTCGGTGATGCAGGACATCCACCGAGACTTGGAGGAGACCGTTTACCTCGTCATCCGGCGGGATCATGAGGCCGTGTGCATCGACATGATCGAAGGACTGCACATCCGATCCATGTTCCTAGCACTTGGAGGGTCGCTGCCCCTGCACCTCGGTGCCGGACCGCGCGCTCTGCTCGCGCACCTGCCCCGCGCCTACTGGGACGAGTACCTCGCAGCGGCGAAGCTCACCCCACTCACCCCAGAGTCCCCGACCACGAAGCACCAGGTTCTGGAGCTTCTCGAGGATACCCTGCGGAGAGGCTATGCGGTCAGCGATCAAGATGTCGTCGTCGGCATCGCCTCGGTGGGTGCGCCGATCTTCGATGGTACCGGACAGGTGGCGGCCGCGATCTCCATCGGCGGTCTAGGTACTCTGGTTCTGGGCAATTCACGCGGCGATCGCGTCATCGAGCTGGTGACCGGTGGCGCTCGCCGAATCTCCGAAGCCATGGGCTATCGTCCATCCTGATGGCCTCTGCGTGACGTCGACGCACCGCGGATCAATCTGATCACTCAGAGGAGCAGTCGCACGTCCACGGCAGCGGGTGAGAGCCAGGGGATCTCGTCTGCGCCCAACCTTCGCGACGTCGGGGGATACCTCACCCGCGATGGCCATCGGGTCCGGACCGGCCTCCTCTATCGGTCGAGCGCCCTGCACCACCTGGCAGGTGATGATGCCGCAGCGGTTGCCCGGCTTGGCATCCGGACCGTGTACGACCTGCGCAGCGACCCTGAGCGGCAAGCGCAAGCGGACCAGCTGCCGCCCGGCACGAAGTACGTCGTCGCAGACGTGATAGGTGACACTTTCCGCGGCAGCTTCGCGCAACTGACGGAGATGCTTTCCAATCCCGAGCTGGCTCGGGATCTTCTGGGAGACGGCCGAGGCATCTCCATGTGGACTGAGCTCTACCGTGACTTCGTCCGGCTCGACAGCGCCCACGGCGCCTACGGACGGCTGTTCACGGGGATCGCCGAGGAGGTCAACCGGCCAGCCCTCTACCACTGCTCGACGGGAAAGGACCGCACGGGCTGGGCGACTGCTGCGTTGCTCCTGCTTCTCGATGTCCCGTACGAGCTCGTGATGAAGGATTTTCTCCGCAGCGCGATCTACCTGCGGCCCCTGGTCGAGCCCATGACCAATGCCTTCGCAGCCCAGGGTGGTGACCCTGAGCTCCTGCAGCCGTTCCTGGGGATCGTGCCTGGCTACCTGGACGCCGCTCGCGACGAGGTCTCCCGTTCCTTTGGGACCATTGAGGGCTACTTTGCGGTGGGTCTGAACGTCGATGTGGCGATGCAGCAGGCCCTGCGCGAGGCCCTCCTAGTGCGCGACTGACCGGAGCTGCCGGCCGCAACTCACCACCCCAGGTTCGTGCATCTGGGGAAAAGATCATGGTCCACGTGGAGGGGGTCGGCGACTGAGTTTCAGCAACGTATACAGCAACTCAATTTTACCCCCGTGCAAGCCCGCAAACAAGAGGCGCAAGTCCCCGTCAACTGGGCGACAACCCTCACTGGCGGAGAGAGGGAACAATAGTATTGAATGGGTGCATCAAAGGGGATGATGACCGAATACCCTGCCCTGAAAAACCCTTCCGTGCCCGGAGATCCCCGCGCGGAGGGTAGCTTTTCAGATTTCCGCGGAGACCGGCCGACGGCCGAGTCGTGATTGCCAGCGAAGGAGGAGCCAGTGATGCCAAAGACAGTCGTGCTCGTGGGTGCCCTCGACACGAAGGGCAAGGATTTCGAATACGTGAAGGACTTGATCGAGAAGCGAGGGCTGAAGACCTTGGTCGTCGACTTCGGGGTGATGGGCGCCCCCGCCTTCGCCCCCGACGTGGCGCGCGCCGAGGTGGCCGCTGCCGGCGGCGGCGACCTCGCCCGGCTCAGCACGGGAGAGCACAAGGACGAGGCGATGCAGGCCATGGCCACGGGGCTGGCCGTCATCGTACGGGGCCTGCATGAGGACGGCAAGCTCGACGGGATCATGGGCATGGGCGGGACCGGCGGCACGTCGATCGCCACCACCGCGATGCGCACCCTCCCCGTCGGCGTGCCCAAGCTGATGGTCTCGACTGTGGGCGGAGGCGACGTCAGTGCCTTCGCGGGATCGAAGGACATCACCTTCATGCCGTCGGTCGTCGATGTGGCCGGGTTCAACCGCATCAGTCGGCGGATCTACGCCAACGCAGCCGGTGCGATCGCGGGCATGGTTGAGGCTGAGCTTCCGGCTGCGACTGAGGAGAAGCCACTCATCGCGGCGTCCATGTTCGGCAACACCACGGTGGCGGTCGACCACGCCCGTGAGATCCTGGAAGGCAAGGGCTATGAGGTCCTGGTCTTCCACGCGACCGGATCCGGGGGCCGGACCATGGAGGCGCTGATCACCGACGGATACATCACGGCGCTGCTCGACATGACCACCACCGAGCTCGCTGACGAGGTGTGCGGTGGCATTCTGAGCGCCGGCCCCGAACGGTGCATGGCCGCATCGAAGGCGGGGATTCCGGTGGTCTTGGTCCCGGGCTGCGTGGACATGGCCAACTTCGGCCGCATCGCCACGCTTCCCGAGAAGTACCGCAGCCGCCTCGTCTACCAGTGGAACCCAGACACCACGCTCCTGCGCACCAATGTCGAGGAGAACCGGCGCATGGGCGAGATGCTGGCCGCCGCGGCCAACGCGGCAACCGGGCCCGTGAAGTTCCTGTTCCCACTCGGCGGTGTCTCCATGCTCGACTCAGAGGGGCACGAGTTCTGGGATCCCGAGGCCGATCAGGCGTGCTTCAACACCATCGAGGCCAACCTGCGGAAGGATATCCCGGTGATCAAGATGACCGAGAACATCAATGATCCGGCGTTCTCCGAGCACGTCGTCGAAACGCTGCTCGGCATGCTGCGGTAGTCGCCGCAAGCACAGTTGATCCAGCCCGTGAGCGAGCTCACGGGGACAAGGAGGTAAGGACAATGGCATTCACACGAGAAGAGATCCTGGGGCGCCTGCGTGCGCAGGGTGCTGCGGGCAAGCCCATCGTCGGCTGCGGTGCGGGCACCGGAATCTCGGCCAAGATGGCCGAGGCGGGCGGCGCCGACCTCATCATCATCTACAACTCCGGGCGCTACCGGATGGCGGGGCGCGGTTCGCTGGCCGGCCTGATGGCCTACGGCGACGCCAACGCGATCGTGGAGGAGATGGGGGCCGAGGTGCTGCCGGTCGCGACGAAGACGCCCGTGCTTGCGGGCATCAACGGTACCGATCCGTTCCGCCTGATGCCCGTCTTCCTCAAGCACCTGAAGGAGATTGGCTTCTCGGGTGTGCAGAACTTCCCCACCGTCGGGTTGATTGACGGGGGATTCCGCGCCGACCTCGAAGCCACCGGCATGGGCTACGACAAGGAGGTCGAAGCCATCCATGTGGCCCATGAGATCGACCTCTTCACCTCGCCGTATGTCTTCGATGCGGACCAGGCCAAGGCGATGGCTCGAGCTGGCGCTGACATCCTCGTCGCCCATATGGGCCTGACCACGGCCGGGACGATCGGAGCAGGCGTCTCACTCACGCTTGATAAAGCTATCGAGCGAGTCCTGACGATTGCCGAGGCAGGGCGGAGCGTGCGCCCGGATATGCTGGTGATCTGCCACGGTGGTCCCTTCGACGAGCCCGAGAACGTTGGTGTGGCCCTTGCCAGGATGCCGGGCGTGAACGGCTTCTTCGGGGCTTCCAGTATCGAGCGGCTGCCCACGGAGCGGGCGATCAAGGGGCAGGTCCTGGAATTCAAGCGGCTCAAGGTGGCGCCAGCAAAGGGCAAGAAGTAGTGAATGGTGCGTAGCTAGAGCTGGTTGATGAGGGCGGCAGGCGCCGGGTCCACCGGCGCCGGCCGCTCCTCCTCTCCTGAGACAGGTTGCACGGGAGGTACTTGCCGCTGCTCCGCCCATCCCTGGCGGATAGCGCAGCGTCGTGCGCACCATGAACATCGATGTCGCGTTCGTGCCGGCGGAGGCCCTCCGCTGGCCATCCATTGTCTGCGTCGTAATCGACGAGTTGCGGGCCAGTTCCACGATCACGACGCTCCTCGACCTCGGCTGCACCGACATCTCACTGACGGCGAGCCTCCGGGAGGCGCGCCGCCTGGGTAGGGCGGATGTGAGCCTTCTTGCCGGTGAGCGTGATGGCCGCACACCGCGGGGCTTCGACACCAACAACTCGCCGGCCGAGCTGGCCAGGACGGCCGTGCTCGGACGGAGTGTGGTGCTCTGTACGACAAACGGGACGGTTGTGATCAGCCGGCTTCGCCGGATGACGCCGCTACTCGTGGGCTGCCTTCTCAACGCTCGCGCCTGCGCCGAGGAGACGCTGCGGCAAGCTCTTTCGCTCGGTGCCGACGTGGGCATCGTGTGCGCTGGAGACCACGGCCGCTTCGCCTTGGAGGATGCGCTGACTGCGGGAGTGCTCCTGGAGCGGCTTCTTGAGCTGTCCGCGGCCCGGCGAGTGCCCTGCCGGCTGAGTGACTCCGCAGAGGTCGCCATTCGCTTGCGGTGGACCTACCCCGACCTGGTGGCGGCTTTCCGAGCGTCCTCCACTGGACAGCTCTTGCGGGACATTGATGCTGAGGAGGATCTTGAGGTGTGCTGCCAGGTTGACAGCAGCCGCACCGTTCCCGTCGTCCACGTCGGTTCGCGACTCCAGGTCAGCCGGGTCGCTCCGCTCCCGTGATGGCTAGCCGCCCCTGAGGGCAGTCCCCGGCTCCTCGGCGGTGGGGAAGATCGGGGCTCCGGGGGCAGCGAACCACATCAGCTCGCCGATCGCCGCTGATCGGTCCGAGCGACAGCGAAACCGTCCTCGCCAGCGCCCCTCCGCTTCGAGCTCGAGCTCGATCCTCGCTCCCTGGGGGACCACCTGGACCACTCGTGCCGAGATCTCCCCACCATCCTCAGCGCCGACCGGATACACCCGGTCGGGGTGCAGGGCCA
>PMYJ01000005.1 GCA_003170875.1 Candidatus Dormiibacterota bacterium | reverse complement strand
GACGGAGAGGTTGGTCATGTCCTCCGTACGCAGTCGCACCTTGGTAGTAGGTCGAACCTGCCCCATGAGGTCGTGTACGGTCTCAAGCTCCTCGGTGTCGTCAACGTCGCCGCTCTCATCGTCATCTGGTCCGTTGAATGTGATGGCGTGTCGTGCGCTCAAGAAGTCGGCCACACCTTGGTGAAGAGCACGCTGGGGCGCGGAGAGAGTTGTGGCGGGCGAAGAAGGTACGGCCTCGGGATTCACCGGGGACGGCGCGTTGCGGAGCTCCCATTCTGCGGCGAACGCAAGAATCTCATCCTTGAGCTTCGTACTCGTGAGCTGAGGTTTGGGTGGAGCGGCCGAAGATGTCTGCTCAGGCGCGTGATGCAACGGGAGCGTCCTCAACATACGGTGGCGTTATGGGGAAAGTCCCACAACCTGTGGTGTTCTGTCAAGGGGAGTGGCGTGGTAGGCCGGATTGCAGGTTTCTACTGGTCGAGAGCACTGACTAGAGAGATCTCTAAAGAAAGACCTAGAAAGAGACCTACGGCCGGGCCTGGTGTATACGGGTGCGTTAGGGCCCTGGTCCCAGATGTGTTGCACGTGGGGTCCCACGAGCGTTAGCCGATGGGTCCCACTGGGGTTATGGGGATGGTCCCGGAACCGTTATGAAGAGGGTCCCGCGTTATTGAAGAGGTCCCGGGTGGGGGCATGGGGATGAATTGAGGCCGTTAGGGGGAAGGTCCCACCGAGGGGTGCTGAGGGAGGTCGCGGTGGGAAGGCAGGGGGACCCCCGGCGCGGGATGTTGGGACCTTCCGTATAACGCTGCGTGTAGCGGTCGGTGTAGCCACGCGGCAGCGCGGGGAGGAATTGCCGGACACCTTCCCTCCTCATCCGTGGAGCACAGTATGACGCGGGGGTGTAGGCCAAGGCTAGGCCAAGACAGGCACTAGTCCCGGCGCAGCCTCGGCCCGCATGCTTCGAGCCGTGTCGCCTAGGAACTGGGGATTGGAGCGTCTAGTGATCTCCGTGACGACGGAGCAGCGGGCATGGCTCGAGGAGGCCGCGCAAGCGCGGCGCGTGTCGGTGGCGCTGATCGTCCGCGAATTGGTGGACGCGGCGCGGCGCAAGGACGCGCACGGCGCAGGGACAGGGGCGTAGCCACAGATCGGCTTGGTCGCATCGTCGCCACGAGCGCGGACGCCGCGGTCGACGAGCTTTGGCGAACGGGGGACCGCCCGCGCTGGAGCCTCGGCCGGCTCGGGGCGGACCTGGGTCCAAAAGAGCGGGCGCGCAGAGAGGTGATCAGGTCGGTCTGTCGACCAGCTCCAACCGCGTCTCAGCGCCCCGGGAGCGCCTCCTTTGCGGACTTCGCCCCTCCCCCACCCATCCGCTTTCGACCTCGTCGAGGACCTGTCCGAGGCTGCGGCACTGGGGGCCCGTCGCGAGTTGATCCAGAGACTGACCCGGGTCGGCCTGGTCGTGATCGAGGATCTCAGCATGCGTCACCTGCCACCGACGGCCGCCGAGGACCTCCTCGAGATCCTCACCCGGCGATACGAGACCGGGGCGCCCGTGATCAGTTCCAACCGTCCCATAAAGGACTGGGGGCAACTGCTCGGCGACACCGCCGCCGCCGGCGCGATGCTCGATCGCTTCCTCCACCACGCCGAGATCGTCCAGCTCAAGGGCCGCAGCTACCGGATGCACGACCGCCAGCGAAGGCGCTCAAAGGGAGATGAGCTGACCACCACGGCCGGCTGACGCCACAATCATCTCGCTTGCTGATGAGATCCTGGCCAGCATCGAACGCTTTTGCCTACGAATCTCCGGTACAGGACACTAGTGGGCCATCGGGCTCGCGCTGTAGGGGCCGGATACGACGACGCCGAGAACATCGACGGACGCGCTCACTGGGCTTTGGCTCGCTGCCCAGCGCGCCGGCCTGCCGCTGGCGCGCTGGGCGCCCGACGAAGCCTCATACTCCCCGCCGTGGCAGTCAGGCGGGACGCGCGACAACACTCGGCGCCGTCTTCCGTGGCCGTCATCGACATCGGCTCCAACTCGGGGCGCATCAGCGTCGTCGAGGCCGGCACCGGCGGACACCTGGAGATCGTCGCCGATGCCCGATTCCCGCTCCGCCTGGTGCACGAGTCAGCCGCCGACGGCAGGCTCGGCGACGCCGCGGTCACCCGCGTCGCGGAGGCTCTGCGCGCCTTCCTGGCCATCGCCCGGAGCGCGGGTGCCCAGGCGGTGGTGGCGGTGGCGACCGCGGCTGTCCGAGAGTCCGTCAATCGCAGGGAGTTCGTCGGCCGGGTCGCGGCGGAAACCGGCGTCAAGCTCGAGATCCTCGAGGGCGACCTGGAGGCGCGTTACATGTTCGCCGGCGCGGTCCACGGGCTGCCGGTCGATTCTGGACTGGCCGTCGACATCGGGGGCGGCAGCGTCGAGATCTGCCACTTCCGCGACCGCCGCCCGCTCCGGCAGTGGACGCTACCGCTTGGCGCCCTGCGCCTCAGCGACCGCTTCCTGGTGACGGACCCGCCCCGGCCTTCGGAGCAAAGCCGACTCCGCCAGCACGCCCTGGCGACCATCGTCGGGGCCGGCGTGCCACCGCTCCGTCCCGGGGAACACCTGGTGGGGACCGGCGGCACTCTGCGCAATCTGGCCAAGGTCGACCGCGCTCGGCGCACCTACCCGATCTCCCGGCTTCACGGTTACCAGCTCGACCGCGCCGACCTCGATGTCGCTGTCGACACCCTGGCTGCCCGTGCGGTCGTGCGACGCCGTCGGGTCAGGGGGCTGAGCGCCGAGCGCGCCGACTCGATCGTTGGGGGCGCGCTCTGCGCCCAGGTGCTCCTCAATACGCTGAGCGCCGACCAGCTCCTCCTCTCCGGTCAAGGCTTGCGCGAAGGCGTCGCCCTCGAACGTCTCGGTCTCCAGGTGCACTCGGCCGCCGAGGTGCGCCGATCATCGGCCGAGGCCCTCGCCCGGCGGTTCACCACCTGGGACGGAGCCCAAGCGCAGTTGCGGTCCTCGCTGGCGACGTCACTGATCGACAAGCTAGACCCGGGGGCCAGCCCTTCAATGCAGGAAATGCTCGAGCACGCATCTCTGCTTGTCGACATCGGCCGCAGCGTCGACTACTACTCGCGCTGGGAGCACGCCGCCCGGATCGTGGCGACCAGCGATCTCTACGGCTTCAGCCATCGCGACATCGTTCTGATGAGCGCGGTTCTGGAGAAGGCGGGCGATGACCGGGTCACGCTGCCCGGATACCTTTCATTCTTGGGCACCCAGGACCACGCTCAGGTGGACCGGCTGGCGATGATCCTAGCCCTCGCGGACGAGCTCAGTCACCGCCTGCTCCCCGACGAGCAACTGGTGGTGCAGCGGCGTCGCTCCGGCATAGTGGTTCTGCTGCCCCGCGACGTCGGTCCCTTGGAGGCGGAGACCGAGCGCAGGTTCTATCGCCGCTTTGAGAGACGCCTGCGCCTTGCCGTGGCCTCCGGATAGGCACGGGCGGCGCCAGGGCCGTCGATGTGTGAGGGTGCACGAAACTGTCCCGGTGTCCAATGGGGGCACCGGACTGGCGCTAGGAGTTCTGCACACCGTCCACCGATATTCAGCCCCCTCTCCCGCACCCTCACCCCCCAACTACTACGACTGCTTGTCCACACCCCCAGATTCTTTCAGTCAGTGGCCAGCGGTAGCCGGCGAAGATCGAGGAGGAGCCGGCGGTGAAGTCCCGGTGGCAGGGACGGTAGGCATAGCGCTGGCGGCCGCGGTGGTCGCGACCATCACGCTTGATGGGAGGTGGCTGGCAGGTGGGGCAGGTGATCATGGCCCGTACCCTACCCGGCACCCGCCAACTTCGCGAACTCCCTCGTAGTGCACGTGGGCCATTTGAGCGTGACGCATCCGAATCTTGCCAGCCCTGCGCCGATCCGCCACCATCGGCTTGCCATCAGCCGAGAAGAACCGCCGCCGTGACCAACCACGCCGAGCCTGCCGACACCGCTTCACGCTCCCAGGACGTCCCCGAGGCCGTGACCGTGCTCCTTCTCGACGACCATCCAGCGCTGCTTGCGTCGCTGAAGGAGGCCGTCGAGGCAGACGACAGGCTAACCGTCGTCGGCACGGCGGGTCGGATTCCCGATGCGATCGGATTGGCGGTGGCCACACAGCCTCGGGTGGCGGTCATCGATGTCAACATGCCCGATGGTGGCGGTTGGGCGGCCGCACGCGGTCTGCGAGAGGTCTGTCCAGGCATCCGGCTCGTCGCATACTCCGCGTTTGGTGACGCACTCGTGACCCGGACGATGGCAGTAGCGGGAGTCTCGGCGTTTGTCAGCAAGGACTCTGATATCGACGTGCTTCTTGCGGCGATCCGTGGAGAGAACCTCCAGCCATCGCCCTCGGAGCCGACGCCACTCACACGCAGGATGACTGCCGCCGCACCGAGCTGACCTCGGCTCGGCGCGGGACATTCTCTACATTCCCAACGCCCTCACGGGACCCCTGAGCGCGGCCACTGCCCACCTCCCCGCACTGTCCCGGCGGACTACGTTGACGGCACGGTCCTCGAAGATGGGACCGCTCCCCTCGACCGCGAGCGCACAGCCTCGTTGCGTGAATGCCGTGAAGCTTCTCCGAACTGCGACGCCCGTACCTGCAACGGAGAAGCTTTGCAACGGACTTCTCCCTGATTCGTCACCTGGCCGCCGTAGAGTGAAGTCGGCCATGTACGCGACAGCAGACAAGGGGGCTCAATCTCCGGCGCCCCCCTCGGGGCTGTTCGGACGTCTCGCTGCCCTCCAGCGTCACCCCACCGTCGCCGATGCCGGGGATCTGCAGCAGACGCTCGTCGGCCTTCTGCCCCCAACGCGGAGGTGGGGAGTGGGCCTGGCCGCCATCGGCGGGGGCCTCGTGCTGGCGGCGGCCACGCTGAGCGTAGGCAGCGCGGCCGCCTGGTACATCTGGCCGGCGCTAGCGGTCGCGGGCGCCTTCTTCGGCGTGGCCATGGCCCTCCGCATTCTCCATAGCCGGGTTGGCGACCTCCTGGGCAGCATGGCCGCCTATGAGCGTCGCGAGGCCGATCTCGCCGATGAGCGGGAGGAACTGCTCCACGAGGCGCTGATGGCCTCGGACCATGAGCGTCAGCGGCTGGTCGGTGACCTCCACGACGGGGTGACCCCAGGTGGTCAGTGCCGTCGCGCTCCGCACCGCGACCCTGTCTCGGAATCTGTGCCGCGAAGGTGAAGCATCTCCGGAGAGGCTGGCCTCTATGGCGGTCAGCCTGGACCGGATGACCGACGACCTGCAGGCGGTGACCGGCGAGCTGCGCACGCTGATGGGTGACCTCGTCGGCCGTGACATCGACAGCGATGGCCTGGCCGGGGCCCTCAGCCAACTACTGGCCCCGCTCGCCGATAGTGGTGTGAATGTCGAGGTCACGGTGGGCGCGCTCGACTGCGATGCGCGCGTCCGCAGCCTCATCCACCGGGTGGCTCAGGAGCTGGTGCGCAATGCCGCCAAACACTCCCGGGCTCGGCGGGTGACGCTCTCGGTGGAGCGCACTACCGGCGGCACCCTGCTTCGCGTCGCCGACGACGGCCGTGGCTTCGACCCTGGTAGTCTCGAGCAGCTCCATCGGGAGGGCCACATGGGGCTGCGTCTCTTGGAGCAACGGGTTCGCGGTGCCGGGGGTAGCCTCGAGATCACCTCGAGCCCCGGGTGCGGCACGGTGGTGCAGATGACGCTACCGCTCACGGCCCCACCCGGTTGACAGATCACCAGAAAGGCACGAGGGCGGGTGGTGCACTGGGTCAGGCCGGGGCGAGAGGCTCTCCGGCGCACATCATGGCGGGTGCGCGTACGGCCGCGGGAGGAGGCGAGGCAGCATCGCTGGCACTGAGGCTGTCCACGGGGATCCACCGCTCCCCGCCCCCCCTTCCCACACCCTCATCCCCGACTACCACTGCTGTTCTCCACTGAGGGCAGATCATCCCAGTGGTGCACCGAACACCGCTGCACAGTGATCAGCTGCTCGATCACCTTCGCCAACGCCATCGTCATCGTCCGCCGTCTGATCCGAGAAGGCTGGAAGCGATGCCACTGGGCGAGCCGCCCGAGTCGCTGCCCATGAACGCGTCGATCACCTATTGGCGCACGCTCTGAGGGCTACTCAGACCCGGGCGCGGGCGCTCTCCCCGGCTGAGACAGCTGACCACGCGACCCCGCTCGCCTGCTGCGCCCGAAGAAGCTCTTCGAAGCGGTCCCGGGAGACGGGCGGGCTGAAGAGATACCCCTGGAGCAGGTCACAGCCATTGCTGCGGAGGAAGGCCAACTGCTCGGGGGTCTCGACGCCCTCGGCGGTGACCTGCAGGCCGAGCCGGTGGGCGAGCGCGATCATCGCCGCCACCAGCGGAGCGTCGTCCTCCTCGTGCTTGATGTCGCTGAGGAAGGAGCGATCGATCTTGAGGCGGTCGACCGGGAACGTCGCCAGCTTGCTCAGGCTCGAGTACCC
>PMYJ01000032.1:13449-17980 GCA_003170875.1 Candidatus Dormiibacterota bacterium | reverse complement strand
GCTCCCCTCCACCCCGGGCCCGCTACCGGCGCCCTGTTGGCGTCGTTGCGAGCGCGGGTGGCCCACCTGGACGCCGACCGGCCGCTCGCACCCGACCTGGAGGAGGCGGCGGACTGGCTGCGCAGCGGCGAGTGGCGACCGGCGGTGGAAGCGGCGGCGGGAAGGCTGGCGTGACCGATCACCGCGTCACCGGGGAGGTGGCGACCCTGGTGGTGGTCAACATCGGCCAGCTCGTCACCGGCGACCCGCGGCTGCCGGCCCCCGGGGTCGTCAAGGACGCGGTGCTGGCGGCGAATCGGGGTCGCATCGTGTATGCGGGGCCCGCGTCGGACCTCGAGGTCGCGACCGGGCCGGAGACGGTCGAGGTCGACGTCCATGGGGCCGCCGTCATCCCGGGCTTCGTCGACGCCCACACTCACCTGGTCTGGCTGGGTGAGAGGTCGGAAGAATACGCGCTGCGCGCCGGAGGGGCCTCGTACGAGGAGATCGCGGCGAAGGGGGGTGGCATCCGCAGCACCGTGGCCGCCACCGCCGCCGGCACCCTCGACGAACTGGTAGCAGCGGCGGGGGAGCGGGCTCGGCGGATGCTGCGGCTGGGCACCACCACGGTCGAGGTCAAGAGCGGGTACGGCCAGACCCAGGAGGCGGAGCTGCGCCAGCTCCGAGCCGCGCGGGCGCTGGGCACCGAGCCGGACGGGCCCGACGTGGTCGCGACCTACCTCCCCCTCCATGGGCTCCCCGCTGGCGACCGCGCCGCCTACCTGGAGGGGGTGCTGGGCGAGGGCCTCGCCGCCGCCGCGCCCCTGGCCGGCTTCGTCGACTGCTTCTGCGAGATCGGGGCCTGGGAGGTCGACGAATGCGAGCGGCTGCTGGTGGCGGCGCGGGCTCACGGGCTGCGGACCAAGGTCCACGCCGACCAGCGCAGCCACAGCGGCGGGTCCGCCCTGGCGGCGCGCGTGGGGGCGATCTCCGCCGACCACCTGGATCACGCTACCGATGAGGACCTGCGCGCCCTGGCCGTCGCAGGGGTGACCGGGGTGCTCCTCCCCGGGGCCTCGATGGTCCTCGGCGGGCCACCGCCGCCGGGACGTCGCCTGCTCGACGCGGGGGCGACCATCGCTCTCGCCACCGACTGCAACCCGGGCACCTGCTGGTGCGAGTCGATGCCGCTCATGGTGTCGCTGGGCGTGGCCACCGCCGACCTCACCCCGGCGGAGGCGCTGCTGGCGGCCACCGCCGGGGGCGCCGCCGCCCTCGGCCTCACCGACCGGGGCCGGCTCCTCCCCGGCCTGCGCTGCGACGCCCTGGTGTTGGAGACCCCCAACTGGCTCGACGTCGGCTACCACCTGGGGGCCAACCCGGTGGCGCGGGTGATCGCTTCGGGGAGGCTGATCGGGCTCTGAGGACCAGGCTTGGCCCCCGGAAATCGCGAGTGCTAGGGTGGGAGCGTGGCTGCCGCGATGATCCACGCCCCCGTCGAGGTCGGTCTCCGGCCCTGGGGGCTGGACGACGCCGATGAGCTGGCCGCGATGTACGGCGCCGCGGCGACGGAGATGGCGGCCGAGGAGCCCTGGTGCGGCCCTGAGTTTCTGACCGCCGCCGGGCAGCGGGAGCGGGTGCGGGGCTGCCTCGCCGACGAGGCGGCCGAGGGCTTCGTCATCACCGTCTCCGGGGCCATCTCCGGCCACCTCTCGCTGGACCGGATCCGGCGTGACATCCTCCAGAGCGCCGACATCGGCTACTGGGTGGCCCCCCGGGAGCGGCGCCACGGCATCGCCACCCGGGCCGTCGGCCTGGCCGCGGCGCACGCCTTCGAGCGGCTCGGCCTCCAGCGCATCCATGCCACCGTCGACGTCGACAACGTCCACTCCTGGCGGGCCCTGGAGGACAACGGCTTCCAGCGGGTGGGCGTCATCCACGACTTCGCCCTGGTCGGCGACCACTGGCGGGATGCCCACCTGTACCAGCTCACCGTCGGGGAGTGGCGCGCGCACCGCGGCTGAAGGGTTAGCCCCCTGGTGGGACGGAGAGCTGAGCGGCCAGCCCTTCGGGATCCGTCACCGGCAACCGGCAGACGAAGCCCTCGCAGACGTAGGCCGCGGGGCGCCCATCGATGAGAGACCGGCCGGTCAGTAGGGGCACGGAGCCGCCAGTGCCCCAAGCCACCACCCGGTAGGGGTCACGGCGCCCCCACACCTCGCGGAGCAGCGCCCGGGTGGCGTCGTCATCGGGGGGACCCACGATCGCGACCTCCCGCGAGGGAGCGACCAGCTGATCCAGGACGCAGGCGAGGCTGCCGAGAGCCAGCGGGGCTCGGGCGATGGCGGGGACCAGGGGCCGGACAATCTCCCGGGCGNNTGCGCCGCCATCGACCGGCCGGCCGGTAGGGGATTGTCCTCCAGGCCGCGGGGCCGGACCAGCAGTGGCTCGGCGTCGGCGGCGGTGTCGAAGTAGCCGCCGTCGGGATCGCGGAACCTGGTCTCGATCTCCTCGGCGAACCCGGCCGCGCGCTCGTAGTAGCGCGCCTCCCCGATCGCCTCGTAGACGGCCAGGAGGCCGTCGCCCAGGTACGCCACGTCCTCCAGGAAAGCGTTGACCCCGGCGGCGCCGGCCATCCAGCTGCGGCGCAGGCGCCCCTCGACGACCACCTCCGCGAGCAGGAAGTCTGCGCAGTTTTTGGCAATCTCGACATAATCTTGTCGAGCCAGGGCGCTGCCGGCCTCCGCGAAGGCTCGCAGCGCCAGGCCGTTCCAGGCGGTGACCACCTTGCCGTCTCGCCCGGGGGCGACCCGGAGAGAGCGGGAGGCGAGAAGGCGCCGGCGGCGGGCGTCCACCTGCTGGGCCGCATCCTCGCGATCGATGCCCAGCTCCCCGGCCAGCTCATCCGGCGCCAGGGCGAGATAGGGCACGCTGGTGCCCTCCTCGAAGTTTCCGTTGTCTGAAACACCGAAGACGCGGCAGGCGAGCCGCGCGTCGTCTGCGTTCCCCAGAACCTGGCGGACCTGCTCCGGGGTCCAGACGAAATACCGCCCCTCCACCCCCTCGGAGTCCGCGTCCTGCGAGGAGGCGAAGCCGCCCTCTGGGAGAAGCATCTCGCGGGCGAGGTAGTCGAGGGTGGCCTCCACCGCGCGGCGATACTCGCGATCGCCGGTCAGCTGGTGAGCGTGCAGGTAGACCACGGCCAGCTGGGCGTTGTCGTAGAGCATCTTCTCGAAGTGGGGAACGGCCCACCTGTCATCGACGCTGTAGCGGTGGAAGCCGCCGCCCAGCTGGTCAAAGATGCCGCCCCGGAGCATGCGGTCGAGGGTGGTTCGGACGGCAGCGGCCGCCGCCCCGTCCGCGCCGGCGAAGCCGCGGCGGAGGAGCAGCTCGAGGGCTGCGGGGTGGGGAAACTTGGGAGCGCCGCCGAAGCCCCCGTGCCGCGCGTCGCTCTGCTCCACGAGCCGCGCCACCGCCCGGGTCACGACCTCGGGAGAGGGGTCGTCCCCCACCGGGAGCGGCGGGGGAGCCAGGGCACGGCGGAGCTCGCTCCCGATCCGCTCCACATCCTCGCGGCCCTCGCGGTAGGCGTCGTGAGCAGCGCGGAGGACGGTGGGGAAGCCGGGCAGGCCGCCGCGCGCCACGGGCGGGAAGTACGTCCCACCGAAGTACGGCGCACCCCCGGGGGTGAGGAAGACGGTCATCGGCCAGCCCCCCCGGCCGGTCATCGCCTGGACCGCCTCCATGTAGACGGCATCCACGTCGGGGCGCTCCTCGCGGTCGACCTTGATGTTGACGAAGAGCTGGTTCATCAGGCCGGCGATACCGGCATTCTCGAAGCACTCGTGGGCCATCACGTGGCACCAGTGACAGGCGCTGTAGCCGACCGAGAGGAGGATCGGGCGGTCGCCCTCCCGGGCCGCCCTCAGCGCCTCTTCACCCCACGGGTACCAATCGACCGGGTTGCCGGCGTGCTGGCGGAGGTAGGGGCTGGATTGCGTCGCGAGGCGGTTGGCCATGCCGGCGGGAGCGCTCAGCTCCGGCGGCGCTGGGCGAGGCCGACCAGACCGACCGCGGACGAGCCGGCGGCCAGTGCTGCGCACAGCACCATGCCGATGAGCGGTGCCCACCCACCACCAGCGGCGAATGCGACGGCGCAGACGGCGAGCACGATGGCCGCAGACGCGGCCGCCATGACGGAGAGGAGATAGGTGGCCGGGGTCACCCAGGTGACCCGCAAGCTGCCGCTCTGGGGCCGCGACAGCATCGTCCACATGAAGAGGTCGGCGAGCGGGAGGGCCGCCGCTCCCCACCAGGGAGGCGCGGGTGGCGGGCCGTCAGGGACCCGGGTCCATCGGTTGGGCACGGTGGCCAGGCTAACGCAGCGGGGGGCCCCGACGAAGCGTTTCCAGGGCCACCGAGGGACCGTGGGGAAGCGTTTCCAGGGCATCCGGGGGGCCCGCGTTGACATCGAACATGCGCGCCCATCACCATGCGTGGAACGGGCCGGTCCCAATTCGCAATTACGCTCGATCCACGGGGCCGGGTCGCA
>PMYJ01000032.1:13224-13410 GCA_003170875.1 Candidatus Dormiibacterota bacterium | reverse complement strand
GCGGAGGCCCCGATCGTCGCCCACCTCGACGGCACCTACGTGGTCCGCACCCGCGCCTACGTCGAGGACGCATTCGGGATGGCCCTGGTGACCGACTACGTGGACGGGGCCTGGCTGCGCCAGTTGATGGCCACGGCCGGGACCCTGCGGGACACGGAGACCACGCTGGTGGTGCTGCGCGACACC
>PMYJ01000032.1:12249-13201 GCA_003170875.1 Candidatus Dormiibacterota bacterium | reverse complement strand
GAGTACATGGCGCCCGAGCTCTGGCGCGGCGAGGAGCCGACCATCGAGACCGATCTCTACGCGGCGGCGGTGGTCCTCTTCGAGTGCCTGACCGGGACACCCCCCTACGTGGGTGGATCCGCGACCCTCCGCGACCAGCACCTGAGCGCTCCGCTGCCCGGTCCCGAGCTGATCGAGGAGATCGCGCCGCTGGTGCGTTTCGGGATGGCCAAGTCGCCACGCCAGCGCTACCTCCGAGCGTGGGACTTCGCCGAGTCGGTCGAGGCCGCGGGCATGACGGTGGGCGGGGCGGAGTGGGAGCGCCGCGGACGCCGCCGTCTCGCCACCGCCGTGGCGGCGGTGCTCGGCCCGCTGCCCGGGAATGAGATGAACGACTCCCCCCGGGGGCTGATCGGGCGATCCCGCTTCCGGCGGAGGGTTCGGAGCTAGCTGTTCCCGGCCGCGTGCGCCGCGATCGCCTGCCGGTACACCTCGACGGTGCGCAGGGCGACCTGCTCCCAGGTGAACCTCTCCAGAACCCGGCGCCGCCCGGCCGTGCCGAGCCGGGTCGCGAGGTCGGGGTCGGCGACCAGCTGATTGATCCTCTCCGCGAGAATGGCCTCGAAGTGCCGGGCCGCCGTCGCGTCGGAGGCCACCGCCTCGGGGTCGCAGGGGACCAGGTAGCCGGTCTTCCCGTCGACGACGATCTCCGGGATGCCACCGACAGCGCTCGCGACCACCGCCGCCTCGCAGGCCATGGCCTCGAGGTTGACCAGGCCGAATGGTTCGTAGATGGAGGGGCAGACGAAGGCGGTGGCGTGGCTCAGGACCTGGATCAGCTCGGGTCGCGGCACCATC
This sequence comes from Candidatus Dormiibacterota bacterium, assembly GCA_003170875.1. Taxonomy (GTDB): domain Bacteria; phylum Chloroflexota; class Dormibacteria; order Aeolococcales; family Aeolococcaceae; genus Changshengia. The sequence continues at coordinate 12,364 of PMYJ01000032.1, read as the reverse complement.
TCCTCGATCCACACCAGGGATGCTCCCGCCGCCCGCGCCGCATCGCGGAGCTCTCGGGTCTCGGCGGCGATCTCCGGCGTGTCGGGAGCGCTGGCGATGAGCACGAGCTGGGCCG
>PMYJ01000032.1:5912-12217 GCA_003170875.1 Candidatus Dormiibacterota bacterium | reverse complement strand
GGCCGGGGTCCACCGCCGGGTAGCAGGCGAGCAGATCCCGGCGCATCGCCTCCGAGACGGCGATCACCGCGTCGGCGGAGAGCAGGGCGGTGCGCTCGCAGAAGAGTGAGAGGGCGTAGCCACCACCGAGCTGCTCGGCCTTCCAGGGGCGGAGCGGCTCCAGGCTGTGGGAGGTGCACACGTGGGGGACGTCCCAGACCAGTTTCGCCAGGTGCCCGGCCAGATTCGCGTACCAGGTGTGCGAGTGGACCAGGTCCACCCCCTCCAGCCCCCGCGCCATGGCGAGGTCCACCGACATCGCGGCCAGTGCGGCGTCCTCGGGCCTTCCTCCCTGGAGGGCCTCCCAGGGCTGGTAGGCGGCGGCCACCAGCGGCGAGTTGCGCGGCTCCCCGAAGCAGTGCACCCGGACGTCGACGTGGCGGGCGAGCTCCCGGGTCAGGTACTCGACGTGGACCCCGGCGCCGCCGTAGACCTCTGGTGGATATTCGCGGGTGAGAATGCCGACCCGCATCAGTCGACGGGCTCGATGACCTGGCGCTTGGCGATCACGACGACGCCGTTGGCGGAGATGGTGAAGCGCCGGGCCTCGGCGCGGGGGTCCTGGCCGATCACCGCGCCAGGGGGCACCACCACCTCCTTGTCGATGATCGCCCGCCGCACCAGTGCGCCCTCGCCGACCTCCACCCCGGACAGAAGCACGCTGTCCTCGACGATCGCGCCCCACCCCACCCGCACCCCGGGGGAGAGGACCGAGCGGCGCACCGTGCCGCCGGAGACGATCACGCCCGGACTCACGATCGAGTCCACGGCGAGGCCGCGCCGGCCCTCCTCGTCAAAGACGAACTTGGCGGGCGGCAGCGGTCCGTAGAAGGAGTAGATCGGCCACTCCAGGTTGTAGAGGTTGAACATCGGGACCACCGAGATGAGGTCCATGTGGGCGTCGTAGTAGGAGTCCAGCGTCCCGACGTCGCGCCAGTAGCCGTGATCCAGCTCGGTGCTCCCTGGGACGACGTTGTGCTCGAAGTCATATACCGCCGCCTCGCCCNNGTAGTTGCCCATCGAGACGCGGCAGCGCTCGGGGTCATCGGGGAGGCCGCGTGCTCGGGCGGGTTTCTCGTGGAAGGCGGTGATCCGGTCGCCGTCGCACTCGATGACCCCGAACTCGGTGCACTCGGAGGTGGGGACCTTGACCGAGGCGACCGTCACGCCGGCCCCGCTCGCGATGTGCTGTGCCAGCATCTGGCGCGGGTCCATCCGGTAGAGGTGATCCGCTCCGAAGACGAGGACGTAGTCCGGCTTCTCGTCGCCCAGGAGGTTGAAGTTCTGGTAGATGGCGTCGGCCGACCCGGAGAACCAGCGCGGCCCGCGGCGCATCTGGGCCGGCACCGGGGTCACGTAGTTGCCGAGCAGCGGGGACAGCCTCCAGGCCTGGCTGATGTGGCGGTCGAGGCTGTGGCTCTTGTACTGGGTGAGGACCGCGATCCGGGTGAACTCAGCGTTGACCAGGTTGCTCAGCACGAAGTCGATGAGCCGGTAGACGCCGCCGATGGGGACGGCCGGCTTGGCCCGGTCCTTGGTGAGCGGCCAGAGCCGCTTGCCCTCGCCGCCCGCGAGGACGATGGAGAAGACGCGCGGCGGCCGGCGCAAGGCTCCGGCGGGGTCTGCCGTCCCAGATCGCTGATCTGCCATCTCCGGGAGCGATCATCGCAGACCGCTGCGGTGAGCGGATTATCGGGCGGGGTGGGGCCGGGGACTTGGCGCACAGCGCGGGGTGGCCGGGCGTCCCGGCCACGGTCAGCCGGGTGGCGGGGCGGCGACGGCCATGGCCGTGGCGGGGATCATGAGCATCGCGATCAGCACGGCCACGAACGCGAAGCCCGCTCCGGTCCCCAGGGCGATCCCCAGACCCGCACCGATTAGCGGGCCGGCGGCGGCCGAGCCGATCGGGCTTCCAACCCAGTTGAGCGACATGCTCACCGCGAAGGCACGCCCGAACCAGGCGGGGTCGGTGCGGCGCTGGCGCATCGAGAACATCCCGATGTCGATCATGCCGCCGGCGGCCCCCCAGAGAAGCATCGCCGCCGCCACCACCCAGAGGCCCGGGAGCGGCGCCAGGGCCGCGCAGGCCACGGCGGCTGCCAGCAGCCCGGCGACGATCAGCCGCCGCTCGCGTCCGTGGGTGCCGCGGCGCCCGACCATGATCGCGACGACGCCCCCGGTAAGGGCGCTGAGCGCCCAGAGCAGGCCGACCACGGCCGCGTTCTCGTGCAGGTGATCGAGAACCAGCACAGGGAGGCCGACGATGAGCAGTCCGGAGGCGATGTTGGAGACCGAGATGCTCACCGCCAGCCCGCGGAGGCTCGGGTTTCGCACCACATAGGCGAGACCCTGCCAGGCCTCGCGGATGACGCGTTGGTCGCCGGTGGGGCGACGGGGCAGCGGCAGTGGCGCCATCCCCAGCAGGGAGAGGGCCGCCGCCGCGAACATGGCGGCGGTCGCGATCAGGGCGGCCGGCCGCCCCACCAGGCCGGCGATCGACCCGGCCAGCGGAGCGCCGACCACCGCGGCGACCACGTAGCTGACGCTGTCTACGGCGTTGGCCCGGTCCCAGAGATCACGCGGGACGAGGATGGGGAAGAGGGTCCGGGTGCCGGCGCCGCTCAACGGGTTGGTGAACGAGCTGAGCGCGGCGACCCCGACCAGCAGCGCAGCGGTGAGCACTCCGGTGGCGCCGAGAGCCACGATCAGCGCCATCGCGAAAGCGGCGACGGAGTAGTCGAGCATGATCAGCTTGATCCGGCCGCTGCGATCGAGGATGGCTCCCGCCAGGGGGCTCACAACGATCCCGGGGAAGGCGCTGGCGAAGACGGTGATCCCGGCGACCGCCGGCGAGTGGAAGCGCTCGAGGGCGAAGAGGACGAGCGCGACCGACGCCATCTGGCCGCCGATGCGCCCGAGCATGGCAGCGACCACGAGCCGGGGTAGCCCGCGCACCTGGAGGAGGCTGCGGTAGGAGGTGGGGAGCGTGGTGGGAGTGCTCATGGCGGGAGGCAGGGGCTTGAGGCCGGCGGAGGCCCGCGGCCCGACCGAGGTCAGCTGGGCGCGCGGGGAGGCCCGAGAGAGTGGGCTGGCGCAGGCCAGGGTGCAGATACTAGTCCGGTCACGCGCGAGCTCCCCCGCCGGCACGAGTCGCTACCCGCGCCCGGCTGCCCGACCTCAGGGTTTCGGCGCCGATCCCCACCCGGCCGTCTCCTCCGACGCTGGAGGTCCGACCGCGCGCTCAAGCAGTCCCACCAGGGTGGCGCATTCCGCGTCGGTGAGCCCCTCCAGCGCCGTGCCGACGCCCTCCCGCCAGGCTGCCTCACGGCGCCGCAGCAGATCCCTGCCGCGGGGGCTGAGGGCTACCCGGACGAGGCGCCGGTCGCCGGGGTCGCTCATCCGCTCGACGAGCCCCAGCTTCACCAGCCGGTCGGCCATCTGGGTGGCGCCGCTCAACGAGGCAGCCTCGAGGCAGCCGGCGAGCTCGCCCATGGTGATGCCGCTGCGCCGGGCGATGGCGTGCAGCGCGTGCATCTGCTGGAAGGTCACGTCTCCCATCTCGGCGTGGATATCGGGGGGGATGATCCGGGTGAGCCGGCGGCGCATCCGCGGCTGCAAATCCAGGAACTGGTCGATCAGCTCGGCACGGGAGCGCACGGGGGGTGTGGGGCCGGCGATGGGGGTCAACTCGCCTCCTCCAGCGCGTTGGCGAACTGACTNNGCGTAGAGGTCGTAGTAGAAGCCGCGGCGCTCCATCAGCTCCGCGTGGCTGCCCTGCTCCACGATCCGTCCGTCATTCATCACCACGATGGTGTCGGCGTTGCGGATCGTCGACAGCCGGTGGGCGATCACGAAGCTGGTGCGCCCATGGCGGAGGCGCGCCATCGCCTCCTGGATGAGCACCTCGGTGCGCGTGTCGACGTTGCTCGTGGCCTCGTCCAGGATCAGGATGGTCGGGTCCGAGAGGAAGGCGCGGGCGATGGTGAGGAGCTGTCGCTCCCCGGCGGAGATGTTGGACGCATCCTCGTCCAGGACGGTGTCGTAGCCCTCGGGAAGGGTGCGCACGAAGTGGTCGGCGTGAGCGGCCTTGGCGGCGGCCACCACCTCGTCGGTGCTGGCACCGCTCTTGCCGTAGGCGATGTTGTCGCGGATGCTCCCCGCGAACAGCCAGGTGTCCTGCAGCACCATCCCGAACATATCGCGGACACTCGCGCGGGGCAGCTCGTGGGCGTCGACACCGTCCAGGTAGATGTGTCCGCCGTCGATCTCGTAGAAGCGCATCAGAAGGTTGACGATCGTGGTCTTCCCGGCCCCAGTCGGTCCCACGATGGCGACCGTCTCACCCGGATACACGTCCAGATCGAAGTCCTGGATGAGCGGCTTGTCGGGCTGGTAGCGGAAGGAGACGTTCTCCAGGACGACGTGCCCCTGGGGGTCGGGCAGGGCGGGAGCACCGGTGCTGTCAGGTGTCTCCTCATCGGCTGCCAGGAACTCGAAGACGCGCTCGGCCGAGGCCAGACCCGACTGCAGCAGGTTCATCTGGCTGGCGATCTGCATGATCGGGTTGGTGAACTGGCGCGAGTACTGGATGAAGGCCTGGATGTCGCCCAGTGACATGGCGCCGTTGACCGTCAGGTACCCACCGATGACAGCGATGGCCACGTAGTTCAGGTTGGAGAGGAACATCATGGCCGGCTGGATGATCCCGGAGAGGAACTGGGCCCGGAAGCTGGGCTCGTAGAGAGCCTGATTCTCGCGATCGAAGTCGTCCAGCGTCTTCCGCGACCTGCCGAAGACCTGGACCAGGGTGTGGCCTGTGTGGGTCTGCTCAACCAGGCTGTTGACCGCGCCGGTCCGCTCCCACTGGACGGCAAAGTGCTTCTGCGACCGGCGTGCCACCAGGAAGGTCACCCCGATCGACATCGGCACCATCACGAGCGAGATCAGCGCCAGCAGCCAGCTGATCGTCAGCATCATGACCAGCACGCCGATGATGGTCAGGAAGGAGGTGAGCAGCTGGCTCAGGCCCTGCTGCAGGGTCGTCGTCACGTTGTCAATGTCGTTGGTGACCCGGCTCAGCACGTCGCCATGGGGATGGCTGTCGAAGTACTGGAGTGGCAGGCGGGCGAGCTTGGCCTCCACGTCGCGGCGCATCCCCGAGACGGTCCGCTGCGCCACTCCGGCCATGATGTAGCCCTGACCCCAGCTCAGGAACGCGCCGAGCAGGAAGAGGAGGGCGACAACACCGAGGTCGACGCCGAGCTGGTTGAACTGGATGCCCTGGCCCGGGGTCACGGTGGTGCCACTCAGCATCTGCGCCAGCTGGCCCTTACCGTGCAGCCTCAGGTACGCCTCCGCCTGTGCCTGGCTGGTCCCCGGCGGAAGCGACTTGCCGATCGCCTTGCCGATCAGACCGTCGAAGAGCACGTTGGTGGCGTTGCCGATGATCCGAGGCGCTGCGACCGTGAACCCGACCCCCACCGAACCGATGGCGGCGGCGGCGGCGATCCGCCAGCGATCGGGACGCAGCCGCGCCACCAGCTGCCGCAGCGCTCCCCAGAGATCCTTGGCGCCCTTGGATGAACCGGCGGCGGCCATCCCCCGGCCAGGTCCGCCGAAGCCGCCTCTGCCGGGCCCGCCCCCGGGGCCGCGCATCATGCCGCGTTCTCCCCGAGCTGGGAGACGACGATCTCGCGGTACTCGTCGCAGGAGACCATCAGCCGCTCATGGGTCCCGGACCCGACGACGGCACCGTCGTCCAGAACGATGATGCGGTCCGCGTTGAGGATGGTGCTCACCCGCTGGGCGACGATCACGACCGTGGCGTTGCGGGTCTCGGCGGCGAGCTGTGCGCGCAGCCGCGCGTCGGTGGTCGCGTCCAGGGCCGAGAAGCAATCGTCGAAGAGGTAGATCAGCGGCCGCTTGATGACGGCCCGGGCGATCGCCAGTCGCTGACGCTGGCCACCCGAGACGTTGGTCCCACCCTGGTCGATGGGAGCCTCGAGCTGCCCGTCCATGGTGGCCACGAAATCGCGGGCCTGAGCGACCTGGAGGGCGTGCCAGATGTCGGCGTCGTTGGCGTCCTCGGCGGCGAAGCGCAGGTTGTCCGCCACGGTGCCGCCGAATAGGTATGCCTGCTGGGGTACCAGCCCGACGCTGCCCCACAGCTCCTCGAGGGCGCGATCCCTGACGTCGACGCCGTCGATCAGCACCACGCCCGAGGTGGGGTCGAAGAAGCGCGGGATGAGATTCAGAAGGGTCGTCTT
>PMYJ01000032.1:0-5895 GCA_003170875.1 Candidatus Dormiibacterota bacterium | reverse complement strand
CTCGTGGTGGCAGGCTCGACACGCTCCACCGCGGCGATGCGCTCGGCGCTCGCCTGGGCGCGCGGGACGAGGATCACCATCACCACGGCGAGCAGCACCGACATCAGGATCTGCATGATGTAGGCGAGGAACGCGGTGAGGTTGCCGATCGGCATCTGCCCGCTGCTGACCAGGTGGCCGCCGAACCAGAGGACCGCGACGCTGGAGAGGTTCATGATCCCCATCAGCGCCGGCATGGCCAGCACGAAGATCCGGTTGACCCGCAGGCCGGTCGCGGTGAGACTGGCATTGGCGGTGGCGAAGCGGCGCTCCTCGTCCTCGGTTCGGACGAAGGCGCGGATCACCCGGACGCCGGTGATCTGCTCGCGCAACACTTGGTTGATCCGATCGATCTTCACCTGCATCGACTTGAACTGGGGTACGGCGACGAACAGCATGGTGAGCACCAGCGCGGCCATCAGGGGGACCGCCACCACCAGGAGGACGGAGAGGGTGACGTCCTCGTGCAGGGCCATGATCACGCCCCCGACCATCATGATCGGCGCCGCGACCATGAGCGTGAGGGCCATCTGCAGGAAGATCTGAATCTGCTGGACGTCGTTGGTGTTGCGGGTGATCAGTGAGGCGGTGCCGAAGCTGTTCATGTCGCGCGCGGAGAAGCGCATGACCCGGCTGAAGACGCTGGCGCGGAGATCGCGCCCCACCCCCATCGAGGTGCGCGAGGCGAAGTAGGTGGCGATGACGGCGGCCACGCCGCTCAGCAGGGTGAGCCCGAGCATCCACGCGCCGGTGCGCCAGATGTAGCCGACGTCGCCCACGGTGATGCCCTTGTTGATGATGTCGGCGGTGAGGTTGGGCAGGTAGAGGCCGAGGACGGTCTGGATGACGATCAGCCCGAGGACGATCGCGACCAGCCACCGGTAGGGGCGGAGGCGGGCCAGCATCATGCGGACCAGGGTCACGGGCGGCGCCTCCGAGGTCGCCCGTGGGCCGCGAGGAGGGGCGCGGGCCGGGCAGACGGATCAGGGGGGGTGTCGGCGGAGGTCATTTCCTACATGGACTGTACCATTCTTGCCCAGCAAGATTGATGTCATGTAGGGGATTTGTGATCCTCCGCCGGGACCCGCCGGTTCGACCAGACGACCAGGGCCAGGCCGGCCAGGACGATCACCCCGAGGCAGAGCACGATCGTGATGAGCCACTTGCCGGTCAGGCTGCCGCCCGAGTAGTTGGGGATGTACGGGACCGCCCGGAGTTGGTGGACGTACAGACCCTGGCTGGTACCGGCCCAGATGGTCGGAGCAGCGCCCGAGGTATCCGCGGCGAGGCTGAGCACGTCGTCGGGGAGCCCGGGATCGGCGCGCACCCAGTCGTCGCCGACGTCCGAGGTGAGCAGGGTCCCGTACCCGGCGGTCCCGATGTAGACGACGCCGCTCACCGTGCTCGTGTTGAAGCCGGCGATCGAGGTGACGGCCGGGGTCCCGGTGATGAGGGTTGCGGGCAGGAGCGCCAGGGAGACCGACCAGCCGCCGTCCGGGGCCCTCCGCCAGACCGTCCCCCCGGTGTTGACGGCGACCACGAAGCCGGGTATCGCGAGCGGGGCGGCGATGAGGTGAGCACCCGCCCCGAGGTTGGGACTGCCGGGATCGCGCCGGGCAGCCCCGCCACCCTGGGCGACCAGCACCTCCCCCGCGGCGTCGATGGACCAGGTGCTCGAGCCGGTGGTGACCGTCGCGGGGGCCAGCGGAGGTGGCGCCGCAGCCGCGACAAACCCGGTGGAGGTCTGGGCCATGGCCGCGTCGCCCACCAAGGCCGTGACCCTGCCCTGGACGACCGCCACGCGCGAGACGTTCTGTCCGGAGAACGCCGCGAGCTGCCACCAGGGTGCGCTGGCCAGGGCAGGGGCGGTAGCGGCTAACACCAGTGCAGTGGCGGCGAGGGGTACGGCGACGAGCAACCGGGCGCCCCGCGCCACGCGACGACGGGTCCGCGGGACGCGCATCCTCACCGGTCGCTCAGGGCAGCCTCGAGGTGCGCGCGAGCATGCTCAGCCCACCGAAGAACCAGAGGGCCCCCATCACGATGAGGAACCACGGGACGTAGACCACGTTCACCCCGCCGGCGGCGGTGGAGCTGACCACGGTCACGATGATGCCGATGGCCAGGAGAAGAGCGCCGAGCAGGGTGTGCGTGATGGCCCGTCGGCGGAGAAAGGCGCCCGTCGGCCTCCCGCCCATGGGTCCGTACATGCCCCGCCGCCAGCCGCGGTAGCCCATGCCCGGGTAACCCATGCCCGGGTAGCCGGGGCCTTGGCCGTAGGGGCCCTGCCCGTAGGGAGCGGGGCCGTAGCCAGGCGGTGGTGCGCCGGCGGCGTTCGGGGGCATCCCGAAGGGCGACGGTGGAGGGCCTGCCGCGTCGGGCGGCGGCCCGTAGGGCCCTGGCTGAGGGGCTGCACCCGGGCCGGGCATACCCCAGGGGGCGGAGGGATCGGGCGGGGGGAAGGCCGAAGCCGGCTGGCTCCCGGGCGGTGGGGCCGTGGGCGGCGTGCTGCTGGGATCCGGCGTCCAGGGCGTGTACCAGCCGGACTGGTCACCCAGGGGGGACGGCGGGGCGGGATCCGGATTTCCGGAGGATCCCGGATCCGTGGGGGGGTAGGCTGATTGGGACATCCGGCCGTCTCCGCGTGTCAGGGGCGCAGGGACCGAGCATACCGGTTCGGGCGCGGCCACACGGCTGGGCACCGAGGGTTGACCACCGGCTGGGTCGGAGCCCGGTGGACGCGATGCGCCATCGCGGGGCGGGGCTCGCGTGCGAGACTCCATGCCGTGGACCGGATCGGCGTCGCGGTGATCGGGTACGGCCTTGCCGGGCAGGTCTTCCACGCGCCGCTGGTGGCGGCGACGCCCGACCTCGAGGTGCGCGCGATCGTCACCGCCAACCCCGAGCGGCGTGAGCGGGCAGGGCGGAACTTCCCGGACGCGCGGCTGCTCGCCACCACCGACGAGCTGTGGAACAGCGCCGCCGGGATCGGCCTCGTGGTGGTGGCCACGCCCAACCACCTGCACGCGCCCCAGGCGATCACCGCTCTCGACCTCGGGCTCGCGGCGGTGGTGGACAAGCCGATGGCGCTGAGCACGGTGGAGGCGGGGACGATGTTGGCGGCGGCCGCGCGAACACGTGGCCTGCTCGCGGTCTTCCAGAACCGGAGGTGGGACAGCGACTTTCTGCTGCTGCGCGAGATGGTCGAGAACGATCGGCTCGGCGGCCTGTTCCGGATCGAGAGCCGTTTCGAGCGCTTCCGTCCGGAGGTCAACAGCAAGTCCTGGCGTGAGGAGACCTCCCCAGAAGCGGGGGGCGGGCTGCTCCTCGACCTCGGCGCCCATCTCATCGACCAGGTGCACGTCCTCCTCGGGCGACCGCAGGGCGTGTACGCGGAGATCGCGGCGGCGCGGCCCGGGGCGGTCGCCGACGACGACTGCTTCCTCGCCCTCGAGTTCACGGGCGGCGCCCGCGCCCACCTCTGGATGAGCACCCTCGCGCCGTCGATCGGGCCCCGCTGGCGGGTGTGGGGCGGTCGTGAGGCCCTCGAGGTCTGGGGGCTCGACCCCCAGGAGGCGTACATCGTGGCCGGCGGACGCCCCGGTGATGCCGGCTACGGTCTCCCGAACGGGAGCCAGCGAGCAGTGCTTACACGGGGCGGCGAGGCCGGACCGAGGCACGAGGTGCCGCTGCCCGCGGGGCGCTACGGCGACTTCTACGCCGGCGTGGCGGCGGCGATCCGCGGAGAGTCACCGGTGCCCGTCCCCGCCCAGGCCGGGTGGGACGTGCTCTCGGTGGTCGAGGCGGCGCGCAAGAGCGCGGCCACCGGCACCGTGGTCCCCCCCGAGTCGGCCCCCGAGGGCGCCTGACCGCAGCTCAGAAGCCGTACAGCCCGGGGAGGACTGCCAGGGTCACCACGACGTCGGCCACCCCGTGGACGACGATCGCAGGCCAGATGGAACCGGTCCTCTGGGTGACCCACCCGAGCACGAATCCGAGCAGCATCGTGAGTGGGACGAAGGGAGCGATCGGCCCCTGGTAGACGATGGCGAGGTGGGCGAGCCCGAAGACCACCGCCTGGCAGGCGTTGGCCACGAGCGGTGAGGTGAGCCGCTCCAGGCTGCCGAGCAGCAGCCCGCGAAACTGCAGCTCCTGGGCCGCCCCCTGGAGCATGTTGGCGGGGACCAGCCAGGGGGCGTCCCGCAGCAGCGCCGGCATCGCCAGTCCCTCGCGGCCGAGCAGGGAGGCGGGGATGAGCAGGAACACCAGGAAGAAGAGCGCGGTGCCGCCCACCGCGAAGGCGGCGGCGGGCCAGCCGAGGTGGAGCAGTCGAAGGCGGGGGTGGTCGCGGCGGAGCACCAGCCAGACCAGGCCGAGGATCACCACGGTCACCCCCAACCACGCTGCGGAGGCGTTGAAGTTGGCTTGATCCCCGGTCTGCGCGACCCCGGCGTGGCCGAGCAGGCCGGGCGCACTGAGGAACGCGGACCAGGAGAGGGTGATCGCGACGAGGCTGACCAGGACCAGGCGGGCGCGGGCCAGGCCGGGCACGAGTAGGGAGATGGCAAGCAGGGCCAGGGCGACGCCGCTGGTGCGGAGGGTGTAGGGGTCGAGGCCGTTGGGATCGCTGTAGAAGCTGGGGGCCAGCACCACCACGCCGAGGGCGACGGCGGCGATCAGGAGGGGGAGGAGCGGCCCCCAGGCGGCCGACGACGGCGCAGCAGCAGCNNGCGGGCACGACCTCGACGCCGATGAGGCGGTGGCAGGCGATCAGGAGGTCCATGTCGTCCTTGGCGATGGGCGCGACCGCCATCATCCCGCGCATCACCACCCAGTCGCGGGTGACCTTGTAGCCGAGTCCGATCAGCTTGCGACCGTCCACGGCGACATCACTGAACCCGGGGCACCAGCCACCCTCGACGCGCCCGGTGGCGGCGTGCACTCCGAAGCCGCCGAGGGCGGTGCGGAACCAGGCGCTGAGCGAATCATTCATCCAGTCGAGGGGCATCCCACGCTCCGGGGGAGGCACTCCGACCGCGCAGAGGCCCATCCAGCCGGGGCCGCCGATGACGAAGGTGCCCCCGGCCGGGCTGGTGGACAGCCCGGGCAGCCCGGGAAGCGCGCGGACCGCGGCCAGGAGATCCGCCTTGCGGGCCAGCCCGGCGCCGACCGCCACCCTCCGCACCGTGCTGCGGAGCTGCACGGCGACGGTTCCCGGCTCGCCGGCGAGGTGGAGGGGCAGCTCGGGAAGCTCGTCGACGCCGCTCTCGGCGGTGACCTCGGCAACCCGGACCGCCCCCGTTCGCGGCATGGCCCGCGCGGGCTGGGTGGCCGCGTCGAGCTGCTCGGCACTCACGAGGGGGACGGTAGCGCAGCTCGACGCGCCGGGAGGCGCCGGAAATGACAGGATTGCGAGCCGTGCCCGATCCCACGCAGGTGCCCGACCGCCACGTCCACACCGAGTGGTCGTGGGATGCGGCTCACGGCGAGATGCTGGCCACCTGCGCCCGGGCGGTCGAGCTGGGCCTCCCCGCGGTCGCCTTCACGGAGCACGCTGACTTCAACGCCTGGGTGCCGTGCCTCGCCGGGGGGGAGGGGTCCGTGGCGGGGGGATCCCGGAAGGACCCCGGTTCGGTGGGAGGTCCGGCCGCCCCGAATCGCTGGGCCTGGTCACAGGGGCACATCCCCGGGCATCTCTGGCCGGTCCGGATGCCCGTCAGCCTCACCCGAAGCGGATACCTCGACATCGCCGGTTACTGGGAGGCGATCGACCGATGCCGGGCGGCCTATCCGGACCTGCGCATCGAGTCGGGTGCCGAGCTGGGCGAGCCCAACCTCTTCCCCGACCAGGTCGCG
>PMYJ01000240.1 GCA_003170875.1 Candidatus Dormiibacterota bacterium | reverse complement strand
TGCAGTCGCCCGCCGCCCAGATCTTGGGGTTGGCGGTGCGCAGCATCTCGTCTACCACGATGTGCCCGTGCGCGGTCAGCTCCACCCCGGCCCCCTCCAGGCCGATGCCCGCGGTCTGCGCGGCACGCCCCACCGAGACCAGCACCAGGTCGGCCTCGATGGCCGTCCCGTCGTCGAGGGTCGCGGTCACCTGGTCGTCCCGGTAGTCGACCTTCTCGACCTTGCGGCCGGTGTGGAAGGTGATCCCCTCCTTCTCCACCAGGCGGCGAAACTCACGGACCACCCGCGGCTCCACCCCGGCGAGGATCTGCGGGAGCACCTCGACCACGGTGACGGCGACCCCCAGCGGGGCAAACAGCGAGGCGAACTCGCAGCCGATGACGCCGCCCCCGATCACCAGCAGGCGGCGGGGCAGGGTCTGGAGTCGGAGCACGCCGTTGGAGGTCACCACCCGGGGGTGGCTCATGTCGATGCCGGGGAGCCCGCTCGGCTCGGTGCCAACGCAGACGACGAGGTGGTCGTACTCGAGGCGCTCCTCCCCGACCCGGACGACCCCGTCCTCGAGGACGCCCGCGCCGCGGACCACCCGCACCTTGCGGCGCTTGCAGGCGGCCTCGACGCCGCCGCGCATGGCGACCACGACCTCCTCCTTGCGCTCCATCATCCGGGGNNTCGGCGGTGGCGAGGAGGGATTTAGTCGGAATGCATCCCCAGTTGAGGCAGGTGCCGCCCAGCTCGGCCCGCTCGACGAGCACCACCTCGGCGCCTCGCTGAGCCCCGCGCAGGGCGGCCACATCCCCGGCGGGCCCGCCGCCGAGGACGACGACCCGGGGGCTCACCGAGCGGCCTTGGAGGGCGTGCGCCGGGCGCGCGATGGCGGCGCGGTCGGGGACCCGGGGGCCGTGTCGGAGAGGGGCAGCTCGCCGTTCCCGGCCACGTCGGCGGGAGGGGTGGCGGCCCCGTTCACCGCGGCGTGGGCCGCGGCCGGCTCCGGCTCAGCGAGCGGCGGCTGCGATCCGGCGAGGTGCTCCTGGACCGCGGGCGAGGTCAGCAGCGCCTCGCGGAGCACGCGGCCCTGCTCGAGGATGTGGGAGCCGTGGTATCCCTCGGACGGGCTGGCCCGCCGGGGGCGGCCGATGTATTCCCAGGTCACCTCGTACGGGCGGTGCCTGCCGATCCGGCGCTGGACGTGCGCCCATGCCCCCATGTTCTCCGGCTCCTCCTGGACCCAGAAGGCCTTCTCCAGGTTGGGGTAGCCGCGGATCATCCCCAGGATCTCGTCGAGGGGCAGCGGGTCGAGGAGGTCCACCCGGCCGATCGCCAGGTCGGTGGCCTGCNNCCGTCCGCGGATCCTCGATGACCGGCTGGAAGCCACCCTCGGTGAGATCCGCGGCGGCGCAGCTCGTCTCCTGGGCACGGAGCAGGGACTTGGGGCTGATGACGACGAGCGGCCGCGGGAGCGTGGCCAGGGCCTGGTCGCGGAGGAGGTGGAAATACTGGGCTGAATTGGAGCAGTTGGCCACCCGGATGTTTCCGTTCGACGCCAGCTGGAGATACCGCTCCAGCCGCGCGCTCGAATGCTCGGGGCCCTGCCCCTCGTAGCCGTGGGGGAGGAGGAGGACCAGCCGGGAGCGCTGGCCCCACTTGGCCTGGGCGGCGACGATGAACTGGTCGACGACCATCTGCGCGTTGTTGGCGAAGTCGCCGAACTGCGCCTCCCAGATCACCAGGCAGCGCGGCTCGGCGGCGCTGTACCCGTACTCAAAGGCAAGCGCGCCCACCTCGCTGAGCGGGCTGTTGTGCACCTCGAAGGTGGCGCGCGACCCCTCCAGATGCTGGATCGGTGCCCAGGCGGCGCCGGTCTGATCGTCGTGGAGGACCATCTGGCGGTGGCTGAAGGTGCCCCGTTCGGTGTCCTGGCCGGTGAGCCGGATCGGGACGCCGTCCTGGAGCAGCGAGCCCAGAGCGAGGGCCTCGGCGTGGCCCCAGTCGATCCCGCCCTGCTCCAGTGAGATCCGGCGGCGCTCCAGCTGGCGGGCCAGCTTGGGGTTGACGGTGAAGCCGTCGGGGACCCGGAAGAGGCCCTCGTTGAGGGCGCTGAGCTCGACCGCGTCGACCCGGGTGACCGGGGCCGGCGGCTCCTCGAAATCAGGCTCGTCACGGCCGTTGGAGGTGTCCTCGTCGATCAGGGTGGTGAGGTGCGCCTTGATCCGCCTGTGGGCGTCGGCGATCCGGGCCATGACCTGTTCGGACTGCTGCTTGGCCTCCTCGTCGGTGATCAGTCCCTCCTGGATCAGCCGGCCGACAAAGAGCTCGCGGACCGTCGGGTGCTCCCGGATGCGCTGGTACATGAGCGGCTGGGTGTAGCTGGGCTCGTCGGTCTCGTTGTGCCCGAATCGGCGGTACCCGACCAGGTGGATGAGGACGTCGCGATGGTGGGCGCGCCGGTAGTCGTGGGCAAAGCGGGCCGCGGTGACGCACCCTTCGGGATCGTCGGCGTTGACGTGGACGATGGGGATGTCGAAGCCCTTGGCCAGGTCGCTGGCGTAGCGGGTCGAGCGCAGGTCGGAGGGGTCGGTGGTGAAGCCGAGCTGGTTGTCGATGATCACGTGGACGGTGCCACCCGTCGTGTAGCCGGCCAGGGACTGGAGGTTGAGCACTTCCTGGACCGCGCCCTGGCCGCTGAAGGCGGCGTCACCGTGGATGAGGATCGGGATCGCGGCCTCGGGGTCCAGCTCCAGGGCCGCCCCATCGCGGTGCGACTGGAGGGCCCGAGCCCAGCCCTCGACCACCCCGTTGACGGCCTCCAGGTGGGAGGGGTTGGAGACCAGCCGGACGTCGATGCGCCGGTCCCGGTCGGTGATGTAGGTGCCGGTGGCGCCGAGGTGGTACTTGACGTCGCCGGTCGGGTCGTCGACCCGCAGCTCGCCCTTCTCGAAGGCCTGGAGGAGCTGCTCGTAGGGGCGGTTGACCACGTGGGCGATGACCGCCAGGCGGCCGCGGTGCGCCATCCCCATCACCACCTGGGAGATGCCGTCCTCGGCCACCAGACCGAGCAGCTTCTCGAGCATCGGCACCAGCATGTCGAGGCCCTCGCCGCTGAAGGTCTTCTGGCCGATGAAGGCGCGCCGGAAGTAGCGCTCCATGGCGTCGACCTTGGTCAGCCGCCAGAGCAGGCGCAGCTCCTCCTGGGTGGAGAGGGGCTGGCGGTAGACGCCGGATTCGATCTTCTCGCGGAGCCAGTTGCGCTGCTCGTGGCTGGAGATGTGCTCGATCTCGAAGGCGACGGTGCCGCAGTAGGTGCGGCGCAGGTTGGGCAGGACCTCGACGAGGGTCGCCCCCGGCACGTGGACGTCGAGCACGTCGGAGGGGATGCGAGCCATCAGCTCGGGGGTGAGCTCGTAGGTCTCGGGCTTCATCGCCGGGTCGCCGGGCGGCGGGGCGCCCAGCGGGTCGAGGTGAGCCCCCAGATGACCGTGGGTGCGGTGGGCCTGGACCAGAGACGTGGCCCCCTGGACTGCGAGGAGCAGCACCCGGTCGTGCTCGGGCACGGCGCCGGCGGGGAGGGCGCGCTCCAGGAGGGGGACCGGGACCTCGTCGGCGACCGGCGCTGCCAGCCCGAGGCTCTCGAAGACGTCCGCATAGAAGCGGTCGGCGCCGGCCAGGAGCGCCTCGATGCGGCCGAGGAACTCGCCGGAATCGGCGCCCTGGATGACCCGGTGGTCGTAGGTCGACGTCAGCGTCATGACCTTCTCCGCACCGATCTGCTCGGCGATCTCGCCGAGGCCGACCGGGAAGGAGATAGAGCCGGTCGCAACGATCGTGCCCTGACCGACCATCAGTCGCGGCACCGATGCGATCGTCCCCAGGCCCCCCGGATTGGTCAGCGTGAGATTCGCGCCGAGCAGGTCGTCGGCGGTCAGCGTATTCGCCCGTGCCTTCTCAACCAGCGCATCGTAGGCCGCGAGAAACTCGTCGAAGCTGCGCGCGCCGGCGTCCAGGATCACCGGCACCATCAGCGTGTGCGAACCGTCCTTCTTCTCGACGTCGACCGCGAGGCCGAGGTTGACGGCGCCGTCGTGGACCCGCTGGGGCTTGCCGTCGATCTCGGCGAAGTG
>PMYJ01000168.1 GCA_003170875.1 Candidatus Dormiibacterota bacterium | reverse complement strand
GCCGTTTCGGTGCGCTGACACTAGTGTCCCACGCTCCGCGGCGGGCCGACGCTCCGTGCTTGCGGAACCTGGATGGGCGTGACCCTAGACCTCCAGGATCTCCGCCTCCTTCTTCTTGACGACGT
The DNA here is from genome assembly GCA_003170875.1 of Candidatus Dormiibacterota bacterium. Classification (GTDB taxonomy): domain Bacteria; phylum Chloroflexota; class Dormibacteria; order Aeolococcales; family Aeolococcaceae; genus Changshengia. The sequence goes on along the minus strand of PMYJ01000168.1, from coordinate 19,435 downwards.
CCTCGACCTTGGCGATGAACTGGTCNNCGGAGGTGCTCGACCTCGTCGCGACGGATGTTCCGCACCGCCACCCGGGCCTCCTCTGCCCGGCGGGCGCACAGCTTGCTCAGCTCGTGCCGCCGTTCCTCGGTCAGTTGGGGGATCACGATCCGGATCAGCTGACCGTCGTTGCTCGGGGTGAGCCCGAGATCGGAGCGCTGGATCGCCTTCTCGATGGCCGGTATGGAGGCGTGGTCGTAGGGGCGGATCACCAGCATCCGGGCCTCCGGGGTGGAGATGCCGGCGACCGCCTGGAGTGGTTGGGGCACCCCGTAGACCTCGACCTGGAGTCGCTCCACAAGCGACGGGCTGGCCCGGCCGGTGCGGATGCTCGACAGCTCCCTGTGGAGCGCCTCGACGCTCTTCTCCATCCGGATGCCGGCGTCAACCAGCCGCTCCTCGATCTGGGCGAGTGCCTCCTCTGCCTTGTTCGGCTCGGTCATTTGGTCACCTCCGCGTCGACGCGGGTGCCGACCGGCTCTCCGAGGATGACCCTCTCCAGGTTCCCCTCGGCGTGGAGGTCGAACACGATGATCGGCATCTTGTTGTCCATGCACAGGGTGAGCGCGGTGTTGTCCATGACAGTCAGGCCCCTGGTCAGAACCTCGAGGTAGGAGAGATGGGCGAATCGGGTCGCAGTGGGGTCGCGCATCGGGTCGGCGGTGTAGATACCGTCGACCTGGGTCGCCTTGAGCAGCACCTCGGCACCGATCTCGGCTGCCCGGAGGGCCGCGGTGGTGTCGGTGGTGAAGAACGGGCTCCCATGCCCTCCGGCGAGGATGACGACCCGCCCCTTCTCGAGGTGGCGGATGGTCCGGAGCGGGATGAAGGGCTCGGCCACCTGCTGCATCGCGATGGCGCTCTGCACCCGGCACTGCATGCCCAGACGCTCGATCGCGTCCCGAAGGCTCAGGGCGTTGATGACCGTCGCCAGCATCCCCATGTAGTCGCCGGTTACCCGCTCGATGCCGTGGCGGCTGATGTCGGTGCCCCGGACGATGTTGCCCCCGCCCACCACGATGGCGAGCTGGACCCCACGCTCCACCACCCGCTGGATCTGCTGGGCGATCCGCCGGAGCGTCTCCATGTCGATGCCGTACGCCTCACTGCCGACCAGCGCCTCACCCGAGAGCTTGAGGACAATGCGCGAGAACACCGGACGGCGGCCGTCCGATCCCACCGGCCCGGTCACATCCACGTCGGCGGCGTCGACGGTCACGTGCTCGCGGCTCCGTCCCCCTCCGACGAGGTCTCCCCCACCCGGTAGCGGACGAAGCGGGCCACCGTGATGTTCTCCCCCAGCTTGGCGACCGCCTCCTGCACCAGCTCCTTGACCTTCTTCTTGTGCTTCTCGTCGCGGATCCAGGGCTGTTCGAGGAGGCAGACGCCGGCGTAGAAGGCGGCGAGCTTGCCCTCGACGATCTTCTCCACCATGGCCTCGGGCTTGCCCTCGACCTGGCTGCGGAAGACGCTCCGCTCGCGCTCGACGATCTCCGCGGGCACGTCCTCAGGGCGGACGTACTGGGGCTCGGCCCCGGCCACCTGGAGGGCCAGCTCGCGCGCCAGCCGTTTGAAGTCGTCGGTCTTGGCGACGAAGTCGGACTCGCAGTTGACCTCGACGAGGACGCCGACCTTGGGAGGCATGCCGCCGACGGCGTGGACGTAGGCCTCGACGACGCCCTCATTGGTGGAGCGGCCGGCCTTGTGCTCGGCTTTGGCCGCGCCCGTCTGGCGGAGGCGGTCCTTGGCGCGCTCGAAGTCGCCGTCGCAGTCGACCAGAGCCCGCTTGCAGTCCATCATCCCGGCCCCGGTCGCCTCCCGGAGCTTCATCACGAGAGCCGCTGGGATCTCAGCCATCAGGACTCCTCCGCAGGTCCGGGGATGGGCTGGGCGCCGGCGGCCGCAGCTGCGGCCGCCGGCTCCGCGGCGTCGACCGCCGCCTGAGTCGCGGCGGCCTCGCTCTCGCGCTCCGCCTCGGCGCGTGCGGCGAGGTCGGCAGCTGCCTCGGTCTCAGCGCGCTCGCGCAGCTCACGCTCGCTGAGCAGGCGCTGCCCCTCGAGGATGGCGTCGGAGAGCGCGTTGACCATCAGGCGGCAGGAGCGGATGGCGTCGTCGTTGCCGGGGATCACGTGCTGGATCAGGTCGGGATCGCAGTTGGTGTCGACCAGGGCGATGATGGGGATGCCCAGCTTGTTGGCCTCATTGACCGCGAGCCGCTCCTTCTTGCAGTCGATCACGAAGAGCGCACCGGGAAGTCGCTTCATCTCGACCATGCCGGCGAAGCTCCGCTCCAGCCGCTCCAGGTCGTCCTTGTTGGCGTTGGCCTCCTTGCCGCTCATCCGCTCGAAGTCACCGCGCTCGTTCATGGCCCGGAGCTCGATGAGGCGCTTGAGCTGCCGCTGGATCACCTGGAAGTTGGTGAGCATGCCGCCCATCCAGCGGTGGACGACATACGGCTGGCCGGTCCGCGTGCAGGCTTCGACGATCGAGTCCTGCGCCTGCTTCTTGGTGCCGACGAAGAGCACCTTCTGTCCACCGCCCACCAGCTCGCGGGCGTAGCCACAGGCGTCGTCCAGCATCTGCTGGGTCTTGGCCAGGTCGATGATGTGGACGCGGTCACGCGACGTGAAGATGTAGTCGCGCATCTTGGGGTTCCACCGGCTGGTCTGGTGGCCGAAGTGGACTCCGGCCTCGAGCAGCTGGCGGAGGGTTGCTGCCGGCACGGCGGCCTCCTTCCGGTCTGGGTTGGCACCTCCGCCCGGGGTTGACCGCGGCGGCGACCCCGAGGGGCACCCGCCGTCGCGTGGACCGGGCGTGTGAAATTAGCCCGAATTGTGCCACACGGCCTCCCGGCCGGTTGCGACGGCTCCTCTTGCGGCGCTGGCAAGGGGCGGTGCCGCGGCTTCGGGCCAGCCGTCAGGCGGGTGGTTCCCCCGGGCGGGGCGGCTCCGGGACGGGCCGCACCGGCCGCGCAATCTCGGTGCCCTGCGCCCGGACGTGCCAGCCCGGGATCGCGCGCCAGGTGATCCCGTCCCACCAGTGGTTGCCGTCCGGAGAGCGCAGGGCTCCCGGCGGCGCGCTCATGGAGGCGTCCTGCCAGCTGCTCCCGTCGAACCACTCGCTGCGGTCCGCGGAGAGGGTGCCGGCCGCGAGGACGGGCGGGGCGGTGGGAGGTGGCTGAAGCTGGGGGCCCGGCGGCGAGTACGGATACCCCCCCATCCCTCCGGCGGTCCCCAGGCCTCCGTAGGGCCTGACGCCGCCATCGATGGCCGTGCCGGCAGCCGTTCCCGCGATCCTCCGGTACTCCAGGTAGCCGCCGATGCCAACCACGGCGGCAAACGCGATCGAGGCCCAGAGCGCCCAGCCGGGAGTGATGGACCCCTGAGTCACGTAGGCACCGCCCTCGATCGGCCAGTAAAGGAGGAAGAGGAGCACCTCCACGGCCGCAACCGCCATCCAGGGCGATCGCCACCTCGGCGAATCCGGCACCCTGCCGGCCAGCCCCAGTTCGGGGACCTTGAGGACAACGAACCAGCCGATGGCGAGGACCAGGATCAGGGCCGGCAGGAGGCCGAAGCCCTCCCAGAGGGTGCCGGCCGCCGACGAGGTGGAACCGGCGCAGTAGATCCCGACCTGGCATGTGAACGTGATCTGGGTCCAGCCGCCGACGAAGGAGAAGACGAGGAGGAGCAGCAGGCCGCCCGCGATGACGGCGTCAGTGGGCGCGGTGCGCCGCAGGAGGGCGCTGAGCTCGATCCGCAGGCCCGGTCCGGCGGGCGGCGGCGGTGGATCGGGCGGCGGCGGATCAGGCGGCGGGGGCGGATCTGGCGGCGCGGGAGCGGGCGAGCCCGAAGGTGGGTCGGGTTGCCCCGGGGCAGGCGGGCCGGCAGGGGGCCCGGAAGGTGGCGGGGGCGGTCCTGCGATGCCCACTCCGGCTCCTCAGAGGATGTAGCGGCGCACGTCGTCGTCGCTGATCAGATCCTGGAGCTGCTGCAGGACCATCTCCGAGTCGATGACCACCCGCTTGCCGGCGTGGTCCTCGGCGTGGAAGGAGACCTCCTCGAGGACCTTCTCCATGATGGTGAAGAGGCGCCGGGCGCCGATGTTCTCGTCCTGCTCATTGACCCGATGGGCCTGGCGGGCCAGCTCGGCGACCCCGTCATCGGTGAAGGCGAGCTCAACCTGCTCGGTGCCGAGCAGCGCCTCGTACTGCTTGGTGAGCGCGTTGTTGGGCTCGGTGAGGATGCGCTGCAGATCGCTCTCACTGAGCGGGCTCAGCTCGACCCGGATCGGGAAGCGCCCCTGGAACTCGGGGATCAGGTCGCTCGGCCTGGCGACGTTGAAGGCGCCCGCCGCGATGAAGAGGATGTGGTCCGTGTGCACCGACCCGTAGCGGGTGTGGACCACCGACCCCTCGAGGATGGGCAGCAGGTCGCGCTGGACCCCCTCCCCGCTCACGTCGGGCCCGTGGTCCGGCGACGGGCCACAGATCTTGTCGACCTCATCCATGAAGACGATCCCGGCCTCCTCGACGTCCCGGATGGCGTCGTCGTAGACGCGGTCCATGTCGATGAGCCGGTCGGTCTCCTCCTCGGCGAGCGCGGTCCGTGCGTCGGCGACCTGCATGCGCTTGGTCCGCTTGCGCGGTGGCGCCATCTGGGAGAAGAAGTCGGAGAGCGAGTAGCCCACCTCCTCCAGCCCGCTCCCCGCGAAGCCTTCGAATGCCGGCTGGAAGGGCTCCTCGACCTCGACGTCGATGTAGCGCTCCTCCAGGTGCTTGGCCCGCAGCTGGGCGGCGAGGCGCCGGCGCAGACGCCGGCGCAAGCGCTCGAGCGCCCCACTCGAGGCGGGGCCGTCGCCGGCCCCCGGCTCCGACGCCGCCGCCGGCGGCGTCTCGCCCGCCCCGGCCGTGGAGCTGTCACCGACCGCGCCGGCGGGCAGCTCGCCCACGTGGTCACCCTTTGTCTCACCGGACGCCTTGGCGGCGGCGGGGGCGGCGGCCTCCGACGACCCGGCCGCCAAACGCATCTCGGCCTCCAGCAGGATGTCGAGGATCCGCCGCTCGGCCACCTCACGGGCCCGCGCCTCGACCTCGCTCACGCGCTCCTCGTGGACGTCGGTGATGGTCTGCTCGAGGAGGTCCCTCACGATCGCCTCGACGTCGCGCCCCACGTAGCCGACCTCGGTGAACTTGGTGGCCTCGACCTTGATGAACGGGGAGGCGGTGAGCTTGGCGAGCCGCCGGGCGATCTCGGTCTTGCCCACCCCGGTCGGACCGATCATCAGAATGTTCTTCGGGAGCACCTCGCGGCGCATCTCGTCGCTCAACCGGCGGCGGCGCACGCGGTTGCGCAGCGCGATAGCGACCGCACGCTTGGCCGCCGCCTGCCCGACGATGTAGGCGTCGAGGTGGCGGACGATCTCGGTGGGACGGAGGTCGTCCGGGTCCCGGCCTTCCGCGGAATCAGAGGAGGGGGCGACCGCGTCGGGGCCTTTCGCCGCCGGAGCCTGGCCCGGATCCGTCGCCACCGGACCGCTGTCGCCGGAAAGAGGGACGGATGGGGGGGGCGGCGCGGCGTCCATCGTCACCCTCAGGCCGGCTCCTCGGCGGCCGCCGTCTCGGTCGGGGGCGTCTCTGCGGGGACGTCACCGGCCGCCGCGGTCTCGGTCGAGAGGGTTTCCACGGTGATCTGGTCGTTGGTGTAGATGCAGAGGGAAGCGGCGATGACGAGGGAACGTCGGGCCACCTCCGCAGCATCGAGGTCCGTGTTCTGGAGCAGGGCCTTCGCCGCCGCCAGCGCATATGGCCCTCCGCTGCCGATGGCGGCCAGATCGTCATCAGGCTCGATGATCTCGCCGTCGCCGGAGAGCAGCAGCAGCTGGTCGCGGTTGGCGACGATCAGCATCGCCTCCAGATGGCGAAGGTAGCGGTCGGTGCGCCACTCCTTGGCGAGCCCCACCGAGGCACGAAGGAGGTGCCCCTGGTGGCGGTCGAGCTGCTGCTCGAACTTGTCGAAGAGGGTCAGCGCATCGGCCACCGCTCCGGCGAAGCCGGCCAGCACGGTGTCGCGGTGGAGCCGCCGCACCTTGGCGGCGCGGTGCTTCATGACCACGTCGCCGACGGTGACCTGCCCGTCACCGGCGATCGCCACCATGCCGGCACGGCGCACCCCGACGATGGTGGTGGCATGCGGCCTCGGCGTCACGAGGCGACCTCCGCCTTAGCGGCCGGAGACTTCCGGGGCGGCCGGTAGGTGCACTTCGGATAGCCACTGCAGCTGACGAAGGGGCCGAAGCGTCCCTGGCGGCGGACCAGGGGCTTGCCGCATTCGGGGCAGCTCTCCCCGGTCTGCTCGGCCGCCGGGGCCGCGGCGGTACCGGCCGAGCTGCTGCTCTGAGGCTGGATGTAGCGGCACTCCGGGTACCCCGTGCAGCCGACGAAGCTTCCCCGGCGGCTTTGCCGGCGCGCGAGCGGGCGGGCGCACTCCGGGCATTGACCCAGATCCTCGGTCTCGCCCACCGGGGCGGCACCGACGCTGCCGGCGCTCCCCACCGTGCCGGCGCCGTCCGAACCGCCCGCCTCTGCCCCGGGGATGTCCCGGAGGAAGCGGCACTTCGGGTAACCGCTGCAACCGACGAAGGGGCCACGCTTCCCCTGGCGCTGCATCAGGGGCTTGCCGCAGCGCGGGCAGCTCTCCCCGATCGGCACCGCGGACGACTGCTTCTTGTCCTTGATGTAGTCGCATTCCGGGTAGCGGGAACAGCCCACGAAGGCGCCGAAACGGCCCTCGCGGATGAGCAGCTCACCGATCCCGCATTGCGGGCAGGCCTCGCCCGTCGACTTGGCCGGGACCTTCACCCGCTGCATGTCAGTGTGAGCCTTGTCGACCGTGGCGTTGAAGGGCGTGTACCACTCCCTGACCGTGGGTTCGTACTTGCGCTTGCCAGCCTCGATCGCGTCCAGCCGGCGCTCCAGGTCGGCCGTGAAGTCGATGTCGACGATCTCCGCGAAATGCTCCCGGAGCAACCCGTCGACGGTCTTGCCCAGCTCGGTCGGATAGAGGCGGCGCTCCTCCTGACGGACGTAGCCGCGCTCCTGGATCACCTCGATGGTGGGCGCGTAGGTGGACGGGCGGCCGATGCCCCGCTCCTCCATCTCCTTGACCAGCGATGCCTCCGTGTAGCGAGGCGGCGGCTGGGTGAAGTGCTGCTCGGCGCTCACATCCCAGCACACCAGCCTGTCACCGGGCAGGAGGGCGGGGAGCTGGCCGTCCCGGTCGCGCTCCTCGTCGCGCTTCCAGACCCGCTGAAAGCCGTCGAAGACGAGCACCGACCCGGAGGCCCGGAAGATGAAGTCGGAGGCCGCGATGGTCACCCGGGTGTTGAGGAAACGAGCCGCCGCCATCTGGCTGGCCACGAAGCGCTTCCAGATCAGCTCGTAAAGCCGCGCCTGCTCCCGAGGCAGCAGCTCGGCCACCTGCTCGGGGGTCCGGGTGACGTCCGTCGGGCGGACGGCCTCGTGCGCGTCCTGGATGTTCTGTCCCTGGCGCTGCCGGGCCTGGCCGGTCCGGAGGTAGTTCTGCCCCATGGTCTCGCCGATGTAGGCGGCGGCCTCCGTCCTCGCCTGGTCGCTGATCCTCGTGGAATCGGTACGCATGTAGGTGATCAGACCGACGGGGCCCGAGCTGCCCAGCTCCGCACCTTCGTACAGCTCCTGGGCGATCGACATCGTCCGCCGGGGCGAGAAGCGGAGCCGGGTGCTGGCGTCCTGCTGAAGGGTGCTCGTGGTGTAGGGGAAGGGCGCCGACCGCGAAGTCTCCGAGCTCTCCACGCCCTCGACCTGGAAGGGCGGGGCGTCGTCCGGGCGGTGACCCGACTCATCGAAGTTGAGGGCGCGCGTCACCTCCAGTGCGTCCGCCTGGGTGGCCAGCACGACTCGTTCGGCCGGATCGCCGTTCTCCGCTCCCTCCACGCTGGCGCGCTTGGAGCCGCGGCCCCGTTTGGGGGCGGAGGCTGCCGCCTCCAGCGCTTCCCGCCGGCCCTGGTAGCGCGCCGTGAAGCGGCTCTCGCCCTTCTCCAACACCGCGTCGAGGCTCCACGACTCGGTCGCGACAAAGGCGTCGATCTCGTTCTCACGGTCCACGACCAGACGGACTGCGACCGACTGCACCCGGCCCGCCGAGAGACCGGTCCGCACCTTCCGCCAGAGCAGGGGGCTCAGCCGGTATCCGACCAGGCGGTCGATCACGCGGCGGGCCTCCTGCGCGTAGACGCGGTTGCGGTCGACCTTGCGCGGAGCCTTGAGCGCCGCCTCGACGGCGCTCTTGGTGATCTCGTGGACCTCGATCCGGTCGGGATCCTTGAGCTTGAGCGCCTCGGCGAGGTGCCACGCGATGGCCTCGCCCTCCCGATCAGGGTCGGCGGCGAGCAGGACCTCGTCGGCCTTTTTGACCGCGTCGCGCAGCTCCCGGATCTGCTTCTCCTTGCCCCGGATGACGATGTACTCGGGACGGAAGCCGTTCTCCAGGTCGACCCCGAGGGTCGACTTCGGGAGATCGCGGATGTGCCCCATCGAAGCCTTGACGGTGTAGCCGGCGCCCAGGAACTTGGCCAGGGTGCGAGCCTTGCTGGGAGACTCGACGATGATCAGACGGTTTGGCATTGGTGTCCTATGGCGGCAGGCGCCGACCGCGCCCTCCGGGCATGGCCGAAGCCGGCAGATGATAGCAGCGGCCCCCTGCGCCGACCGAGGCCGTCATTCACTCTATCCCGGATCATCACCCGGGGTGCCTCCCGGCCAAACCTGCGCTCGAGGTGAGCGGCGGCCACCGGTCGCGGGTCCCCATCTCCGCCGGGCTACGCCCGGCGCGCCCGCGGGGTGGAGCCTCCCGGGAGGCCGGGCTCCGCCCTGCGGTCCCGAGGGGGGAGCGTCCTGGGAGAGTGAAGCCCGTCCCGAGAAGCCGAGAGCGGCGCGGCTCGACCTTCCGATCGCCTCCGGGCGCGACCGCGGGTGGCCTGGCGAACAGGCGGAGCGGCTGCACGTGCTCGGCTGGCCATCGCCGCCACGGACGGGAGCCCGGCGACGGTGCGGCTCCCGTCAGGCCGGTTCGCGGTTGGCGGATCTCCCGCGGGCGGCCGCCTCGTCCCAGCGGCGCTCGATGCCACCGAATCGCCAGACCGACAGCGCCACCACCCAGGTCACGACGAAGAGGCCGACGATGAAGAATCCCGCCTCGTTGATGTTGAAGTTGGCCATGAAGTGCCAGAAGCCGCCCCTGAGCTTGAGCTCCGCCGCGAGCAGACCGAAGATCTCGATGGTACCGATCAACATCGCCACCGCGACCGAGAGCCCCGTGATCGTGATGTTGTAGTAGACCTTGCGCACCGGCTTGGAGAACGCCCAACCGTAGGCGAAATTCATGAAGGAACCGTCGAGCGTATCCATGGTTTCCATGCCAGCGGCGAACAGGATGGGAAGGCTGAGCACGGCATACCAGGGAAGCCCCGCCGTGGCGGCGCCCGCGGTGGCGGCGAGCAGCGCCACCTCGGTGGCGGTGTCGAAGCCGAGGCCGAAGAGGACCCCCACCGGGTACATCTGCCAGGGGCTGTGAATCGCCCGCATCATCTTGCCGAAGAAGCGGAACATCAGCCCGCGTGAGTTGAGCTGCTGCTCGAGCTCGGCGTCGTTGTACCGGCCACGGCGCATGTTCATGAACACCTTGACGATACCCACCAGGATGACCAGGTTGAGGATGGCGATCAGGTAGAGGAAGGTGCCGGAGACCAGGGTTCCGACCACGCCTCCGAAGCTCTCGATCGTCGAGTTGGGATTGCTGACCTGGCCGATGATCGCCCGCGCCGCAAAGGTCAGACCGACCCCCAGAACGAAGACGATGGTGCAGTGGCCGAGCGAGAACCAGAACCCCACCGACAGAGGCCGCTTGCCCTCCGCCATCAGTTTCCGCGTCGTGTTGTCTATCGCGGAGATGTGATCGGCGTCGAACGCGTGGCGCAGACCCAGCGTGTACGCGGTGATGGCGACGCCGATGCCCAGCAGCTTGAAGTGCTGAGGAACGATCGCCGCGATGAAGATGCCCCATCCCAGCACGTAGAGCATGACGATGAAGCCTGCCATCGCGCCGACCCGCGTCCACTCGCGGGGGGTGAGCGCTCCCCAGACGCGGGACCATCGTCCTGCGTTCGTTGCCATGGTGTGTGCCCTCCCTGGCCCGAACCCGTCCGACCTGAGGCTAGCACAGATGCAACTTGGTCGCAATCAACCTTAAGTCTCAGCTGAAGGCCCACCTCGCAGCCAGCACATCAACTGGCGCGCAGCCATCAGGGCAACCGGTCGCGCCAGCCGGGCAAGCTCAGATCGCGGCGCCACATACCGCAGTTCAGACAGCTCGTTTCCGTGTCATGACTCCTCCTCCTCGTCCTGGGTGTGACGGCCGGCATCGGCGGCGGTCAGGAGAGCGCCCAGACCCTCGATGATGGCCGCGCGCGTGGCCGCGGGGAGGGCGGCGACGGCGCGGAGAAACGGGTCCTCGACATTGCGGCCGGCGAGGGCGGCGGTCTGCTCGCGACCTCGTTCGGTGAGCCAGACGAAGACGCGGCGCTGGTCGCCGTCGTCCTTCATCCGCTCGACCAGGCCCTTCGCCTCCAGGCGGTTGACGACCTCGGTGGCGGTGGCGCGGCTGATGCCGAGGTGGCGCGCCTGCTCCCCCACGGTGAGCGGGCCGGCGGCGGCAAGGTGGCGCAGATAGGAGAGCATCCGAGGCGTCACCGCCGAGCCGCTGATGGCCTGGCGCTGCGGCTGGAATCGGCGCCACATCTCCCCGCAGAGGCGCGAGATCTCCATGCCGTCGTGAACCGCCTGGGGAACAGAAGGCGTCCCCTCCGGGCTCACGACGCCGGCGACCGGGCTCGAAGTGCTCCCTGCCGCATGAGAGACCTCGCCCGCCGGACGCGGCACTCTCCGGGTCCGGCTCATGACCGAGCCCCGCCGGGGGCTGCCTGTCTCGTTTGCGAAAAGTATTTCGTCACGAACATTTCGTCACGAAGGATATTTCAGAGACACCTGAGGTGTCAAGGCCGGCCGGCCGGCGCGGTGCGAGGGTCACTTTCGAGTAGAAGTGTCCGATGCGCCAGCTCGGGAATTCAGCTGACCTCGCCGGGAGGACCGCCCGGGCGACCTTCGCGTCGCTCACCATCCCCAACTACCGCCGTTACGTCAGCGGGCAGGCCATCTCCCTGATCGGCACCTGGATGCAGACCACGGCCCAGTCCTGGCTGATCCTGACCCTGACCCACTCGAGCGTCGACCTCGGCCTGATCGTCGCCCTGCAGGCGCTACCGGTCCTCTTGCTCGGCGCGTACGGAGGGGTCGTCGCGGATCGCGTCGATAAGCGGAAGCTGATGATCTTCCTGCAGTCGATGATGGGCCTCCAGGCCCTGGTGCTGGGGGTCCTGGTCACCACCCACGTGGTCCAGGTGTGGGAGGTGGGGCTGCTGGCGGTCATCCTGGGGCTCAACAACACTTTCGAGAACCCGGCGCGCCAGGCCTTCATCCTGGAGATGGTGGGGCCCCGCGACCTCCGCAACGCGGTGAGCCTCAACGCGGTCATCGTCAACGTGGCCCGTGCGGTCGGGCCTGCGGTCGCCGGGCTGCTGATTGCGAGCGTTGGGGATGGGATCTGCTTCCTCCTCAACGGGCTCAGCTTCGTGGCGGTGGTGTTCAGCCTGGTCACCATGGACCGTTCGAAGCTGCAGCCCTCGGTCCCGAGCGGGCGGGCCCGCGGTCAGCTGCGCGCGGGGCTGCGCTACGTAGCCCGGACGCCGGACCTCGGCGTCCCTCTGCTGATGATGGTCCTCATCGGGACCTTCGCCTACGAGTTCCAGGTGGTGCTGCCGGTGCTCGCCAAGCAGACCTTCGACGGGGGCGCCACCGCCTATGGCTTCATGCTCGCCTCGATGGGCGTCGGCGCGGTCGCGGGCGGGCTGGTGACCGCCGCACGCGGCCACACCGGACTCCGGCCGGTGACGCTGGCGGCGTCCGCCTTCGCGGTCCTGCTCTTCTTCGCCGCCGGCGCTCCCAGCCTGCTCCTCGAGTACCTCGCGCTGGCCGCCGTCGGATGGGCCAGCGTCTCATTCATCGCCCGGGGGAACTCGACCCTGCAGCTGGCCGCGGCGCCCTCGATGCGCGGGCGGGTCATGGCCCTCTGGGCGATCGCTTTCCAGGGGACCACGCCCATTGGCGGTCCCCTCATCGGTCTGATCGTGGCCGGTGAGGGGGCTCGGGCCGGGCTGCTGGCGGGGGCGATCAGCTGCGTGGCGGCGGCCGCGGTGGCGATGGTCTTCATGAACCGCCTCCGGCAGTCGCGGGCCACGCCGGACGCGGAGGAGACGGACGTCCCCGAGGAGGCGGCGACGGACCTCGGGGTGGTGGACCTCGACTAGCGGCTCAAGCCTGCAGGCCGGACCACCAGGGCGCCTTGCCACCGCAGCAAGGGCGGATTCGAGTGGGTAGGTACCACCGGCCGACTCTCGCGTCGCGGGCCCGTCTACCCGCGGTTAACTCTGCCAGATCGCACCTCCGCTGGCCATCCCCCAATTGGGGCGGTCTCGGCATCGCTGAATGCACCCTGGCCGCGGGGCCGCCATAGCGCTCCAGTCGGCCCCGCTGACGCGTTCACCACCGGGCGCGAGCGACCAGCCCACCGGGGAGGCTGCGCACATGCCCTTCCAGTTCGAGCTCTCCCAGCAGGACAGCCAGCCCGGACGGGCCGAGGCCGAGCGCGCGCCCGATCAGCTCCCGTGGGACGGGCTCCGCGCTGACCAGGGCCAGCAATCGCGACGCATGGTCCCGACCCTGGAGGGGTGCCGTTCTTCCTTCGCGCCCTGCCCGCTGAGCCTTGCGGCGACGGTCCAACCGCGGTGGAGCGGCGCACTCCGAGAAGATGTCGGCCAGGTCGCTCACATCCAGATACGGACGCGCGCCGTCGCGCAACAGCCGGTTCGAGCCGGCGTTGGCCGGGCCGAGGATGGAACCGGGGACGGCGAGCACCTCACGGCCGAGCTCGGCCGCCCAGCGGGCGGTGCTGAGGGCGCCGCTCCCGGCTCCGGCCTCGACCACGATGACGGCCCGGGAGAGGGCGGCGATGATCCGATTGCGCTGGGGGAAACGCCAGCCCACGGGCGCGTCGCCGCCCTCGTACTCGCTGACGAGCGCCCCCGATGCGGCGATCTCCCGGCGCAGGGCGGCGTGCTCAGGCGGGTAGTCGACGTCCAGACCGCAGCCGAGCACGGCCACGGTCCGACCGCCGGCGGCGAGGCAGCCCCGATGCGCGCCGGCATCCACCCCGCGGGCGAAACCGCTCACCACGGTCACACCGCGCCGGCCCAGGTCGCTTCCGATCCGCCGGGCCGCCTCCTGGCCCGTCGCGCCGGCCACCCGCGCCCCCACCACCGCCACCCCCGGGAGCACCGGCAGATCCCCCTCCACCCAGAGGGACGGGACCCGGTACCGATCGCCGAGCTCGGCGAGGTCGGAGAGGCAGGCCGGCCGGCGCGGGTCGTCCGGCCGCAGCAGGAGCCGGCTCATCGGGCCTGGATGCGGAACCGTGGGCGGCTCACAGTGCCGGAAGCCGGAGCTGGATGGCCTCGATCACCGCCTCCCGGCTGACCCGCTCCTCCCCGCCGAGGTCGGCGATGGTGCGGCTCACGCGCAGCACCCGGTGGTAGGCGCGGGCCGAGAGGTGCCACCTCTCCCCCGCCGTGGTGAGCGCGTCCCGGCCACGGGCGTCGAGGCCACAGACATCCAGCAGCTGGTCACCGTCCAGCAGGGCGTTGGCCGTGACGCCCGTGGTCCCGGCCCGCTGCAGCTGGCGCGACTGAGCGGCCGCGACGCGCTCGCGGACCCGTGCGGTCAGCTCCTCGGGCGGTCCGCCGAGGAGGGTCTCCCCGTTCAGCCTCGGCACCTCCGCAACCATGTCGATCCGGTCCCGCATTGGACCCGAGAGCCGGGACTGGTACCGGGTCACCATCGTCTCGGGGCACCTGCAGCCGGGGCCGCTCAACTCGCCAAGGCGCCCGCACGGGCACGGGTTGGCGGCCGCCACCAGGACGAACTCGGCGGGGAACACCACGCTGGCCCGAACCCGGGCCACCGCCACGCTGCGTTCCTCGAGGGGCTGCCGCAGGGCTTCGAGGTGGGCCCGGGGGAACTCGCACACCTCATCCAGAAAGAGGACTCCCCGGTGGGCGAGGCTGACCTCGCCGGGTTGGGCGATGCCGGTGCCGCCGCCGATGAGACCGGCCCGGGAGACGGAATGGTGGGGGGCGCGGAACGGCGGACGGAGGCTGGTGGCCGGACGGTCGGAGAGGCGGCCGCGCAGGGAGTAGAGGGAGGCCACCTCCAGTGCCTCGTCCGCTCCCAGATCCGGGAGCAACCCGGCAAGGGCGCGGGCAAGCATCGTCTTCCCTGCCCCGGGAGGCCCGAGCATGAGGAGGTTGTGCCGTCCGGCTGCGGCGATCTCCAGGGCGCGCTTGGCGAGCGACTGGCCGCGGACGGCGGCGAGATCGACGCCGCCGGGAGCGCCGATCTCGCCCATCGCCGGCGCCGCCACCGGATCGAGGGCGAGGCGCCCCTCGAGGTACGCGACCGCCACCCCGAGGCTCTCCACGCCAATGACCTCGGTCCCCTCCACCAGGGCCGCCTCGGCGGCGTTCTCCGCCGGGACGATCAGCCGCCGGATGCCCGACGCGGAGAGGCGGCGGGCCATCGGCAGCACCCCGATGACGCCCCGAACCCCCCCATCGAGCGCCAGCTCACCGATGCAGGCGACGCCGTCGAGGGGCAGTTCCCGTTCGGTGCGCAGCAGCGCCACCGCGATGGCCAGATCGAAGCCGCTCCCCTCCTTGGGGACCTCGGCCGGCGCCAGGTTGACCGTCACCCGCCGCTGCGGAAAGTCGAAGCCGGCGTTGCGGACGGCGGCTCGGACCCTCTCGCGCGCCTCCTGGATCGCCCGGTCGGTGAGGCCGACGATCGTGAAAGCCGGAAGACCGTTGGCCACATCGACCTCGACCGTCACCGGGACGCCGGAGAGCCCCTGCACTGCGCAGCTTATGGCGGTCGCTACCACACACGTCAGTATAACCTCGAAGGACCGACCGACGTGGCCGGGCGCCGAACCGGCTCATGCGGCCGGCTCGCCCAACCGGCTCAGGAGGCCGGCTCCATGACGCAGACCCAGCTCTCGGAGACGCTCTCGATGGTGCCGTTGCTCGAGTCGTTGGCCAGCTCGCCGGCCGTCACCGACCCCGAGCCGTCGGAGCTCACCTGGGCGGTGAAAGCGGCGGTCTTGGTGTTGTTGGTGGACCAGCTGACGGTGTCGCCGAGACTCACGCTCTGCGCCACCGTGGTCGACGGATAGGACCCGGGGCCGCTGTACGGGTTGATGACGAGGTCGAAACCGAGGGCCTGGCCGTTGACGGTGACCTGGGCGTCGCCCGGGTCGGGTGCCTGCAGCGCGACGCCGGCCGAACCCTGGGCCTCCCCCCCGTACTGCGCCCAATCGGCGCAGCTGAGCGCGCTGGCCCCCTGACCGGAGTCGATGAAGCCGCCACTGGCGCTCACCGACCCGGTGATCGTGTAGCAGACGTAGAGGGTGAGCCCGCTCGGCGCCGTGGCCGGAGCGGCGATCGAGCAGCCGCCCGGGCCGGTGGTCGGGCGTGGTCCGCTCGGCGAGGGCGAGGCACCACGTGTCACCGAGGCACCCGCCGTCGGAGAAGCGGTGGGGCTGGCACCCGGCGACGCAGCCGTCGCAGTGCCGGTGGAGTGCGCCGTGGAGGCCGGCGAGCCCTGGCACGCGGCGACCACGCAGGCCAGCACCGCGACCACTGCGACGACAGGATGTCCGCTCGTCATCCGCCCGGGGATCATACGGTGACGCGCTCCGGCGCGTGCGGGAATGCCCGACCGCGTCCCGGATGTGCTCGCAGCTCAGCAGCCGCAACTCGCGGTCCAGACGCACCGCCACGACGTCGATCCGGCACGGCTGGTCACCGCGGCCGGAGGCCTGCCGGAAAGCGTCGAGGAGGAGACGCAACTTGGCCTGCTTGCGCCGGTCCACCGCCTCCTGGGGAAGGCCGTAGCGATCGCTCCGGCGCGCCTTGACCTCGACCGCGACCAGCACTCCCGCCTCCTCACAGACGATGTCGAGCTGGCCGAGACGGCAACGCCACTCTCGGGCGACCACGCGCAGACCGCTCGCCCGCAAGTGGGCAAGAGCGGCCTCCTCCCCGGCAACGCCCACCCGCTGTGGAGTGGGAACCGGGAGAGAACCCGGACGGTCAGACGTTCCCCGGCTCCGTCTCCTCGGCCTCGTCCTCGATCACCGGGGCGGTCTCCGCCTCGTCCACGTCCTCGTCGAGGACGTCCTCCGCGCTCCCGGCGGTCGCGGCCGCGGCCTGGGCGCGCCGCACGGCGTCGCTCTCGTCTCCGACGGCCTGGCGGCGCTCCCGGATGCGGGCCCGCTTGCCGACCTTCTCGCGCAGGTAGTACAGCTTTGCCCGGCGCACGTCACCGTGGCGGAGCACCTCGATCCGGTCGATGCGCGGCGAATGGAGCATGAAGGTCCGCTCCACCCCCACCCCGTGCGAGGCGATCCGGCGGACGGTGAAGCTGGCGCCGATCCCGGTCTTGCGGGAGAGGGCGATCACGACCCCCTCGAAGACCTGGATGCGCTCGCGGGTACCCTCGACGACCTTGACGTGCACTCGCACGGTGTCCCCGCTGCGAAGCACAGGGACCTCGGCCTTCTCCTGCTCCCGCTCGAGGAGCTCGACGACGTTCACTTCGTACCTCCAGAAATCGCGCCCGACGACCCTAGCAGGTCGGGCCTCCGGCGCCGAGTTGCCTCCAGGCTCTGGCCGCGGCGCCACTCGGCGATCGCGGCGTGATTTCCCCCGCGCAGCACCTTCGGCACCACCTCACCCTCGAAGTCGGCTGGACGAGTGTAGAGCGGAGCTTCGAGGCCACCCCCGGCGGCCTCCGAAAAGGTCTCGTCGGCCAGCGAGTCAGCCGATCCGACGACGCCCGGGACGAGACGTGCGACGGCGTCCACGACCGCCATGGCGGCGATCTCGCCGCCGCTCAGGACGTAGTCCCCGACCGAGAGCTCCTCGCCGATCTCGGCGCGGGCGCGCTCGTCGACGCCCTGGTAGCGACCGCAGACCAGGAGCAGCGCGCTCTCGGCGGCCAGCTCCCGGACCACCCCCTGGTCCAATGGCCTCCCCTGCGGCGAGAGCAGGATCGACCTCACGCCCGGGACCTCGCTCCGGATCCGGCGGAGCGCCCGGACCAGCGGCTCGGGCTTCAACACCATGCCGGGCCCACCGCCGAAGGCGATGTCGTCGACCTGGCGATGGCGGCCGGTCGTGAAGTCGCGGAGGTCGTGGATGCGGAGCTCGAGGTCCCCCCGCTCGAGGGCGCGCCCGACCACGCCGACCCCCAGAGGGCCGGGGAAGACTTCGGGGAAGATGGTGAGCACCTCGAACCGCATCTCAGCACGGGCCCTCTCAGGACTCCTCCTCCTCCCACGGGGTGAGGACGATGCGCCCTCCGGCCAGGTCCACCTCCGCGACGAAGGCGGACACCATCGGGAATCGCCTCTCGCCCGCCTCGCTCTCCACCACCAGCACATCGTGGGCGGGGCCGGCCTCCACGTCGGAGACCACGCCCACGGCGTTGCCCTCCGCGTCCACGGCGGGCAGCCCGACCAGCTGCCAGACAAACCACTCTCCGGGAGGGAGGTGCCGCGCCCGCTCCGGCTCCACGCAGAGGTAGGCATCGCGCAGGAGGCCGGCCGCCTCCGGGGTGTCGACCCCATCAAAGGCGAGGAGCAGGTCGCCGTTGCCAAGCCCGCGCGCCGAGCGCACGATCAGCTCGCGCCGGGTGTCCTCGACCGTGACCCGCACCCCACGGCGGAAGCGACGGGCGTCGCCGCCCAGGCTCTCCGCTCGCACCTCGCCGAGCAGCCCGTGGGCGCGGCGGACTCGAGCGGCGCGGAGCAGGGCCGGACGCCCATCCGGCAGACCGGGGGTGGATCGAGGCGTCATCGCTGCTCGGCCAGCTCCACCTGGACGCGCTCGTGGCCGCGCAGCCCGGCGGCCCGGACCACGGCGCGCACCGCATCGATATTGCGTCCGCCCTTGCCGATCAGCTTGCCCATGTCGGCCTCCGCGACCCCCACCTCGATGATGGTGGTCCGCCCCTTGACCACCGAGCGGACGGTCACCGCCTCGGGGGTGCCGACCATCCGCTCGATGACGAAACGGGTGAGGTCAGCGTAGTCGGTCACCTACGCGTCCTCGCCGGAGGTTGCCGTCTCCACCTCGGTCGCGTCCTCGACCACCGCGGTCTCGGCTCCCACCGCAACGGGCTCCGGCTCGGCGACCGTCGCCTTGCTCTTCGCGGCAGCCGCAACCGGCTTGGCCTCGGCGGCCGTCTCCTCGAGTGCTGCCGCGGCCCCGAGTCCCACCGAGCCCCGCTCACGCTTGGGGTTGCCGGCCAGGATGCCCTGGGCGACCAGCAGGTCGCGCGCGCTGTCGCTCGGCCGTGCGCCCTTACGCAGCCACTCCCGGACCCGGTCGGCATCGATCTTGATCGACGCGGGCTGGGGCAGCGGGTCGTAGTAGCCGAGGGCCTCGATGAAGCGACCGTCGCGCGGGCTGCGCGAGTCCGCGACCACCAGCCGGTAAAAGGGCCGCTTCGTGGTGCCCATCCTCTTCAGGCGGATCTTGACCAAAACTTCTCCTTTGCCGTGATTCTGTGCCCGTTACGGGCGAACATCGAAAGCATTGATACGCTCATGGCCGGGGCAGGCCGAGCTGCGACGGGTCCATGCCCTGAAGCTGGCGCAGCATGCGGGCGCGCCCGCGCACCCCCTTGCTGCCCCTGCCACCCATCGACTTCATCACCGACTGCATCTGGTCGAATCCCTTGAGCAGCTTGTTGACGTCGGCCAGGGTGGTGCCGCTGCCCGCCGCGACGCGGCGCCGGCGCTGGCTCTTGAGCACCTCGGGGTGGATGCGCTCGTGAGCGGTCATGGAGAGCACGATCGCCTCCATCCGGGAGAGGTCCTGTTCGGTCGGCATCATCCCGCCCGCCTGCTTCACCATCTGACGGCCGCCCGGGATCATCCCCAGGATCCCCTCCAGCGATCCCATCTTGCGGAGCTGGCGCATCTGGTCGAGCCAGTCGTTCATGGTGAAACGGCCGGCGAGCATCTTCTTGGCCGTGTCCTCAGCGGTGTGCTGGTCCATCTGGGACTGGGCACGCTCCACCAGGGTGAGGATGTCGCCCATGCCGAGGATGCGCGACGCCATCCGCTCC
>PMYJ01000152.1 GCA_003170875.1 Candidatus Dormiibacterota bacterium | reverse complement strand
CGCGAGCGCGTCGAGAACGTCGGGGGCTCCTTCGAGATCCGCAGTTCACTCGGAGCGGGCACCGAGGTCAGGGCAGTCTTCGGCACCTCTTAGCGTGACGGCGGCCCCACGGGCCGGCGTCTTCGCACCATGGAGGTGAGGCAGGGCTGGCCGGAAATGAGCGGCGCGACCTAGCCGATCAGCTCGCGCAGGTCCTGTAGCTGGTTCCCGATCCAGCGGGTGACGTCGTTGCTCCGGATCACCTCGCGCATCCGCCCGGCTCGAGCCACCTTCTGAGGCTCGTCCATCCCCAGCCCGAGGAGCAGCGCCTCCGCCGTCTCATCCACGTCAAAGGGGTTGACGGTGAGAGCGAAGTCGCCGATTTCCTCGTGGGCGCCCGCGTTCTCACTGAGGACCAGCACCCCGTTCCGGGTATTGCAGAGCATGCCCTCCTTGGCGACCAGGTTCATCCCGTCGTAGATCGGGTTGACGAGCAGGACGTCGAAGCACTTGTAGGCGGCGATCGCCTTGTGCATGTTCTCCTCGACCTCGACGCGGATCGGCGTCCAGCCTCCGGCCGAGAAGCGCCGATTGATCCTCGCCGCGACCGAGAGGACGCTGCCCAGATAGGAACGGTAGTCACCGATGTCCTGGCGGCTGGGCTGCAGGAACGCCCAGAACTGGACGCGGCGATGGAGGTCGGTGTGGATCTCGAGCATCCGCTCGTAGGCGAGGAAGCCGCGCACGATGTTCTTACTGAGGTCGGTGCGATCCACCCGCAGGATCAGCTTCTCGGGCCGCCAGGACTCGATCCGGCGCTCCTCGTCCAGCACGCGCGGGTCCACGACCTGCTCGGCGAAGCTCGGGATGTCGATGCTGATCGGGTAGTGGCGGACCCAGACGGCGCGTCCCTGGTAGTAGACGGTGCGTTCGCGAAAGTCCACGCCCAGCCCCAGGTTCTCCTCGCAGGTGAGCAGGAAGTTGCGGACATCGCGGCTCGTCTGGAAGCCGACGATGTCGTTGCCCAGCAGGCCGTGGACGATCTCGTCGCGGATCGGCTTGGGCAGGATCTTCCAGTACTGCGGGGTCGGCCAGGGGATGTGGACGAAGTGCTGGAGCTTCACCTCGGGCACGCGCTCGCGCACCATCCTGGCCACCAGGTAGAGCTGGTAGTCCTGGATCAGCACCAGGGGAGGACGGTCGCCCGCCTCCGCCTCACGGACGACACGGTCGGCGAACATCTGGTTGACCGCGACGTAGCCGTCCCGCCAGGCGTGACGGGTGGACGCGTCCACGATGGGTTCCCGCGCCAGGTCCCAGAGGTAGTGCTGGATGAACCAGAGCAGCGGATTGCTGATCACGTTGTAGTAGAGGTCGTAGGCGGCGGATTCGGGTTGGACGAAGGCCACCCGGTAGTCGGTGCCGTCGGCCGTCGTCAGCTGGGCGGGATCGCCGCGGGCGGCGAGCTTGCGGTCCTGGTCATCTCGCGCGGCCGCCACCCAGAGGGCGCCGGTCTCCGCGGCCAGCGACGAGAGGGCGGTCACCAGTCCGCCGCCACCCTTGACCAGCCGTTCGGGACGCCCGAGCAGCGGATCCGCCGGTTCCAGCACCAGCGGGGCCCGGTTGGCGACGATGATCGGCCGCACATGACCCAGCAGCCGGCGGGTGTAGGGTTCGAGCGCTGGCAGGGTCGGCCTCCTCTATGGCGGCGGGCGATCGGAGGACGAGCGCTCCAGTCGCCGCGGGTGCGCAGAGGAGCCGCCGCCGGCCGACGCCGACATGACGCTACCAGTGTGGGATACCGGTCCGGGGCGCCGCGCGCCTCGCTGCCCCCTCTCCCTCCGCCGGCCGGGTAGACTCGGACAGATGATGCGTCCTGCAAGTCGGTGGTGGCCTTCCGGCAGCGGACGCCGGCTGGCAGCGTCGCTCGTGGACCTCTGAGGGGCCGGCGTGTCGTTCTTTGGACGCCTCTTCGGATCCAAGCCGCCGTCCTCCCCGCCGCCGAATACGGCCGTGATCGCGGACGACCTCGTCGCCGGCCTCACCGCCGGAGGAGCGCCCCTCGACGCGGCCGTCGACGCCGCTCTCCGCCGCCATCTCGAGGCGGAGAGGCGCGCTGCCGAGGCGGAGAAGCGCGGCGAGAAGATCCCCTTCTGGCTCCGGAGGGAGGGGGGCGGCTCGGGCGAGATGGAGGACGCCCTCCGGGACCGCATCGCCCAGCGCCGTTCCGGCGAGGATGATCGCTGACCGGTGAGGGCCGCCCCCGCCGGACACGACCCTCGCCTGACCCCGTGATCCCCGCCGCCCTTTCCGAGCCGCGAGGACCGCTCCGCCGCCTCGTAGTGGCCATGGCCGGGCTGCTCGCGCTGCTCATCTACGGCACCGCCGGCTACATGCTGCTCGAGCGCTACCCCTTCCTCGACGCCCTCTTCATGACCGTCATCACCGTGAGCACCGTGGGGTTCGAGGAGGTTCACCGGCTGAACGCCGCCGGAGAGGGCTTCACCATCTCGGTGATCGTCTTCGGGGTGATCGGTTTCCTCTACACCTTCGGTCTGGTCGTCGAGCTATTGTCGGGCGGAGAGTGGCAGCGTTACCGGAGGGCCCGTCGGGTGCAGCGCCAGCTGGATGATCTGCGGGACCACGTCATCGTCTGCGGTTACGGGCGCACCGGGCGCCAGGCCGTGCTCGAGCTGACCCAGTCCCAGCAGACCTTCGTGGTCATCGAGTGGAACCCCGACGGGCTCGCGAGCGTCGAGCAGGACCGCGTGCTCCACGTGCTCGGCGACGCCTCCAATGACGAGGTGCTGGAGCGGGCGGGCATCCGCCGCGCCCGCGCCCTCATCAGCGCGGTGGACTCGGACGAGCGCAACGTCTACATCGTCCTCACCGCGCGCACCCTCCGCCCCGACCTCTACATCGTGGCCCGGTCATCCCACCCCGACTCCGCGGAGAAGCTGCGCCGCGCCGGCGCCGACCGGGTGGTGAGCCCGTACACGCTGAGCGGCCGGCGGATGGCGGCCCTGGCCATGCAGCCGGCGGTGGTCGACACCTTCGACCTGCTGGTGGGGGGCGCGGACACCTCGATGCGGGTCGAGGAGCTGGTGGTCGGCGCCGATGCGGGGAAGGGACGCACCGCGGCCGATCTACGCCGCTCCGGGGCGGTGCTCCTGGCGCTGCGCTCCGGCGACGGCGCGCTGCGGGTGGGACCGGGCGACGACGAGGCGCTCCATCCCGACGACATCGTGGTGGCGATGGGCACCCGCGACCAGCTCACCGCGCTGGCCGCCGCCCTGGGCCCGGGGCCGGCGCGCCGCTGATCAGTTCGTGATCAGCGCCTCCATCTCGGAGAGCGCCGCGGCCCGCTCGGGGTCGGCGAAGTGCTTGCGGGCAGGCTCGAGGCGGTCGATCAGCCGGTCGGCCAGGGCGGCCTTGGCGTCCATGGGATGGAGCGCGCCGGAGGCGTAGGCCTCGCGCACCTCCTGAATCGACGCGAAGGTCACCGGCCCGCCGTTCTCCGGCCTCCGCTCGACGCGCAGCTCCGGGTCCCCCAGACCGAAGCAGAGCCGCTCGATCCAGTCCATCACCGGGTTGAGCTCCACCTCTCCCGGAGGGCAGAAGGCGCCGCGCAGCTTGGCCCGGATCTCGTCGGGGGAGTCGTGTACGAACACCGCGGAGCGCGGCTTGGATTTGCTCATCTTCATGGCCGCGAGCGCGTCGGCGCGCTCCTCCGGAGGCACCGGCCAGCGGTCCGGCTTGAGCAGCCCGGTGAGCAGCGGGCTGTGCGCCGCCAGCGGCTTGATGGCGGTGCCGGCGGCGTCGCGGAGCGTATTGACCCTGATCTTGGTGGCCACGTCGCGCGCGACCACGTGGGCCTTGCGCTGGTCCATCCCGGCGTGGGCGATGTGGACCCCGAGGGCGAAGATGTCGGCCGCCTGCATCGCCGGGTAGATGAGCTTGGCGAAGTCGTGCTGCTCCCCCTCCTTGCGGCCGAGGATGGTGATGCTCCGCTGCATCCGGGCCACCGAGGTGTGCTTGGCGACTTCGATGACCGTGGCCCAGTAGTCGCGCGCGGGGTCGGCATACACATCCGAGGCGAGGATGAGGCGAAGCGCCCCCGGATCGCCGCCGACGCAGAGCAGCGACGCCTTCATCGCCTCGCCGTAGTAGGAGACGGCGAGCCGCCGGATGCGATCGCGATCACCGCCCAGCTTGTCGTTGATCCAGGTGTGCCAGTCGGCGAGCAGGACGCTGCAGTCGACGCCCGCCTCCTGGAAGTCGCGGACCTTGGCCATCAACACCAGTCCGCCGCCCAGGTGGACGCGGCCGGAGATCTCGTAGCCGATGTAGTGGTTGAGCCGCTGACCGGTGACCAGCAGTGCGTGCAGCTCCTCCGGGGTCAGCAGCTCGGCGAGGTTGCGCTGGATCAGCGCCGCCCGGCGGGTGATGTCAGGAGTGTGGGGGGGGGGGCTGGTCATCTGGAGCCTCGGGGACGGGCGGGTGCCTCGGGCGGCCCCGGGAGGGAGACCGTAGCACCCGGGGGGGTGGTCCCAGGGGCTGGACTCGAACCAGCGATACACGGTTTTACAGACCGTTGCCTTGACCAACTTGGCTACCCTGGGATCGATCGGCAAGGATACTCAAGGCGAGGCGCCCGAAGCCGGGAAGCGGGTCAAACCGACGAGGTGGACCTCCCACGGCGGCCGGGAGCGACCGGGCCCCCTTGCGCGACGGCCATTCATAACGTATCCTTTATTCAAGGTATCTTTATGAAAGATTCGGTTATACGTTCGCGGCCCCCGCGGCGGGCCGTCCCCGGGGCCATCGCCGCCGGGGTATTCGACCTCTCGGTCCACTTCGAGGGGCTGGCCAACCCGACCCGGCTTGCGATCGTCGAGATCCTGGCCCGGCGGGGCGAGGTGCGGGTCTCCGAGCTGGCCGAGCTGTGCTTGGTGAGCCAGCCGAGGATGAGCTGGCACCTGCGGACCCTCCGCCACGCCCAGGTGGTCTCCACCCGGCGCGACGGGCGCGAGGTCTTCTGCCGCCTCGATCGCGAGGCCATCGATCGCAACCTGCGGAGTTTTGTCCAGATTCTCGGAGCGGGCGCTGATCCGAAGGGCGCCGCCGAGCCAAGTCGTGCCACCGAGGCGCTGCCCGCGCCTGTCAGTGAGGGAGTCTCATGAGCAACAAGGTCCGCGTCGCCATCATCGGCGTCGGCAACTGCGCGTCGTCCCTGGTCCAGGGTGTCGAGTACTACCAGCACGCGGAGCCCGGAGACCAGGTCCCCGGCCTGATGCACGTGGACCTCGGCGGCTACCACATCTCCGACATCGAGTTCTCCGCGGCCATCGACATCGACGTCGAGAAGGTGGGCAAGGACCTCTCCGAGGCCGTCTTCAGCGGCCAGAACAACACCGTGAAGTTCTCCGACGTCCCCAACAAGGGCGTCAAGGTGGTCCGGGGCATGACCCACGACGGCCTCGGCAAGTACCTGAAAGAGGTGATCACCAAGGCGCCCGGCTCCACCGCCGACATCGTGAGCGTCCTCAAGGAGAGCGGCACCGACGTGGTGGTCAACTACCTCCCGGTGGGCAGCGAGGAGGCCACCAAGTGGTACACCGAGCAGATCCTGGCCGCGGGCTGCGCCATGGTCAACTGCATGCCGGTGTTCATCGCCCGTGAGGACTACTGGCAGGACCGCTTCCGCAAGGCCGGGGTGCCCGTCATCGGCGACGACATCAAGTCCCAGCTCGGCGCCACCATCATCCACCGGGTGCTCACCCGTCTCTTCCAGGACCGCGGGGTCAGGATTGAGAACACCTACCAGCTCAACTTCGGCGGCAACACCGACTTCCTCAACATGCTGGAGCGCGAGCGCCTGGTCAGCAAGAAGATCAGCAAGACCAACAGCGTCCGCTCTCAGCTCGACCAGAAGCTGGACGACCGCAACATCCACATCGGGCCCTCCGACTACGTGCGCTGGCTGGACGACCGCAAGTGGTGCTACATCCGGATGGAGGGACGCTCCTTCGGCGACATCCCGATCAATGTGGAGCTGAAGCTCGAGGTGGTCGACTCGCCGAACAGCGCGGGCATCGTGATCGACGCCGTCCGCTGCTGCAAGCTGGGCCTCGACCGTGGCCTCTCCGGCACCCTGGAGGGTCCGTCCTCCTACTTCATGAAGTCGCCGCCCAAGCAATACTCGGACAACCGCGCCCGGGAGCTGACCGAGGCCTTCATCGCCGGCACCATCCCCGCTGCCGGCAACGGGCACGCCAAGCCCGCCGCCCCCGCGGTCCTGGTCACCCAGCAGGCAGTCGAGCCTCCTCACTCCTGATAGCCTGCTCACCGCAGCAGGAACCCTCACGGGGTGGCGATGACCAACGTCGGCAGTCAGATCGAGCGCGGCCCTGGCGGAGAGGTCCCCGCCGGGGCTGCCGCCGGCGTTCCCGGTGACGGCTCGATGGTGCCGTACTACGCCTATCGGGTCGGCGAGACGCTGGTCCGCATCCTGCCGCGCCGAGCCGCCTACGGCCTGGCCGTCGGCTGCGCGGAGGTCCTCCGGACCGTGCGGCCTGGGACCGTCCGCGGTCTCCGGGCCAACCTCGCTCACGTCCTCCCGGACCTCGAGCCGCGGGCCCTCGACCGGGTGGTCCGCCGCAACCTGCGCGACCTGGGCCGCGCCTGGGTGGACGTGATGGCGATGCGCTTCGAGGGCGACGACATCAGCAACGGCCTGATCGTCGACCACTTTGAGCGCTACACGGAGGCGGCCGCCGGCGGACGGGGTGTCGCCGTCATGTCCCTCCACCTCGGCTCCTGGGAAAAGGGGCTCGCCGCCGGGAACAGCCTCGGTTACCCCATGGCCCTGCTCGCCGAGTACCTCCGGCCGCCCCAGCTCTTTGAGCGGGTGGTGGGATCCCGGCGGGCCCAGGGGGTGCGGATCGTCCCCATCGATATCGCGGCCATCAAGGGCGCCGACGAGGTCACCGCGCGTCGGCTCGGCGCGGCGGCGATGCGCGACGTGCTGCGCATCCTGAAGAGCGGCGGCGCCATCGCCCTGGCCATGGACCGCGACCTGATCGGCAACGGCGAGCTCTTCCCCTTCTTCGGGGCCGACGCGCCCATCCCGGTGGGTGTTGTCGACGCCGCCATGCGAGCCGGGTCGGTGATCCTCCCCGTGGTCCTCCCCCGGATCAGCGGCGGCGTGGGCGTCTTCGTCCATCCGGAGATCCCGTACGACCCCCGCGCGCCGCGCCACGAGGAGCTGCGCCGGGTGGTCATGGAGATCCTCAAGGTTTTCGAGGAGTGGATCCGGGAGTACCCGGAGCAGTGGCACGTCCTCGACCCCGTCTGGGAGGAGGTGGGATGAGCGGCAGGCCGGCGGCGGCCGGGCGCACAGCGGGCGGCCGCACCTCACACCCGGGGCGGCGGTGAAGGTCTGCCTGGTCTCCCCTTACGACTTCATCCACCCGGGTGGGGTGACCGAGCACGTCCGTCACCTGGCCGACGAGCTGCGCCGCCGCGGCCACGACGTCACCGTCCTGGCGCCCTCGTCCCGGGTGCCCGACGACCACGGCATCCCCGGTTTCGTCCGCATCGGCCGCAGCGTGCCGGTGCGGGGCAACGGGTCGGTGGCCAGGATCGCCCTCTCCTTCCACCTGGTGAGGCGGGTCCGCGCTCTGCTCGACCGCGAGGACTTCGACGTCGTCCACTACCACGAGCCGCTCGTGCCCGGGCTGCCGATCACCACGCTCCGCTTCCATCGCGGCGCCAACGTCGGCACCTTTCACGCCATGGCGCGCCGCAACCTGGGCTACTACTACGGCCGCCCTTTCCTCGGCCGCTACTTCCGGCGCCTCCACGGTCTGATCGCGGTCAGCGTGCCCGCGCGTGACTTCATCAGCCGCTACTTCGAGGGCGACTACACCATCGTGCCCAACGGCATCGACGGTGCGAGATTCCGGCCCGACCTCCCGCCCCTCCCCGAGCTCGGCGGCGACGGCAAGGCGACCATCCTCTTCGTCGGCAGGATGGAGCAGCGCAAGGGGCTTCCCGTCCTCCTCCAGGCCTACGCCCAGCTTCGCCAGCGTCGCGACGACTGCCAGCTGGTCATCGTCGGCGACGGCCCGATGCGCTGGGCGTACGAGAGACAGTGCGAGGCGACCGGGGTTCCCGACGTCAGGTTCCTCGGACACGTGTCGGCCGACATCCTCCCCCGGATCTATGCCGGCTCCGACGTCTTCTGCTCACCCGCCAACGGCGGCGAGAGCTTCGGCATCGTCCTGCTCGAGGCGATGGCCAGCGGGGTCCCGGTGGTGGCCTCGGCCATCCCCGGATTCAGCCAGGTGGTCGAGGCGCGGGGCGATGGGCTGCTCGTGCCTCCAGGCAAGCCCGAGGGGTTTGCGCGGGCCCTCGAGTCGCTGATCGCCGACCCCGGCCTCCGGCGGAGCATGGGTGGGCGCGGGCTCGAGAAGTCGAGGCGCTACGACTGGCGGGTCGTCGGCGACCAGATCCTCGACGTCTACGCGCAGGCACGCGAGCGGGCACGTGCCCTCCTCGCCTGGTCGCGCTGAGGGAGCGGCGGTGTTCACACAGCGATTCCAGGACTGGGTGCGCGGAGCGGCGCGCCGGCTGGTGACGGCGATCCATCTCCGCGGGATCACCCCCAACGTCCTGACCCTGACCGGGCTGGCGGTCACCGCCATCGCCGCCGTCCTGATCGGCCTCGGCTGGCTGATCCCGGGCGGCCTGGTGCTGCTCTTCGCGGGCCTCTTCGACATCCTGGACGGAGCCGTGGCCCGGGTCACCAACCGGGTGAACCGCTACGGAGCCTTCCTGGACTCGACCACCGACCGCTACGCCGAGGTGGTGACCTACGCCGCCCTCCTCTACCACTTCATCTCCCGGAGCGGTGGAGAGCTCCCCGCCATGCTGGTGATCGTCGCGTTGGGAGGCTCCCTGCTCGTCTCCTACGTCCGGGCCCGCGCGCAATCGCTCGGCTTCACCTGCGACGGCGGCCTGCTCGCCCGGCCCGAACGCGTGGTCATCACCGCGGCGGGATTGGTGGTACCAATCCTGCTCATCCCCGCCCTCTGGGTGCTCGCCGTGCTCACCAACCTCACCGCCCTCCAGCGGATCCGGCTGGTTTGGCGCGAGGCCCGTCAGAGCGTCCCGTCGGATTCCTGACCCGGGGGCGGGCACCGCTGGGCCAGCGCGGGGCTCGGGGCGACTCCCGCGGCGATCTGTGCGCAGCGGTAGACTGCCTCGCGCCGTGACCGACGACGCCACCGCCTCCGCCGCGCGGAAGAATCCACTCTCCCTCATCCAGGGTCTGGACGGGACCACCCGGGCGACCATCGTCGCCGACGTCATCGCCGGGGCGACGCTCGCGGCCGTGGCCATCCCCGAGTCGATGGGCTACACCAAGATTGCCGGGATGCCGGTGATCACCGGCATCTACACCCTCGCGCTCCCGGTCATCGTCTTTGCCCTGATCGGGTCCTCTCGGCATCTCGTGGTGGGCGCCGATTCGGCGACCGCGGCGATCATGTTCGCGGCCCTGATCGGCATCGCCAAGCCGGCGAGCCCTGAGTACGTCGGTCTCGCCGGGGTGATCGCGCTGCTCGCCGCCGGCTACCTGCTGGTGGCCCGCTTGCTCCGCCTCGGCTTCCTCGCCGACTTCCTCTCCCGGACCGCCCTGGTCGGCTTCCTGAGCGGCGTCGGCGTTCAGGTGGCACTCACCCAGGTGCCGAGCATGCTCGGCATCCACGCGAGCGGCAGCGTCGTCAACCAGATGGGAAAGGTGCTGACCTCTCTCGGCCACATCGTGATCCCCGCCGCGGTGCTGGCGCTCCTGGCGGTGGCGGTCATCCTGCTCTTCGAGCGGGTGTCCAAGCGGATTCCCGCCACCCTGGTGGTGGTCGCCGTCTCGATCATCGTGGCCGCCACCCTCCGGCTCGACCGCCACGGCGTCGCCATTGTCGGGTCGGTGCCGGCCGGGCTCCCGCCGATCGGCCTGCCTCACGTCACCTGGGGTCAGGTTCCCGGGCTGGCCGGGGTCGCCGCCTCGATCTTCGTGGTGATCCTGGCCCAGAGCGCGGCCACCGCGCGCAGCTTCGCCCAGAAGCGCGAGGAACCCCTCTCCGAGAACCGCGACCTGGTGGGTCTTGCCGTCGCCAACCTGGCCGCCGGCGTCACCGGCGCGTTCTGCGTCAACGGTAGCCCGACCAAGACGGCCGTGGTGGACGCCGCCGGGGGGCGCACCCAGCTGGCCCAGCTGGTGATGGCGGTGATCGCCGTCGTGGTGCTGGTGGCCGCCACCGCCCTGCTCCACTTCCTGCCCGACGCGACCCTCGCCGCCGTGGTCTTCGTCATCGGCATCCGGCTCATCGACCTCGATCACCTGCGCGAGCTCTGGAGGCTGCGCCGTGACGAGCTGGCGCTCGCCGCCGTCACGGCGCTGGTCGTCGTGCTGATCGGGGTCGAGCAGGGGATCGCGCTTGCGGTCGCCCTCTCCGTGCTCGACTTCGTCCGCCGCGCCTACCGGCCCCGGGACACGGTGATGGTCCCCGTCGAGGGGTCGACGGACAGCCTCGTCCCCGAACCCGCGCGCCCCGGCATCGAGACCCTCCCCGGCGGCATCGCCTATCGCTTCGACGGCACCCTCTTCTTCGCCAACGCCGACCGCTTCCGGCAGCGGGTGCTGGACCTGGTCGCGGCCGCCCCTCACCCCGTCACCTGGGTCGTGCTCGACCTCTCCCCGGTCGCGGACATCGACTACTCCGCCGGCCAGGTGCTGCTCACCCTCCTGCGCGACCTCCGGACGCGCTCGGTGACGGTCCACCTCGCCCACGTCGAGGACATCCACGACCTGCTCCAGCGCTACGGGGTCTTCGAGCTGGTCGCGCCCGCGGACGTTCACCACGGGGTCCGGGACGCCGTGGCCGCCGCCACCGCCCCCGCCGCCGGCTGAGCGCCCGCGCTCCTCAGACCTGGTCAGAGGATCTGGAGCGTCTCCACCAGGTTGAAGATGCCGTGGACGATCGCTCCGGGGAGCAGTGAGCCCGAGTACTCATAGAGAAGCGCCAGCAGGACGCCGAGCAGGGCCAGGGGGAGGAAGAGGAGCTCCTCCGTCGACGTTCCCCAGCCCACATGGGCGGCGGCGAAGAAGCATCCGGAGAGCACCGCGGCCGCCGGGACGTTGAGGTGGCGGCGCATCCAGCCGTAGACGAAGCCCCGGAAGAATGTCTCCTCGGCGAGCGGGACCTCCACCGAGAGCAGCAGGAGGGCGATGCCGATCTGATGGCCGTACTCCCCCTGCACGGTCGAGACCTGGGCGTTCTGGACGTGGACCAAGCCCGCCTCCAGGTTGAGGAGCCAGGTCAGCACCACCAGGGCGACGAGGCTGGAGACGACCGCGCCCGGGATCCAGGCGATGCGGGGCGCCCGCCAGCCGAGATCCCTCAGCGACGCGTGCCGGCGGCCGAGCACGAGGACCGCGACGATGGCGATCGCGAACACGTAGACCGCCGTCTGCTCCGCGAAGTTGGCGAGCGCCGTCTGCACCTGCGGACCCAGACCGTGGGTCAGCCCCCGCGCGAATCGCTCGACCCCCGGGGCGACAAAGACCTCCGACAGCACCGAGACCCCCAGAAGGTAGGCGCCGAAGAAGATGACCACGTCGGTCCAGTCCCAGGCCACCCGCGGGGTGGCACCGCCCGTCCCGCCGGCGGGGGTGGCGGCGAGCTGGCGCATCGAGCCCTGGCGCATCGCGCCATTGTGGCAAGCTGGCCGGGTGGCGCTCGGCGACCTCCTCGGCAACCCCGGCGCCGTCGCCGGACTCCGCCACGCCCTCGACTCAGGGCAGCTCGGACACGCCCTTCTCGTCACCGGGCCCGACCAGGTCGGCAAGACCACGCTGATGCTGAGCCTGGCCGGGGAGCTGCTGCCGGGCGCCTCCTGGCCGGGCGACCCCTCCACCCATCCCGATCTCTGGTTGGAGGACTCATCAGAGGAGAGGATCTCGATCCGGCGGGTGAGGGCCGGTGGCGACCCAGGGAGCCTCCAGGAGTTCCTCAGCCTGCGCACCTACGCCGGTGGGGCACGGGTGGCGGTCATCGCCCGCGCCGATCGGCTCACCGAGGAGGCTGCGAACTCCCTCCTCAAGACCGTGGAGGAGCCGCCTCCCCGCACTCATCTGCTGCTCACCGCCCACAGCCCGGAGCGCCTGCCCGCCACCATCGTCTCCCGCTGCGGCCGGCTGGCCCTCGGTCTGGTGGAGGGGCCCGCCATCGAGGCCTGGCTCCGCGACCGCCACGGGGTGGACGCCGCCACCGCGGAGCTCGCCGCGGAGCTGGGCGCGGGGCGTCCGGGTCGGGCGCTGCGCCTCTCCCAGGACCCGGAGGCCTTGCGCGCCGAGCTCAAGGTGCTCGACCGTTTCCTCGCCATCGGTGGGGGCGGGGCCGTGGCGGCACTGGCGGCGGCCGCCGAGCTCACCCCCGGGAGCGGAAGCGAGGGTCGGGAGCGCCTCCTCCTCGACCTCTCCATCTGGGCCTCGTTTGTCCGCGACGCCGCGGTTCGTGCCGCCGGTGCGCCCGAGCTGGCCAGGCTGCGCAGCCGGAGCCGGGAGGCGGAGGCTTGGGCGAGAGCGCTCTCACTGGGGCAGGCCGGACGGATCCTGGACGCGCTGCTCCGGGCTGGTGGCCAGGTCGCCTCCTACGCGCAACCGCGGCTGCTCTTGGAGACCCTCTTCCTCGACACGTTTGCCGCGGTTCCAGCCCCGCCTGCCGTCGCCTGACGGGCGGGGCCGGCCGTCGCCGCCAGGGGGGATCTGGGCGACCGCCGATTGACAGTACGGCCCGGCGCCTCTAGAGTGTGGAAACGCTCTCACCGCCCCCGGGCCACCGGGAGCCGGAGGAGGGCGGCACCTGATTCCCAGCCGGGGAGGGCTGCGCGGCAGACCAGCCCTCGTCGCAAAGCCCTCCCACCGGCGGGGTCGAAGGTCCGAGAGATGCGGCGCGCGCAGCGCGCATCCGGCGTGGGCGCGTGAACCGCCGGCTACAGAGGGGTCGCGGCGGCCAATCCGCTGAGTCACGGGACGGCTACGTCCGTCCATCGTCGTCACCGCTCTTCGGCACGGTGCAGCCGCGCTGTCACAGGCCCCGAGAGAAGATGCGCCGGTCAGGGCCAGGCCGCTGAGAGCTTGGCATGACCTCAGCCGGAGTGCGGATACAGCGATGTGGACATGCTGAAGAGTGCGAGCTCGCGCTTCGACCGCCTGCGCGGTAGCTACTTCACGCGTTTCGTGTCCGGTGTCCTCGCCATCTGCGTGGTGGTGATGGGCTCGATGGTGCTTCTCCTCGGCAACATCGCCGAGGGAAGCCTCACCACCTCCACCTCGAACGGTGTGCAGAGCGTGGCCCAGGAGGTCGCCAGCAAGGTCGACTCCTGGGTGCAGGATCGCGAGCGCGAGCTGACCCAGCTCTCCGGCCTCATCTCGACCTCCGGCGCCACATCGGCCCAGTCGGCCCTCTCTCTGATCAGCCGCGCAACGTCCAACGACCCCTTCGTCGAGCTGGAGCTGGTCGATCGCAATGGCAACATCGTCGCCGCCACCGGCATTGGCGGCGCAGTGTCCTTGGTCGGGCAGTCATGGGTGGCCGGGATCGCCGAGAGCGATCAGCCTTACGCCGGCGACCTCACCCTGAACGCCGCCGGCAACGGCGTCCAATGGCTGATGGCGGTGCCGGCCAACACCAACAACCTTCAGTTCTACGGCGTCCTCGCTGGCGCCGTCGGCCTGGAGCCCTGGACGGGGCCGGGCGGCGGGAGCAACCAGGTGGCCAGCCTCCTCTCCGGCGTCACCGGGTCCGGCGGCGCCTCGACCTCGGTCACCGCCGTCGACAGCTCCGGGAAGCTGCTCTACACGACCTCCATGGGGAGCCCCGCCAAGCTCACGTCGGCCCAGATGGTCACCCGGGGGGCGCTGCGCACCCGCATCGACAACTCGGCGGTGATCGCCGCCCGGGCAGGGCGCTCGGGGTCGGCCCGCCTCCCGATCAACGGCACCGACACCATCACCGGCTACGCGGAGGCGCCCGACATTCAGTGGGCCATCCTGGTCAGCGAGCCTACCAGCCAGGCGCTCGGCGGGGTCGACGCCCTGCGCAACTCGGGGTGGGTCGTCCTCGGCGCCGGACTGGTCCTGGCCGCGCTCTTCTCGTTCGGGATGGCGCGGCTCGAGGTGCGTCCGATCCGGGCTCTCTCCCGGGCCGCCCGCCGCGTCTCCGCCGGCGATCTCACCGCCCGGGTGGCGCCGTCGGGAGCCGAGGAGGTGGCCACGCTGGGCGAGGCCTTCAACCTGATGGTCGCCCGCCTCGAGTCGCTCATCGGCCGGGTCCAGGTCACCAGCACCGACCTCTCCGATTCGGCGATCCGCCTGTCCGCGGCCTCCAACCAGCTCGCCGCCACCACCGCCCGGCAGAGCTCCAGCGCCACCGAGACCTCGGCGAGCATGGAGGAGCTGGCCCGGACCTCGGGGCAGATCGCGGAGACCGTGGAGAGGGTGGCCGCCCAGGCCGCCGAGACGCGGGACAAGCTGGAGCGGGCACGCGAGGACATCCTCGCCTCCACCGAGCGCACCCTGAGCCTCACCGACCGGGTCCGCGACATCACTCGGATCCTCTCCATGATTAACGACCTCGCCGACCAGACCAACCTGCTTGCCCTGAACGCCGCGATCGAAGCGGCCCGCGCCGGCGAGGCGGGTCGCGGTTTCGCGGTCGTCGCCGACGAGGTGCGGCGGCTTGCCGACCGGTCAAAGACCCTCGCCTCGGACATCTCCCAGATCACCGCCAACGTCCAGGTCGAGACCAACGCCACCGTGCTTGCGATGGACAAGGGGGCGGAACAGCTGAAGGACGGCCTCGTCCTCATGGAGCACGTCGCCGAGGCCAGCTCGGGCATCCGCCTCGCCACCCAGCAGCAGCAGTCCGCGACCGAGCAGGTGGTGGAGGCCATGGAGCAGGTGCGGATCGCGAGCCAGCAGGTGTCGACGACCGCTCAGGAGCTGGCCCTCGCATCGGGCAGCCAGGCGACCATGGCCGGCGACCTCAAGCAGGTGTCGACGGTCGCCCCCCCGGCGCCGAGCCCCACCGGCCGGCACCAGAAGGTGAGCCGGCCCTCCGGAAACGGCCAGGTCCCCGCCGCGGACGGGCGCCGTCCCGGTGCCGAGAGCCGCCGTCCTGCCCCGCCCGCCGCCCGGGCGGCAGCGGCACTGGCAGGGCCCCCGCCCGCTCCAGCCCCTCCCGCCCCGCGATCCCACTGACTGTGGCTCCGCAGCCGCCCGTGACCCGCCAAGCATCCGGCTGGGTGATTGACACTCCTCCCCTCTGGCGGGAACACTTTCGCGGCTCCCCGGAGGGCACGGGAGGCGGCATCACCCACTCGGGTGAGTGCCATCGCCAATCACCCGTTGGGGTGATTGACAGCCTGTCCGGCCCATCTCTAGAGTGTGGGACCGCTCCCATATGAAGGATCTTCACGGCACTAAGGTGACCCTCGAAGAAGTGGCGCAGGCGGCGGGCGTCTCGCGGGCGACCGCGTCCCGAGTCCTCACTTCCGACCCTCGAGTCAGCCCTGACGCGCGCAGGGCTGTCGAGCGGGCCGCGAGCAAGCTCGGCTACGTCCCCAACCAGGCGGGGCGGGCACTCGCCACCGGCCGTAGCGACGCGATCGCGCTGGTGGTCTTCGAGCCCACCACCCTCCTCTTCGGTGACCCCTTCTTCCCACGGCTCATCCGGGGGCTGGGCGACGTGCTCACCTCCCGCGACATGCAGCTGATCCTGCTCGCGCCGCAGTCGGCTCCCGATTCCGACCGGGTGGAGCGCTACGTCGCCGCCGGCCACGTCGACGGTGCCCTGCTGGTCTCGCTGCCGACCTCTCACACGCTCCCGGGGCGTCTTGCCTCCCGGGGGATCCCGCTCGTCATCGGTGGCCGTCCCACCGAGCCGGACCGTTTCAACTATGTCGACGTGGACAACGTGGCCGGAGCCGCCCACGCCGTCGCCCACCTGGTCGCCGGGGGACGGCGGGCCATCGCCACCGTCACGGGGCGCAAGGACGTGCCCGCCGGCCAGGACCGGCTCCGGGGCTACCAGGAGGGTCTGAAGACCGCGGGCCTCCCCGCCGACGACGCCCTGATCGAGGCGGGTGACTTCACCCGCGACGGCGGCGCCCGGGCGATGCGGTTCCTCCTCATCAAGCGCCCCCGGCTCGATGCCGTGTTCGTCGCCTCCGACCTGATGGCCGTGGGCGTCCTGCAGGCCCTCGCCGAGGCCGGCCGCCGGGTTCCCGAGGACGTGGCCGTCGTCGGCTACGACGACGACCCCATGGCCGCCGGGCTCCAGCCGCCGCTCAGCAGCGTTCGTCAGCCCATCGAGGAGATGGGGCGCGAGATGGCGCGGCTGCTCATGGATGCCGTCCACTCGCCGGACCGGCCGCCTCGCAAAGTGCTCCTGACCACACGGCTCGAGGTCCGCTTCTCCTCGGCCCCCGTCGCTCCGAAGCTCACAGGGGAGGCTCTCTGACCGTGCGTTTCATCGTCCGCCGGGTAGGTTTCTATGTGATCGCCGCCTGGACCGCGATCACTGTCAGCTTCTTCCTGCCTCGGATGGTCCCGGGTAATCCCGTGGCCGGCATCATCGCCAACGCCTCCATTCACGGGTGCAACCCGTACTGCGTCAAGGCGCTCGAGCTGGAGTTCGGGGTCTTCAACCACAACGCCCTTATCGTCCAGTACCTCCAGTACTGGGGGAACCTCTTCCACGGCAACCTCGGGGTCTCGTACTTCGAGGGCAGCCAGCCGGTGAGCACCCTGGTCGCCGCCTACCTGCCCTGGACGCTCGGGCTCCTCGGGGTGGCCACGGTGCTCAGCTTCCTCCTCGGCACCACGATCGGCATCTTCCTCGGCTGGCGGCGCGGATCGCGGCTCGACTGGGTGGTGCCGGGCGCCACCTTCTTCCAGGCCATCCCCTACTTCTTCCTGGCGATGGTCCTCATCGAGCTCTTCGCCACCACCTTCAAGTGGTTCCCGCCCCAGTACGGCTACGACATCACGCTCTCGCCGGGGTGGAGCCTGGGCTACATCGGGAGCATCATCGACCACGCCATCCTGCCGGCCTGCACCATAATCCTCGCCTCGGCGGCCGGCTTCATCCTCGGCATGCGCAACCAGATGCTGACCACCATGGACGAGGACTTCGTGCTGGTGGCCCGGGCCAAGGGGCTGCCCTCGCGCCGGGTGGTCTGGTACGCGGCCCGCAACGCGATCCTTCCCTCCGTGTCCAACTTCTCGATAGCCATCAGCCTGGTGGTTGCCGGCCAGATCCTCGTCGAGGTGATCTTCAACTACCCGGGGATCGGCTATCTGCTCTACAAGGCGGTGATCAACCACGACTACCCGCTGGTGCAGGGGGTGTTCGTGGTCATCGTCCTGGTGGTGCTGGCCGCCAACCTGATCGCCGACGTGGTGTACGCGTTCATCGACCCCCGTGCCCGCCAGGAGGCCTGACCCGATGACCACCGACGTCACCACCCTGGCCCCCGGCCCCGAGCCGCCGTTCACGGCCCGCGGCTCCCGGGCGATCCGGTTTCCACGGTCGCCCAAGATCATTGTCGGACTGGTCATCCTGGCCGTCTTCGCGGTCCTCGCCATCATCGGCCCCGTGATCTCGCCCTACAACCCCAACGAGATCAACCAGAGCTGGGTCAAGATCACCTGCCAGCAGGGCCCCGGGCTCTGCATCGGTGAGATCAAGAACGGCATCCCCGGCGGATACGTCCCCCTCGAGGTGCCGCTTCCCCCGTCGAGCAGCCACTGGCTGGGCACCACCCTGCTGGGTCAGGACGTCTGGTCGGAGCTCCTCAACTCGACGCGTCCCACCCTGGTCGTCGCCTTCCTCGCCGGCCTGGTGGCGACCGCGCTCGCCATCCTGGTCGGGGTCAGCGCCGGGTATCTGGGCGGAAACGCTGACGAGGGCCTCTCGCTCCTCTCCAACGTCTTCCTGGCCATCCCGGGGCTCCCGCTCCTCATCGTCCTCGCGAGCTACGTCCCCGGAGCGGACACGAGCGTCATCGTCATCGGATTAATCGTCGCCCTGACCGGCTGGGCCTGGGGGTCGAGGGTGCTCCGTGCCCAGACGCTCTCGCTGCGCAACCGCGACTTCGTCGAGGCGGCGCGGGTCTCGGGCGAGGGGCGGCTGCGGATCATCCTGGCGGAGGTGATGCCCAACCTGCTGCCGATCATCGCCTCCTCCTTTCTCTTCGTCACCCTCTACTCGATCGGCGCCTACGTCACCCTCGCCTTCCTGGGCCTGGGGGGCGGCCCCACGTCCTCGCCGGCGGGCCCATGGAACTGGGGCATCATGCTCCAGCAGGTGTTCGACAACAACGCTGTCAACACCGGCTACTGGTGGTGGTGGCTGCCCCCCGGAATTTGCATCGCCCTGGTCGGGACCTCCCTGGCCCTGCTCAACTTCGGGATCGACGAGTTCATCAACCCGCGGCTACGGGCCGTCGGCCTCACCCGCAAGGCCGCCCGGAAGGCGGGTATCAGTTTCCGCGCCACGCTCGGGTTCACCCCGGTGATGGGCGGTAAGAACGCCCCGGTCTCGCCGGTGTCCGGCGGGAACGACGGTCGTGGCAGGAGCGCCCGATGAGCGAGATGTCGCACCCCGCACCGACGCCGCGCATGCCCGCCTACAGCTCCGCAAGCAAGGCGGAGCCGGTGCTCGAGGTCCGCGGGCTCAACGTCGATTACGGCTTCGGCACCGAGGCGGTCCACGCGGTCGTGGACTGCAACCTGGTCCTGCGACGGGGCCAGGTGCTGGGGCTGGCTGGGGAGAGCGGGAGCGGCAAGTCCACTATCGCCATGGCGGCCATCCGGCTGCTCCGGTCCCCCGGCGTGATCACCGCCGGTGAGGTGCTCTTCCACTCCCGGCCTCTCGAGGGCGAGAGCTCGGGCCAGACGCTCGACCTGCTGCGGGCCGACGATGCGGAGCTGCGCCGGGTGCGCTGGTCCGAGATCTCTGTGGTCTTCCAGAGCGCGCTCAACGCTCTCAACCCGGTCATCACGATCGGGGCCCAGTTCGACGACCTCCTCAAGGTGCACCGTCCCCACCTCTCCACAACGGAGAGATGGGACCGGGGCGTCGAGCTGCTGGAGATGGTGGGGATGACCGGGGACCGGCTGCGCAGCTACTCCCACGAGCTCTCGGGTGGCATGCGCCAGCGGGCCATGATCGCCATGGCGCTCGCCCTGGAGCCCCAGGTCATGATCCTGGACGAACCGACGACCGCTCTCGACGTGGTGACCCAGCGGGAGATCCTCGAGGAGCTGATGGGGCTGCGGGACCGCCTCGGGTTCGCCGCCCTCTTCATCACCCACGACCTCTCCCTGCTGGTGGAGCTGGCCGACGAGATCGTCGTCATGTACGCCGGCCGGCTGATGGAGAGCGCTCCGGCGGCCTCGCTGTTCCGTTCACCGCGGCTTCCTTACACCTATGGCCTGCTGCACTGCTTCCCGCCCATGCACGGGGAGCGCACGCCGATGGAGGGGATCCCGGGCTCGCCGCCGGACCTGCGCGCGCTCCCCTCGGGCTGTTCCTTCCACCCCCGCTGTCCTTGGGCCATGGAGCGCTGTAGAAAGGAGACGCCCGTGCTCACCCGACTCGACGGCTCCGGACGCGAGGTGGCGTGCTGGCTCCACGCCGGCGGCGCCACCGTCCCGACCGAGCTGGCCGTGGCCGATCCCGGCGACCGGGGTCCGTCCGCTGCGACTCGGAGGGCGACACGATGAGCCTCACCGCCCAGCAGGCCGCGGCCCCGCCGGTATCCGTCCGCCCGGTGCTGGAAGGGCGCGGCCTCACCAAGTTCTTCTCGGTCAAGCATGGCCGCGGCATCTTCGCCGGCACGGCACGGCTCTTCGCGGTGGACGACGTCTCGATCGTCCTCGCACCCGGAACGGTGACCGCGCTGGTCGGGGAGAGCGGGTCGGGGAAGACCACTGTCGCCCGGATTCTGGCCAAGATCATCAACCCCGATGGGGGCGAGGTGCTGCTCGACGGGGAGCCGGTATCGGGACGGCCCCGCAGTTACGCGCGGCAGGTCCAGATGGTCTTCCAGGACCCCTTCGCCTCGCTCAACCCGATCCACCGGATCAACTACCACCTGCTCCGGCCACTGAAGATCCACGGTCTGGGCGGCGACGACGTGAACGAGGCGGTCGAGGACCTGCTTCGCCGGGTCGCCCTCGAGCCCCCCCAGCAGTTCACCCGGAAGTTCCCCCATGAGCTCTCCGGCGGGCAGCGTCAGCGCGTGGCCATCGCCCGTGCGCTCTCGGTCCGCCCTCGGGTGCTGCTCGCTGACGAGCCGGTGTCGATGCTCGACGTCTCGATCCGCCTCGGCATTCTCAACCTGCTCGCCGACCTGCGCGATCGCGAGCACCTGGCCATCCTCTACGTCACCCACGACATTGCCTCCGCCCGCTATCTCGCCGACACGATCGCCGTGATGTATGCGGGACAGGTGGTGGAGACCGCCCCCAGCGCACGCCTGACGGACCATCCGGCCCACCCCTACACCCAGCTGCTGCTCTCCGCCGCACCGGACCCGGACCGCGTCGAGCCGCCGAACCTGGCCGGCAGCGGAGCCCCGCCGAGCCTGATCGCCCCGCCGAGCGGCTGCCGGTTCCACCCCCGCTGCCCCCACGCCATGGCGATCTGCAGCACGACGGCCCCACCGAGCGTCACCGTCGACCCCGGGCACGCCGCCAACTGCTGGCTCCACGTCGACCCGTCCCGCCGCGTCCCGAGCAACCCCGAAGTGGTCGCCGCCAACGCCGGCTCCACTTCCATGCGGCCCCCGGCCGCGCCACCCCCAATAGGCACCACCCAGATGAGGAGGACTGAGGAGGATCGGAGCATGGAGTAGCTTTCCGGGCTCCGCCGGCCCCGAGGGGCGAGCGGAGGCAGAGGTCGGCACCCCCGGCGGGGACAGCCGGCCGCAGGCGGCCTCCGTCACGCCAGACACCTGCCGGCGACATCACATCAGCAGTGCACGGCCCCATCGGGTCGTGCCTCATCACGGAGATCGTGTAGCTAGATGAACCTAGGAAAAATCGCAGTAGTTGCCGCGGGGGTCGCCCTGGGGGTGGCCGCATGCGGCAGCACGTCGACGTCGTCGTCGTCGTCGTCGTCGTCTTCGAGCTCCAGCGTTACCCCCGGGGCGCCGCTGTACGAAGAGGCGAACGTCGGCGTCACGTTCACCCAGGACTTCAACCCGTTTGACACCGCCTCGTTGGCGCACGGGATGAACATGACCACCCTGGTGTACGAGCCGCTCTACGAGATGGACGCGCTGAACCCTGCCACCTCGGGCATGCACCCCTGGCTGGCAAGCTCGTACGCGTTCGCTAACGGTGGCCTGGAGCTGGCGATCACCGTCAAGTCGAACGTCAAGTTCGATGACGGCTCGGCAATGTCTGCCAACGACGTGGCCAACACCTTCGCGCTGCTCAAGGCCTTCCCGGACGCTGACTACAGCGGCGTTCCGACCCAGAGCGCTGCTCCGTCGGTCGCAGGCCAGGTCGTCACCCTGACCTTCAAGACCCCGCAGTACACCAACCTCTGGGCGATCCTCGGCAGCACCTACATCGTGCAGGCGAGCGCATTCCCGATCGGGACTGACCCGTCCAAGGGAACTGTTGCGAACCCCGTGGGCACCGGCCCCTTCATGCTGGACAGCTTCAGCACCCAGGCCGTCAAGTTCAAGCCAAACCCCGACTACTGGGGCGGCAAGCCACCCGAGTCGGAAGTCGTGGTTCCGAACGAGTCCAACAACAACGCGGCAACTGAAGCCCTTGACAGCAACACGCTGGACTGGGCCGGGAACGAGATCCCGAGCGTTGTCGCCAACTACATCGACCTGAACCCGAACACGAACCACGTCTGGTACGCGTCGGGTAACACGGTCACCCTGAACTTCAACCTCATGACGGGCAACGGCGGTGCGACCGGCATCGGCGATGTGGCCGTCCGTACGGCCGTCAGCCTCGGCATCGACCGCACCGTCCTCTCCTCGATCGGAGAGTCCGGCTATGAGGCCGCTGCCACCTCCGCTGGCGGGCTGAACCCCGCACAGCTGGCGGCTTACCCGAACACCACCTACGCCAACGACCTCCCCGTTGACGCAGCAGCAACCCCGACCAGCGTTCCCAGCTGGACCGGCGCGACTGTCCAGAGCACCCTCGAAGCCGACGGCTATGCCGCACCGGCGAACTGGGGCACCTCGACTGAGGCCAACTGCGACGGTTCCGTCGTGGCCAACTGCTGGAACAAGGGCGGCGCCATCATCAAGTTCTCGATCTGGGACCCCGAGTCCTTCTCGGACTACTGGGCAGACGCTCAGGAGATCTCGGGCCAGCTCCAGTCTGAGGGCATGGACGTGACCACGGACAACGCGTCCGGCGGTTACACCCAGTGGCAGGACGCCATGAACAACGGCCAGTTCCAGACCGCGCTCCACTGGGGCGCTGGTGGGAACATCCCCTTTGTTCAGCTCGACAACTGGCTTGACTACGCCGCCAACTGCACGGGCACTCCTGTTGTCTGCGCATCTGGTGACTACAGCCAGTTCAACTCCTCGGCCGCTCAGACCGCTCTGACGGCGTACGAGGGTGCTGACCCAACCACCCCGACCGGCCAGTCCGCGATCAGCTCTGCGATCGCCACCCTCGAGGGAATCATGGCGACCCAGGTTCCTGACGCACCCGTTCTCTACGGTGCCGACTGGAACGTCTACAGCACTGCGCACTACACCGGTTGGCCGAGTGCCA
Organism: Candidatus Dormiibacterota bacterium; assembly: GCA_003170875.1. Classification (GTDB taxonomy): domain Bacteria; phylum Chloroflexota; class Dormibacteria; order Aeolococcales; family Aeolococcaceae; genus Changshengia. The sequence goes on along the minus strand of PMYJ01000152.1, from coordinate 13,934 downwards.
GCAACCCGTACATGGACCCCTCCCCGGACGACCCCGAGCTTCCCTACATCCTTATGCAGCTGAAGCCGGTGGCCTCTTAACGGATCAAGGGATCCAGCTGACCCGTCGGTCAGCAATCACAACCGAATAGGTCCCACCTCCTGAGGTGGGCGGGCCGGGGCCCGGTCGGCAATGCGCCGGCCGGGTCACCGACCTGGCGACGACTCGGCCTCCTGGTTCAGCATGAGCCATGGGGCCGTCTTCTTATCCTGTGGCCGACAACGCGCCAATCGGTGGCCGGAATGGTAAGTTCCGTGCCGGCCATCCGCTAGCGCGCAGAGGAGCTGGCAGTGCGATACGGGCACTTCGACGACGACCGGCGCGAGTACGTGATCTCCCGCCCTGACACCCCTCTTCCGTGGATCAACTATCTAGGGATGGAGGAGTACTTCGGGATCATCTCCAACACAGCGGGCGGCTACTCGTTCTTCCGCGACGCGAGGCTGCGCCGGGTCAGCCGCTACCGCTATAACAACGCCCCCTTCGACCTGGGCGGTCGCTACATCTACCTGCGTGACGACGCGACGGGAAAGAGCTGGTCCCCTTCCTGGCAACCGACCCAGAGCGCGCTCGACGCTTACGAGTGCCGGCACGGCCTCTCCTACACCAGCATCGCGGCCACCCACGGCGGCGTCCGGGCCGAGACCCTCTACTGCGTCCCTCTGGGCCAGACGCTGGAGGTCTGGCGACTCCGGCTCGCCAACCTGACCGGCGAGCGGCGGCCCCTCTCGGTATTCTCGTCGGTCGAATTCTGCCTCTGGGACGCCCAGGACGACGGCACCAACTTCCAGCGCAACTTCTCCACCGGCGAGGTCGAGGTGGAGGGGAGCGTCATCTATCACAAGACCGAGTACCGCGAGCGGCGCAACCACTTCGCCTTCTTCGCGTGCTCCGAGACGCTCGCCGGCTTCGACACCGCCCGTGAAGCCTTTCTCGGCCCCTACCGCGGATTCGACCGGCCCATCGCGGTCGAGCGGGGGAGTGCCGGCAACTCCATGGCGCACGGGTGGGCTCCCCACGGCTCCCACCACGTCCGGCTCGAGCTCGGGCCGCGCGAGGAGCGCGAGATCATCTTCGTCCTCGGCTACTCGGAGAACCCAGTGGCTGAGAAGTTTGACCCGCCCGGGAGCCAGGTGATCAACAAGCGGACGGTCAGGCCGGTGATCGACCACTGGCTGCAGCCCGCCAACGTCGAGGCGGGACTCCGCGGACTGCGCGAGCGGTGGGACGACCTGCTCGCCAATGTGAGCGTGAGCACCCCGGACGAGCACACCAACCGGATGGTGAACGCCTGGAACGCCTACCAGTGCATGGTCACCTTCAACCTCAGCCGGTCGACCTCGTTCTACGAGTCGGGGATCGGACGGGGAATGGGCTTCCGCGACTCCAACCAGGACCTGCTCGGCTTCGTCCAGATGATCCCGGAGCGGGCCCGGCAGCGGATCCTCGACATCGCCGCCACACAGCTCTCGACCGGAGGCGCGTACCACCAGTACCAGCCACTCACCAAGCGTGGCAATAACGACATCGGGTCGGGCTTCAACGACGACCCGCTCTGGTTGGTGTTGGGTGTCGCCGCCTACCTGCGCGAGACGGGGGATGACTCCATCCTCGACGAGCCGGTCCAATACGACAACGCCGAGGGCTCCGAGGCGCCCCTCCTCGACCACCTGCGCCGCAGTGTCGCCTACACCCTGGACCGGCTCGGTCCCCACGGCCTCCCGCTCATCGGCCGGGCTGACTGGAACGACTGCCTCAACCTCAATTGCTTCTCCGACACCCCTGGCGAACCCTTCCAGACCACCGAGAACCGGAGCGGAGGGGTCGCGGAGTCCGTCTTCATCGCCGGCCAGTTCGTGCTGGCCGCCCGAGAGCTCGCCGCCATCGTGAGCCTGCGCGGCGAGGGCGACGAGGGCTCCCGTCTGCTCGCCGCCGCCGCGACCATGGCGGGCACCATCGCCGAGCACGGCTGGGACGGCGCCTGGTTCCGGCGCGCCTACGACTTCTTCGGCAACCCGGTCGGGTCCAAGGAATGCGACGAGGGGCAGATCTTCGTCGAATCCCAGGGGATGTGCGTCATGGCCGGGGTCGGGATCGAGGACGGCCGTGCCCGTCAGGCCCTCGACAGCGTGCGCGACCGACTCCTCACGGAGCATGGGGTGATGCTGCAGCAACCCGCATACACCAGCTACCGCATCGAGTTGGGGGAGATCTCCTCGTATCCCCCGGGGTACAAGGAGAACGCCGGCATCTTCAGCCACACCAACCCGTGGATCATGATCGCCGAGGCGATGACCGGTGACGGGGACGGCGCATTCGATATCTACCGGCGGACCAACCCCTCCGCCCGCGAGGCGATCAGCGAGGTGCACCGCTGCGAGCCCTACGTCTACGCGCAGATGATCGCCGGCAGTGACGCCCCCACCCACGGTGAGGCGAAGAACTCGTGGCTGACAGGCGCCGCGGCCTGGAACTACGTGGCCATCACCCAGTGGATCCTCGGGATCAGGCCCGAGCATGAGGGGTTGCGCGTGGACCCGGTGATCCCTGCCGGCTGGCCAGGGTTCAGCGCCAGTCGGCGCTTCCGCGGGGCCACCTTCCGGATCACCGTTCGCAAACCGGTCGGAACCACCGGGCGCGTCAGCCATCTCATCGTCGGCGGTGCCAGGGTCGAGGGCAACCTGGTGCCCCTCGCACCCGCCGGCGCCACCGTGGACGTCGAAGCGGTCATCGCCGGCTAGGCCTGAGCCGCCCCGGCTTTCGCATACTCCGACCATGTCCCGATACCGGCGCACCTCCCTTGGCTCCGGGTCCGGTTATGTGCCCGGCGAGCAGCCGCCCGACGGTACTCATTGGATCAAGCTCAACACCAACGAGTCCCCCCTCCCCCCGTCGCCGAGCGTGGGCCCGGCGGTGGACGAGGCGGTGGTAGAGCTTCACCGTTACCCGCACCCCCAGGGGGAGCCGCTCCGCTCGGCCCTGGCTCGGCACCACGGGGTGAGCCCGGAGTCCGTGATCCTCGGCAACGGTGCCGACCAGGTCCTGGAGAGTTGCTTCCGAGCCTTTGCCGATCCCGGCGATGCTGTCGTCCTCACCCGGCCGACCTACTCCCTGCTCTCGCTGCTCGCCCGCCTCGGCGGAGCCCGTGTCGCGACCGTTCCCCTGGACGACGGAGGCTCACTCCCGGAGGCATTCGCCACCACCCCGGGGGTGATGCGGCTCCTGTGCAACCCCAACTCACCGACGGGGAGCTGGGTGCTGCCTTCCGACGTCGCCGGGGCGCTGGCCGGGGTCGACTCCGTGATCGTCATCGACGAGGCGTATTGCGACTTTGCCCCCGAGTCCTGCGTCCCGCTGCTCGCCGACCACCCGAACTGGCTGGTGGTGCGCACCTTCGCGAAGAGCTACGGGCTGGCCGGGCTCCGGGTCGGCTACGCGCTCGGACACCCCGATCTGATCGCCGACGTCGCCGCCGTGATCGAGATCTATCCGGTCGACCGGCTCGCCCTCGCGGCTGCCGGCGCTGCTCTCGCCGACCAGGCCCACCACGCGCGCATCGTCGAGATGGTGGTCAGCGAGCGCGGGCGCCTGATCGCGGCGCTCCGGGAGGCTGGATGGGACGTCATCCCGTCACAGGCCAATTTCGTCCTCGGCAGGCCGCCGGGGGGCGATGCGGCGGGGGTCGCCACCGAGTTGAGGCAGCAGCGCATCCTTGTCCGCCACTTCCCGGATGGTGACCACCGCGACCGGCTCCGGATCACCATCGGGACGCCCGAGCAGAACCGGGCCCTGCTCGCGGCGATCGGCATCGGGACCTGAGCCCCGGGCAGTCACCGGCGCGGGCGCCCTGCGGGCCCGCCAGGCTACGAGTCGCGCCGGCCCTGAGGGCGGACCACTACGATCCGCGGCCCCGGCGCAGGAGGAGGAGGGCGACGATCCCCAGCAGGATCGCGGGCACCAGTAGGGGGCGGCGGCCCAGAAACTCCTCGACGCGGGCGCGCGGCCCGTCCTGACGGGGAAGGACGATCGGTCGCTCGGTGACCAGATCGACCGTGCCTCCCACCTCCGTGTCCCTGAGCGGCTCACTGGCCGCCGCGGACGTCATCTCCATCGCTCTTCTCCCCAAGCGCTGCGGGCCGCGCAATCCTACGCCTCTTCCCCATGCGGCAGGCCGCATGGGGGCCCCTCTCCTTCTTACAGGGGCTCGCCGCCCCTCGGCGGCCCGGCTTAGCCGGTTGCTCGCCAGTCGCCGGGCCGTGGGCCCGCCGTCCCGCCAATGGAGGCGGCAGGCCGCATGGGGGCCCCTCTCCTTCTTACAGGGGCTCGCCGCCCCTCGGCGGCCCGGCTCAGCCGGTCTCGCCTCACCCCGCCAATGGATGCGGGCGCCCGCTCGTGGAAAACCTGATTAGATAGTTGGGATTCTGGTGACGAACGCAGTCAGAGGAGAGCCACGGTGACCGATTACGCGCATCCCGAGGTCCTGGTCAGCACGGAGTGGCTGGCGGCCCACCTCGAGGACCCCGCCGTCCGCGTCCTGGAAGTGGACTGGGACCCTGCATCCGCCTACGAGCTCGGGCACGTCCCGGGTGCCGCGCTGGTGGACTGGAAGAGGGAGATCAACGATCCCGTGCGCCGCGACATCCTCTCCCGAGACCAGTTCGTGAGCCTCATGGAGCGCCTCGGGGTGACGCCGCAGACCACCCTGGTTCTCTACGGCGACATGCGCAACTGGTTCGCCGCCTTCGCGTTCTGGACCTTCCGCATCTACGGGCACGCCGACATCCGGCTGGTCAATGGCGGCCGGCGGAAGTGGTTCGAGGAGGATCGGCCGGTCGCCGAGGCCGCCCCCGCGTTGGTGGCCGCCTCGTACCCGGCTCCGGAGCCGACCGCCGGCCTCCGGCAGTCCCTCTCCGGGGTCCGCGACATCCTCGGCCGCTCCGACCACGGTCTGGTCGACGTCCGCTCTCCCGCGGAGTTCAGCGGGGCGATCTCCGCACCTCCCGAGTACCAGAACGAGGGCGCGCAGCGCAGCGGTCATATCCCCGGCGCGGTCAACATCCCCTGGGCCCAGGCGATCCAGGAGGACGACACCTTCAAGCCGGTGGACCAGCTCCGTGAGCTCTACCAGAGCAGAGGGATGACCCCCGACAAGAGCATCGTCACCTACTGCCGGATCGGCGAGCGCTCCTCTCACACGTGGTTCGTCCTCACCTACCTGCTCGGTTACCCGCGGGTCGCCAACTACGACGGCTCGTGGAGCGAGTGGGGCAACGCGGTGGGCGTCCCAGTGGAGAAGTCCGGCGCCGAGGCAGCAGAGCAAGTCCCAGCCTGACGCGGACGTAGACTCGGCCCATCATGGATCCGTGGCACCTCGATCTCACCACCGCTGAGGAGGAGTGCGGCGACAGCGCCATGGGCCGGGTCCGACGCGCCTATGCGACCCTCGCGCCCGGCGAGCGGCTCGAGGTGGTGACGGGCGTGGCTGAGCATCTCTTCGGCATCCGCGCCTGGAGCCGGAGGGTGGGCGGCGAGGTGCTCGAGGAGAGCAGGGAGGGTGGACGCACCCGCCTCGTTCTCCGCCGTCCGTCGGCCTCAGCCTCCTGACCGGTGGCACTCGCCCGCCCGCTCCGCATCCCGAAGGGTTTCCTGCTCGGCACCGCCAGCGCTGCCCACCAGGTCGAGGGCGGACTCTGGAACGACTGGATGCGCATGGAGCGGGACGAGCCCGGGCGGGTCAAGAACGGCGACTCGGCGGCGGTCGCCATCGACCACTTCCGCCGCTATCGCGAGGATTTGGCGCTGCTCGCGGCCATGGGGCACACGGCCCAGCGATTCTCCGTGGAGTGGGCCCGAGTGGAGCCCGAGCCGGGCCACTTCGACCTCTCGGCGCTCCGCCACTACGTCGATGTGGTCGCCGCCTGCCGCGAGCTGGGGATGGAGCCGGTGGTCACGCTCCACCACTTCACCCTGCCGGTCTGGCTGGCGGATCGCGGGGGCGTGCTCGACCCTGAGGCTCCGCGCCTCTTTGCCCGCTACGCGGCCGCCTGCGCCGAGGCGTTCGGAGAGGAGGTCCGCTGGTGGGTGACGCTCAACGAGCCGAACGTCCTCATGGCCCTCGGCTATGCGGAAGGGGAGTGGCCGCCACACCGCCGCTCGCCGGCTCTCGCCCTGCGGGCCGCGGCCGGGATGCTCCGGATGCACGCCGCGGCGGCGACGGCCCTCCACCAGGTCAGTGCGACCCACGGTCGGCCGGCGATGGTCTCGATCGCCCACCACGAACGGCCCTTCCGGCCAGTTCCCCGCTCGATCGCCGCCCGCTGCGTCGCGTGGGTGCCGGACCTCCTCTTCAACCGCTGGTTCCTCTGGAGCTGCGCCCGCGGCCGGGTGCTCCCGCCCGCCGGCAGCGGCCAGGTCGTGCCCGGGCTCCGGGGCTCCCTCGACTACCTGGGTCTCAACTACTACGCCGACGAGCGGGTGCGCTTCGACTGGCGCGCCTCCTCCCGCCTCTTCGTGAGCTCCGATCCGGACCCAGCGCTGCCCAGGAACAGCCTCGGCTGGAGCATCGACCCCGCGGGCCTGCGGCGCGCCCTGGTCTCGCTGAGCGATGAGTTCCGATTGCCGTTGCTCGTCACCGAGAACGGGGTCGCCGACGAGGATGACGAACTCCGCTCCGGGTTTCTCCTCGACCACCTGCGAGCGGCGGTCGAGGCGATCGCCGATGGGGCGGACGTGCTCGGCTACCTGCACTGGACCGGCTTCGACAACTTCGAGTGGCTGGAGGGGTACGGAGCCAAGTTTGGCCTGGTGGCGGTCGATCGAGCCACCCTCGAACGCCGCCCCAAGCCAAGCGCCGAGGTCTTCGCCGACGTCTGCCGGACCGGGGTGATCCCCACGCCGCGGCACCCGTCCGGAATGCGTGTTGGGGCTGCGCCGAGGGCAGGTCCGCCGACTGGCTAGAGTGCGGTGTGCTCTCCCGACGAGCGCCGGATGCGGAGCTCGAGGTCGAAGCGAGGGTGGGCGGGCTGGCGGCGGGGGTCGGCGATCCGCTCGAAGAGGAGGCCCACGGCGGCGTCGGCCATCGTTCGCAATGGCTGGGCCAGCGTGGTCAGCGGCGGGTCGATCAGCCGCGCCCACGGTGGATCGTCGAAGGCCGCCAGGGCGACGCCGTCCGGAACTCGCACCCGCCCCTCCCGCAGCACGTCCAGGGCGCCCAGGGTCATCAGGTTGTTGGCGACCAGCAGGGCGGTCACCGCCGGTCGTTCCACGATCAGCTCGGCGGTCGCCCTCCTGCCTCCCTCCAGGCTGAAGTCCCCCTGGCGCACGAGCGCCTCCAGCGCGGCGCCGCCGACGACTTCCAGGTACCCGGCCAGCCTCTCGTCGGCGGTCTGAACCCCCGGCAGCCCGGCTATGAAGCCGATGCGGCGGTGCCCGAGGTCGACCAAGAGCTGGGTGGCCTGTTTTGCCGCGCCGCGGTTGTCGACCGTGACTGAATCGGCCCGCGGGTCGGTGACCGATCGATCGAAGGCCACGACGGGAATGCCGAGATCGAGAAGGGTCCCGATCTGCGGATCGTTCTCGTCAGAGGGGCTGAGGAGGACGCCCAGTACTCGCTCGGCCGCCAGCACCTCGAGGTAGGAGGCCTCCTTGGCGGCATCCTCANNCCCTTGCGCAGATGGCGGGCGAGGTGGCTCGGCTGGTAGCCGAAGCGGGTGGTCACCGCAAGCACCCGCTCCCGGGCCTCCGGCCTCACGCGAGGCGAGCCGCTCAGCACTCGGGAGACGGTGGCGTTGGAAACGCCGGCGAGCCTGGCGACATCGCCGATCCGGAGGCGCTCAGGCTGCTGGGTCATGAAAACATTTTCATCGTCCCACAGTCCCAATCGTGCTGTCAAATTTGGCGTGTCGCAATCGCATATTGAAACCTTTGGCACATGGTGGTAGCGTCGGCTCCGCGCAAACGTGAAAACCGTTTCACGAAGGCGTCGCGCCGAGGGATGCCCCTCCTCGGCGGCGGCCACCAGGGGCGGAAGCGGGAAGGAGAAGGACTTTGAACGTTCTCAGTGGTCATCTCTTGCGTCGAGCGACATTCGTCGCCGGGGTTGCCGTCGTCGTGGGCGCGCTGGGTGCGATGCCCATCGTCGCGTCCGCGGCTCCGTCGGTCCCCGGGAGCGGGCGCACTCTGCCGGCGAACACGCGTTTCTACGTGCCGCCGCCCGCGCAGGGGTCCGTTCAGCAGGTGTTGCAGCTCCTGCGCAGCCGGCAAGTCAAGGAGGCAGGCCTGATCGCGGCCATGGAGGCCACGCCGCAGGCGGTGTGGCTGACCGGCGAGACCGCTGCCCAGGCAGCCATGGCGGGCAACCTCGGATCCTTGCAGGCTGACTTCCAGGTGCAGCAGGCGGTCCAGCAGACGATGTTCGGAGCCGCCCTGGAGCGCGCGGTTCCCGTCCTGGTCGCCTACAACATCCCGGGGCGCGACTGCTCGCAGTACTCGGCGGGCGGGGCTCCGAGTGACGCCGCCTACGACGCGTGGATCAACGCCCTGGCCAAGGGCCTGGGCAACGCCAAGGCGGTCGTCATCCTCGAGCCGGACGCGCTGGCCAACCTTCCGACAGACTGCAGCGCGGCCTACCAAGCGGCCAACCCGACGATCACGGACGCCACCCGTGAGGCCGACATCGCCAACGCCGTGAGCGTGCTCGAAGGGGATCCCAACGCCAGCGTGTACCTCGACGCCGGTCACAGCGCGTGGCAGAACGTCGGCAACATCTCCCAGCCACTGGTGGCGGCAGGTGTCCAGAAGGCCCAGGGCTTCTTCCTGAACGTATCCAACTACCAGTACGCGAGCAACAACGTCTACTTCGGGACCTGGGTGTCCGACTGCATCGCCATGGGCGGCGGCAGCCTCACCTACGATTACAACGCCAACTGCCCCAACCAATACTGGAACGGCGGCCCGCCCGGGACGGAGATTGCCACCCTCCTTGGCGCCTGGACGGGGGTTGCGCTGAGCCCGTACGGGGTGTGGAGCGACACCACGACCACGGCTGATCTCAACACGTCGGGGATCGACGCCCGCTACGCCGGCGTCGATGGCACCACCCACTTTGTGATCGACACGAGTCGGGACGGCCTGGGGCCGAACAACATGAGCCTCTACTCGGGCGCGCCCTACGACCAGGACTCGGGTGTGATCACCACCCTCCAGGCCGGCAACTGGTGCAACCCGCCAGGCTCAGGCACGGGCATCTTGCCGACCGCCAACACCAGCAGCGTGTCGCCACTTCTCGACGCCTACCTCTGGGTCAAGACCCCCGGCCAGTCGGACGGCCAGTGCGACGCCGCCGGCGGTGTGAGGACCTGGAGCGACGCTGAGTACACCCCGCCCATCGCGGGTTGGCCGGCGATCACCGCCAGCACCTTCCAGACATTCGACCCGCTCTGGAGCCTCCAGACGGGCACCGTCCTCACCGACCCCGCAGCCGGAGCCTGGTTCCCGCAGCAGGCCCTGCAGCTCGCGGAGAACGCCAACCCCGCTCTCACCTTCCGCCTGCCGTAGCGGAGGATAGCCACTTCCGAGGATAGGACCACCCGAAGGGGAGAGATCTAGGCCGCCGGGGCGCTGGTCAGCAGCGCTCCGGCGGTCACTCCTCGTCCGGGTGGGACCGTCGCGCCGCAGCCCCGCCCCGAGCTGCCTCAGCGGGTGGCGGCGATCGCCCGGAGGACCGCGGGCTCCCCTTCGAGCTCGCGACTCGGACCGGTGATCGACTCGGGCTTGCCGAAGAGGAAGCCCTGCGCTCGGTTCACTCCGAGCTTCATCAGCTCGGCGGCGACGCTCAGCTGCTCGATGCCCTCGGCCACGACGTCGGCGCCGATCTGCTCCGCGAGTGCGATGCACTCGAAGATGAGCGTCCTGGCCTCGACCTCCTCGCAGCGGTTGGTCACGCTGGCATCGATCTTGATGACCTCGGGGCGGGTCGCGTACAGCAGGTCGACACCGATCCCCGGGCGGCCCGTGTCGTCGATGCCGATCTTGAATCCTGCCCGCCGGTAGACGTCGACGCGGGCGGAGAGCTGACCGAGGTTGCTGAAACGGTCGGCGTCGGCGATCTCGAGGACGACGTTGGCGGGAGGCCGGCCGATCCAGCGCAGCAGGCTGCGCATCTGCTCGACGTCCTCATCGACGTCGGAGACCGCGGAGAGGTCGATGTTGAGGTAGAGCTGGGCGTCGCTGCGAATGCCCTCGGCACCGCGGACCACGGCGCGCCTGCAGATCCAGTCCAGCTCGTTGGTCACTCCCAGCCGCTGCGCCGTGGCGAAGAACTCCTCGACGCTGTCAGCCCCATCCAGGTTGATGGGCCGCGCCAGCCCCTCGTAGGCGACGATGTGCGCCTCCGGGAGGGTGACGATCGGCTGGTAGACGGGGTGGATCTGCTGTGAAGCCAGGGTCCGGCTGAGCAGGGTTGTCCATCCTCGCCCGGGGGCGGCGGCCGGGCGGCCGGTGATCGACCCGGCCACCCGGTTGCGTCCTTCGCGCTTGGCGCGGCCGAGCGCTTCGTCCGCCCGAGCCCACACCTCGGCCGAGTCCTCGCCGGCGGCGCCCACCGCCCAGCCGACGCTGACCCGAGTCGGGAAGGCTCCGCTGACGAGCTCGGACACCGCGGCACGCATGCGCTCGGCAACGCTGCCAACTACGGCGGTGGCCGCCCCGACGGTGAGGATCGTGAACTCATCGTCGCCGCTGCGGCTGACGACGTCACGCTCTCTCGTCGATGCCTGGAGAGCCCGGGCCACGGAGCGGAGGGCATCATCGCCCGCCTCCCGGCCCAGGGCGTTGTTGAGCTGGTTGAGATGGTCGACGTCGACCGTAATGATCGCGTAGGACTCGCGGACCTCCCGGCAGCGCCGCTCGAAGGCAGCGCGGCCGATCAGGCCGGTGAGCCCATCGGTCGGCTCCGCCTGCGCCCCCCCGATCCCGCGGGCGCGGACCAGGTTGGAGACCGCCAGGGTGGCGATCCCGCTGAGCCCCTCGACCATGGTGACCTCGGAGTCACGGAACGCCCGGTCGCGCCGCTCGACGAGCACCACCGCCCGGATCGCGCTGCCGGCGTGGATGGGGCTGGCGATCCGGTGTGGGGACGGCCCCGCTTCGGCGAGGGTGTGGTCCCCGGTGACCGCAGCCAGGATGAGTGGATCGGCGCTCAGGAGACTGCTCTCCCCGACGGTGGTGGCCCCAGCTGCTGCGCCGTGCTCGCTGACGACCACCATTCCGTCGCCTTCGATCCTGTACACCCGGGCGATCACCGGGGATGCTGTGCGGGTCTCGAGGAGTTCGACGACGGCTCCACCCGCGGCCGCCATCACCGAGTCGACATCCCTCTCCGAGCTGATCCGGGTCATGGCCTCCAGGATCCGGTCCAGACGGTTGCCGTGATGGGCACCGCGCGGGCTGGTGCCCCGGCCGAGCCGTCCCACCTGACCGGTCCGGTGACGGGCGGCGCGGCGTGGCGCGATGCCATCGCCGCGCCGGACCAGCGCGCTGGCGGCGGCGACGACAGCACCGACCGCCGCGATGGTCATGGCCAGTGCCGCAGCGCGGCTGGCCGCCAGGCTGTCGGCAGCGAGGGGTCCGTGGCTGTTCGCGAGGAGGTATGCGGCCACGAGTCCCGCTGCCGCCACCACCAGGGGGAGGGATGCCGCCCTGGCGCGCCCTGATCTGAAGGGGCGCGCGCAGGGCGGGGAGAGTGGGGGGCTGAGGAGGGTCGGACGGGGGAGGCTCACGTCTCTTTCTTTCGTGGAGCGGTGGTGGGATGAGTTCATTCTCAGGTGCCGGTCCAGGGCCCCCAAGAGCAACGGACGCCAAAGTTCCGTAGTGCACTTGCACCCGTTGGTGCGATTCGTCACACCGCGGTGTCCGGCCGTCACCGGGTGGCTGTCACGCCGTCGCATGACCCCTTCCCCGGCCCTCCCGCAGGCCGCCGCCGAGGCGGTTTCGCGCCGCCCCCAGGCGCGGGCCGGCTGTCTGCGCGCGGCGGCCCAGCCGCCGACATCAAGCGTGGAACCGACCTCTCCGCGTGGCGGGGTCCCCAGCGGGCCACGGCGCCATCGGGCTGACCCGAAAGCTCAGCCGTTGTGCGCCCAGTCTCATTTCGGTGCGCGGCATGGCGCGAGAGAGCCTGGCTCCCCTGGACATACCACGCTTGCGTCCGATATCCTTAGGCGCAGAGTACGAACTCGGAGGCTCTCGTTAGGAGTCTCCGCCATCCGAGGTGCCCATGGCCTCCCCCCGCCACCGCCCCGAGATCCCCGACGCCGTCGCCGCGGCCCAGGCAGCCGGCATCCGCCACCTCGATCTCCAGTTCACCGACGTCACCGGCTCGGTGAAGACGGTGACCATCCCCGCCGACCAGCTGGCCCCGGCGTTGGAGCACGGGGTGTGGTTCGACGGGTCGTCGGTGGAGTCCGTCGCCCGCACCGCCGAGTCGGACATGTACCTGGTGCCCGACCCGGCCACCTTCGCCGTCCTGCCGTGGGCGGAGGCGCCGACGGGGCGGATGATCTGCTGGCTCACGACCCCGGAGGGCGAGGCCTACCCCGGCGATCCGCGGCGAGCGCTGCGGCGGGCGATCGAGCGCGCGGCGGGGCTCGGCTACGAATACCGGGTGGGGCCGGAGATCGAGTTCTACCTGCTCGAGCGCGACGAGCTGGGCCGGCCNNGTGCAGCCCCGACACGATCGCGGCAGCTACTTCGACTTCGCCACCGACCCGACCGTGGCGGTTCGTCAGACCATGGCCGAGCAGCTCCGGGCCATGGGGCTCGAGGTCAACACCCTCCACCACGAGGTGGGGTGCGGACAGCACGAGATCGACGTGGGGGCGCAGGAGGCGCTCAAGGCCGCGGATGACGTGGTCACCTTCCGCTACACGCTCCGGGCGATCGCCCAGCAGCACGGTCTCACCGCCACCTTCATGCCCAAGCCCTTCCAGGGACAGCCCGGGAGCGGCATGCACGTCCACCAGTCCCTGGCCCGGGTGGGCGATGGCGGCAACGCCTTCGCGGGCGACGACGACTACGGGCTGAGCGACGTCGCCAAGCACTTCATCGCCGGTCAGCTCCACCACGCCGCCGGGATGTGCCTCGTGCTCGCTCCGCTCATCAACTCCTACAAGCGCCTGGTGCGAGGGTTCGAGGCCCCGGTGTTCGTCTCCTGGGCCCGGACCAACCGTGGCGCCCTGGTCCGGGTGCCCCATGTCGGCCGTCCCGAGGTCACCCGGGTCGAGTTGCGCTCTCCCGATCCATCCTGCAACCCCTACCTCGCGTTCGCGGTGATGCTCCGTTGCGGGCTCGACGGTATCGAGCGCCACCTGCCGCTGCCGCCTCCGGTCGAGGAGTCCCTCTACGGCTTCGACGACGTCGAGCTGGAGCGCCGCAACGTCGGGCTGCTGCCCGACAACCTCAAGGACGCCATCACCGCCCTCGAGGCGGACGAGGTGGTGCTCGACGCTCTGGGAGACACGCTGTCGGAGCGCTTCCTCGAGGTCAAGGCCTTGGAGTGGAAGGAGTACCGCACCCAGGTCACCCCGTGGGAGCAGGAGCAGTACCTGGAGCGGGCCTGATGAGCGATCGGGATGGCGGCCCCCCGGTTCGGAGATCCAGGTGATCACGGTGATGGACCTCTGGCGTGGTGCCCTGCCCGCCGGCACCGACCTGCTCGGAGGACGCGCGGGTCTGGAGCGGCAGGTCGACTGGGCCACCTCGCTGCGCACGCGCCCTCCCGCCTTCGAGGCGATCAAGGGTGGGGAGATCGCCTTCATCGCGGTGCGCTCGATCAAGCTGCTCGACGAGCGCCTCGACCTCACCCGAGTCCTGGAGAGCTTCGCCGAGAAGGGCGGGGTGGC
>PMYJ01000149.1:5476-6242 GCA_003170875.1 Candidatus Dormiibacterota bacterium | reverse complement strand
GTCAAGATCCTCTACTGCGCCCAGGCGAGCTCGCCCAACCCCACCGTGGTCCTCTTCGTCAACGATCCGGAGCTGCTCCACTTCTCGTACCAGCGGTATCTGGAGAACCGGATCCGCGCCGTCTTTGGCTTTGCCGGGGTGCAGCTCCACGTGGTGGTCCGTCGTCGCGCCGACAGGGAGGACTGAGAGCGCCGGCCCTCGGCCCGGCGGCGACCCCGGATCACAGCCAGGGACGCCTCGACCTCCGCCCCCAGTAGTCGACAGGTGGCTCGACGAGGTCCGGGAGGGTCGGAACGGGCAGGCCGTCGGCCCTCAGGTTGCTCTGCAGCTGGTCGACGGTGGCCGCGCCGCTCAGCACCACCGAGGCCCATGGTCTGGCAAGCGCGGCCGCGATGGCGAGCGTGTCGGCACCGACGCCGGCCGCCTCGGCCGCATCTCCCAGCAGGGTCCCCGGCGCTCCGGCATCTCCGCGGGCGGTCAGCCTGCCGTTGGCCAGCGCCTCCTTGACGATCACCGCCCACCCCGCCTGGGCGGCCTCCACCAGCGCGGGCTCGACCGACGGCTCGAGCAGATTCCAGGTTGCCTGCACCGCGCCGAAGAGCGGCTCGCCTCCGCTGCGGATCTCCAGAGCGCGGCGGATCGTCTCGGCCTGGGAGGGTCCCGAGGTCGTGATCCCGAGCAGGAGACCGAGATCGCGCTGGCGTGCCAGGGCCTCGTGGAGAAGCCCGTTCTCGAGCACGCCGGACTCCAGCGTCGCGGAATGGAC
>PMYJ01000149.1:0-5408 GCA_003170875.1 Candidatus Dormiibacterota bacterium | reverse complement strand
GCCAGCCAGCCGGCGACGAATGCCTCAGCCGACCCATAGGACCGGGCGCAGTCGAGGTAGCGGATCCCCCCCGCGTAGGCGGCATCCAGGACCTGCCAGGCACGGTGGCGGAAGGCGGCCTCGGAGCGGTCCTCGCCGAAGTCGCTGGCACGGCCGGTGGTGATGTACGCGGGCCGTCCGAGAGCGGCCATGCCCAGCCCGATGCGGCTCACCGAGGGTCCGCCGCGTCCCAACGACACCGTCTGCACGAGAAGACGATAGACCCGGGGACGGCGGGTGGGCGAGGTCAGCTGGCTGAGGGGCGCCCCGGCTGCGGGATGCTCAGGGGTGGGCGGGGGACGGCCGCACGTGGCCGTGTTCCACGTACCAGGCGAGCGCCCGCCGCAGCGTCTCCTCGAGCGGTGTGTAGGCGAATCCCAGCTCCCGCGCGGCCGGGGCGCCGTCGTAGGCGTGGCCGTGGGCCAGGGTCCGGAGCATCTCGCGGCAGACCGGGGCGCGGCGCCCCGCCAACCTGAAGCCGGCACCCACCATGGAGGCGGCGGCCACCGCCGGGCCGGCCGGAAGGAAGCGGATGGGATACGTGTGTCCGGCGACCGTCCCCAGCGTGTGCACCATCTCCGAGATGCGCTGGGTGGACCCGCTGATCACGTAGGGGTGGAGCGGTTGGCCGCGGGTGGCGGCGAGCAGGTGTGCCTCGGCGCAGTCGGCGATGTCCACCAGGCTGACCGGCGCGTCGATGAGCCAGTGGAGCCGGCCGTTGGCGTAGCTGATCAGCCACCGCGCCGTCCCCGTGGTGCGGCCCGGGCCCTGCACCGATGAGGGGTTGAGGCACATCAGCTCAATGCCGAGCCGCGGCGCGAGCTCGAGGACCTGGCGCTCCGCCTCGTACTTGGAGCGCTCGTACTCGGAGAGGAACCGGCGCTGCCCGTTGCCGGGCGCGCCGGCCCGCGGGGCGCTGTCGAGCGTGGCGGCCGACGAGGTGTAGACGATACGGCGCACCCCCGCCCTGGCGGCCGCCCGGACGACCCTGACCGAGCCCTCGACGTTGTTGCGCATCAGTGGGGCGGGGTCGGGCAGGCACATCTTGTTGAGCCCGGCCACGTGGAAGACCAGCTCGCAGCCCCGCATGGCGGCGACCAGGTCCTCGCCGTCCAGGATGTCCCCGACCACTGGCTGGGCACCTGCGCTCCGGACCCGCTCGGCGCTCTCCGGACTGCGCACCAGGGCACGCACCTCGAGGCCGGCCCGGAGCAGCCGCGTGAGGACTGCCCCCCCGACGAAGCCACCGGCCCCGGTGATGAGGACCGGGGCACTCACTCCGGCGTGGCCGGCGCGGAGTTGCGGAGGGTGGAGGCCGCCCAGCGCCAGAGGTAGTCGGCGGCGGAGGCGACGGTCAGGGCCGCGGCGATCCAGAGCGCCCACTCGCCGATGCCGGTGGGGCCGAGGCGCAGGTTCACGCCCAGCAACAGCAGGATGATGGCGACGAACTGGACCGCGGCCTTGGTGCGGCCGAGCTGCGAGGACCGGATCACCTTCCCCGAGACGGCCACCGAGCCGCGCAGGCCCATCACCATCACCTCCCGGCAGACGATGATCATCACCGCCCAGGGCGAGGCCTGGCCGATGCTGGTGAGGGCGATCAGGACGCCGGCCACCAGCACCTTGTCCGCGGTCGTGTCCAGGAAGCTTCCCGTCAGGGTGCTCACGCCCCACCGGCGCGCCAGGTAGCCGTCCAGGTAATCGGTGCTGGCCGCGATCGCGAACACCGCCGCCGCCCAGCGGCCCTGCCCCGAGAGGGCAAGCGCCGCCACCACGGGCGTCAGCACGAGGCGCATCGACGTGGTGATGCCCACCAAGGCGGTCCGCCCCCGTGAGCGCACGGCCGCTGCCGGGAGCACGCTCAGATGGCTCGGCGGCGGGGCCTCACCCTCAGGAAGAGGAAGGTGAGCTTCGCGTGCCGGCGCGACGGGAGGGAACCGGCGAGCCATCTCGGGGAGCAATGGTCGCACGTCGGGAGGTGCCCGAGATCAGCCCGCGGACGGCGGCTCCGTCGGCGAGCCGGAGCGCCCTTCGAGCCAGCCGGACGCATGCGCCGGAGTCGGCTGCGCGCACCGCCTCCTTGATCCTCGCCACCGAGGGCACGGCCACCGACAGCTCCCTGACCCCGAGGCCGATGAGCAGCGGGACCGCCTCGACCTGGCCGGCCAGCTCGCCGCAGACCCCGACCCAGCGCCCCCTGGCGCGCGCGGCCTGGACCGTTGCTGCGATGAGGCGCAGCGTGGCGGGATGGTACGCATCGGCCAGCCTGGCCACCTCGGCGTTGCCGCGATCGGCGGCGAGCGTGTACTGGGAGAGGTCGTTGGTGCCAAGCGAGAAGAAGTCGACGCTCTCGGCGAGCCGGGCGGCGGTCAGGGCGGCCGAGGGGATCTCCACCATCACTCCCACCTCGAGAGAGAGCGGTTCGGACCCCGCGGCCTCGGCGAGCAGGGCTCGGGCCGCTACGACCTCGCCCGCGTCCGACACCATGGGGAACATCACCCGCACCGGGTGCCGCCGCGCGGTCGCCACCACCGCGCGCAGCTGGGTGGTCAGCACCTCGGGCCGGGCCAGCCCGAGGCGGATGCCGCGGAGCCCGAGGGCCGGGTTGTCCTCGTGGACGGAGCGGAGATAGGGGAGGGGCTTGTCGGCACCGACGTCGAGGGTCCGGATGGTCAGCGGACGGCCCTTCAGCCGGGTGGCGATCTCCGAGTAGACCCGTTCCTGCACCGCCTCCCCGGGCATGGAGTCGGCCTCCAGGAAGAGGAACTCGGTGCGAAGCAGACCGACCGCATCGGCTCCGGCCTGCACCGCCCGCGAGGCCTCCTCGACGGCCCCGATGTTGGCGCCCACCTCGATGACGACACCGTCCCGGGTCACCGCGGGCCGGTGGGCGGCCGCGGCGGCGCGGGCGGCCTGGCGCTGCTCCTCTCGCGCCTCGGCCCGGGCGCGCCGGACCAGCGCGACCGGCGGGTCCAGGACGAGCGTGCCCCGGCCACCGTCCAGGAGAGCGCTCCGTCCCGGAGCCACCGCGAGCAGCTCGTCGCCCAGACCCACCACCGCCGGGATGCCCAGGGCGCGGGCCAGGATGGCGCTGTGCGAGGTGGGGCCACCGCCGGCGGTGGCGATCCCCATGACCCGCGCGGGGTCCAGGGCCGCGGTGTCGGTGGGCGCGAGGTCGCGGGCCACCAGGATCCCGGCCTGTCGAAGGACGGGCGCAGGCCGCCCCAGCAGGCGGTGCAGCACCCGGCGACTAACGCCCGCGAGGTCCGCCGCCCGCAGGCGCATGTTGGGATCGTCGAGCCCCTCCCAGGACCGGCCGAGCCGGGTCGAGACCTCGGACCATGCCCGGGCGGCGGTGAGCCGCCGATCGGTGATCGCCGCGCGGGTCGGTTCCAGGAGGTCCGGATCCTCGAGGAAGAGCAGGTCTGCGTCGAGGATCTCCGCCTCATAGCTCCCCGACCGCGTCCTGGTCTGGTCGCGCAGCTCCTCGAGGTCGTGGCGCGTGGCCGTCACGGCCAGCTCCAGTGCCTCGAGCTCCGCGGGCGGATCGACCACCTCGGTGTCGGGAACCGCCAGGTCGGCCTCCTCCAGGAACTGGAGCGTTCCGATGGCGATCCCGCTCGAAGCGGGGATCCCCTGCATCCCGCCTGGCCGCCCGGACGGGGGCGGGGACGCAGCCGGCGCGGTGGCGGCTGGGCCGGCCGGCGTGACCGTGGGCTCGTCGAACCGGCGCGCCGCCACGGCGCGCACGGCCTCGATCGCCTTCCCGGCGTCGGGCCCGGAGGCGCGCAGCACCAGCTCGTGGCCCTCTCGGACCTGGAGGCCGGCGAGGGCGTTGAGGCTGCGGGCGTTGACCATCGCCGAGCCGGTGGTGGCGTTGCCGGCCACGACCTGGGCGTTCAGGCCGGCGGTGGCGCGGATCACCCGTGCAGCCGGACGGGCGTGGAGACCCAGGGGGATATCCACCGCGATCCTGGTCTCGGCGACGGGCCCGCCGAGGTCGGGCTCGGCGGCTGGGGCCACCACGGCCTCGCCGGGGCCGCCGACCTGTGCGCGCTTGGCATCCAGGGAACCGATGGCCTCCCTCGCCACCCTCTCCAGCGGCTCTCCGAGCCGTGACGTGACCGCCGCCGCCACTGCACCCTCGACGAGTGGTGCTGCGCTCAGCAGCACCCGCTTGCGGTGCTCCTCGGGGAGGAGCTCGACCGCCATCTCGGCGGAGAGGAGGGCGCTGCCCAGGTCCATCAGCACCAGCACCCCACGCTCAGACCAGGCCTCCTCGATCGCCGCCGCCACCCGGACGGCGTCCGTGCCCAGCGCCGTCTCCGGCGGCGCCATGCCGCCGGCCGCCACGATCCGGACCTCCTCGCCGGCCATCGCCCGGGCCAGCTCCGCCGCACCCTCGGCCAGCTGGGCGCTATGGGAGACCAGGACCAGGCCGACCGGCGCGTCGCCGGGCACGGGGTCGCTGGCTTCAGTGGCCGCCATAGGCCCGGTGCAGCAGCTCCAGGGGATGGATCACCGGGAACCCGGTGGCCTTGGCGATGTGCCAGCGGCAGGTCTCGCTGTCGCAGAGCACGAGGTCCGGGGCGGCCTGGCGGATGTCCGAGAAGAGGCCGGCGCCTACCGCCATCGAGATCGCGTACTTCTCGCGCTTGATGCCGTAGGTGCCGCCGACCCCGCAGCAGTCCCGATCCAGCTCGACCAGCCGCAGGCCCGGCACCAGGGCCAGGATGTCGAGGGCGGGCTTGCCGATCAATTGATTCTGCTGCTGGCACGGTGCGTGATAAGCGGCGGTGAGCTCCACCGGGACGAAGTCGGTCTTCAGCCGGCCCTGCTCGTGCAGGTCACGGAGGAACTCGAAGATGTCGTAGGTGCGCTCGGAGATGTCGACCAGTGCCGGATCCTCTACGCCCAAGATCTCACGCGCCTCGCGCTTGAGCATCAGCCCGCAGCTCGTCGAGGAAGCGATGACCGGAACGTCGCCCGGCGCGTCGCGCAGCTGGCGGGCCAGCCGGGTGGCGTAGGTGCGAGCGGCGGGGAAATTCCCGTTGGACTGCAGCGGCAGCCCGCAGCAGCCCTGCTGGGGGATGTCCACGGCCAGCCCCTGGTGCTCGAGCACGGCGACGACCATCCGGCCCAGGCGGGGNNGGGATGGCGTCGCGCCCACTGCCCGAAGGTGCGCGGCGCCACCTTCGGGATTGCGGCCTTGCGGTGGATGCCGAGGACTCGTTCCACCGGAACGCGCACGAGGGGGGTGCCCATGGCCCAGTTGAAGAGCGGGCGTATCGGCCGGCCGAGCCGACCCATCACGTCGGGTCTGGCCAGCAGCTGGTCGCGCAGGGAGATGCCGCGCTGCTCTTTTAGCT
>PMYJ01000036.1 GCA_003170875.1 Candidatus Dormiibacterota bacterium | reverse complement strand
CCACCGAACACCGTGAGCGGGCCGAGGACCGTCAGCGTCTCCTCCAGCTGACCGTCCGGCCCGGCCGTCACCACCGCCGTCCAGCCGGCGGCGTTGGTGGCGCTGCCGAGCACCTGGCCGGACGTCGGGGAGGGGGTCGGGGTGCCGGGCGCCGGCGACGCGGGGGACGGCGACGGGGACGCGGCCGGGGCCTGCGACCCCGTCGCGGCGGGGTCTCGGGCAGGGCTGGTCGCGAGCCCGCACGCTGCCACGGCAACGGCCAGACCACAGAGGAGGGGCACGGCGGCGAGCCTCATGCATCTAGGACGCCGGAGGGCCCTCATGGGTTCCGGGGCCCCTTGACCCGCGCCCCTCCACCAGGGAGGTTTGGGTCGATGATCCGTCACTTTACTTGCCTACGATATATACTATCTTTGTTATCTGCATCCCAATCCCGCTGGGGCCATACAGAGGCAGGAGATGACCGTTCCGAGTGCGGTGAACGTGGCAGGGGACGCGCCCCCGTCCGCGATGGCGATCGAGCCACCCGTCCTGGCCGAGCGTCTTCGGATGTCGATGATCCATCTCAGCCGGCGCCTCCGCCGCCATGACCCCTCCGAGCTCAGCATCGCACAGGTGTCCGGGCTCGCCAGCGTGGTCAACAAGGGTCCGCTCGGCATCGGCCGGCTGGCAGAGCTGGAGAGCCTGCCCGGTTCGGCGGCCACGCGCCTCGCCGACAAGCTGGAGGCCACCGGCCTCGTGGTCCGGCAGGCAACGCCCGGCGACCGGCGCGGTGTCCAGGTGGTGGCGACCCCCGCCGGTGTCGAGGTGCTGGCGCGTTACGTGCGAGCCGGCAACGAGTGGCTCGCCGCGCGTCTCGCCTCTCTGAGCGAGGTCGACCGGACCTCGATCGCGCGCGCCATCGCCGTTCTGGAGTCCATGGCAGCCGGGGATCCCGGCATCGCAGCCGAACCGCACGAGGGCTCTCGTGCACCCGAGGAGCTGGCAAGATGACGGTCGCGGCACCACCCCGAGCGCCGATTGTGGGACCCCATTACAAGTGGGTGGTCCTCTCCAACACGACCATCGGGGTGCTGCTCTCGTCGATGACGGGCACGGGCCTGATCATTGCTCTGCCCGTCATCTTCCGTGGCATCAACCTGAACCCGCTGGTGCCTGCCAATTCGTCATATCTGCTCTGGATCATGATGGGCTACGTGCTCGTGTCGGCCATCGTTGTGGTGACCGTCGGCCGCATCGGCGACATCTTCGGCCGGGTAAGGATGTACAACCTCGGCTTCGCCTGGTTCACGGTCGGGGCGATCCTCCTCTCGTGCGTGTGGAGCACCGGTTCCAACGGTGCGCTGGAGCTGGTCCTGCTGCGCATGTTCCAGGCCATCGGAGGTGCGCTCTTGATGGCCAACTCCGCGGCCATCATCACCGACGCCTTCCCCTCCGATCAGCTCGGATTCGCGCTGGGGATCAACATGGTGGCCGCCATCGTCGGCTCCTTCCTTGGCATTGTGGTCGGGGGCCTGCTCTCCCAGATCGGCTGGCGCTGGGTGTTCCTCGCCAATGTCCCGGTGGGGACCTTCGGGACTATCTGGGCCTATCTCAAGCTCAAGGACATCGGCGTCCGCATCAAGGCGCGGATCGACTGGGCTGGCAACGTCGCCTTCGCGGGTGGCCTGGGCATGCTCCTGGTCGGTGTCACCTACGGTATCGAGCCGTACGGAACCTCCCTCTCCGGCTGGGGAAACCCCTTTGTCCTCTGGATGATCGCGGGCGGCATCGCTCTGCTGGTGGCCTTCGCGGTCATCGAGACCCGGGTCAAGGATCCGATGTTCCGGCTCTCCCTGTTCCGCATCCGGGCGTTTGCCTTCGGCAACCTCGCCCAGTTCCTGGGATCGATCGGACGGGGCGGACTGATGTTCATGCTGATGATCTGGTTCCAGGGCATCTGGCTGCCCCAGCACGGCTACGCCTTCTCTGACACCCCGCTGTGGGCGGGTATCTACATGATCCCGTTCACCCTCGGATTCGTGATCGCCGGACCTCTCTCCGGAAAGCTGTCAGACCGCTATGGAGCCCGGCCCTTCGCGACCGGCGGCATGCTGCTGGCGGCGGTGACCTACGCCCTGATGATGACCTTCCCGGCCAACTTCAGCTACCTGCCCTTCGGCGCGGTCATGCTCTTCTCCGGCATCGGCGGAGGTCTCTTCGCCTCCCCCAACACTTCGTCGATCATGAACTCGGTTCCGGCCCGCGACCGTGGGGCGGCCTCGGGCATGAGGGTGACCTTCGCCAGCACCGGCATGCCGCTCTCGATGGGCCTCTTCTTCACGCTTCTGGTGGGAGGGCTCAACACCAAGGTTCCCGCGGCGATGCTGAAGGGACTTGTCGCCAACGGCGTCCCGGCGAGCAGCGCGGCGGCCCTCTCTCACGTGCCGCCTCTCGGGTACGTCTTCGCTGCCTTCCTGGGCTACAACCCCCTGAAGACCCTCCTCGGGCCCGCCGTGCTCTCCCACGTCTCGGCGGCTCAGGCAGCCAATCTCACCAGCCGGGCCTTCTTTCCACAGCTGATCGGCCCCGCTTTCGTGGGCAGTCTCTCGATCATCCTGGGTGTCGCGGTCTTCATGAGCCTGATCGCGGCGGTCGCCTCTGCGTTCCGTGGCGGCAAGTACGTTCACGTGGACGAGGAGTCCAAGGCACAGCGGCATCTGGCGCGGGGCGGGCGGCATCACGCACCGGCGGCGAGCGACGCTGCATCGGCGGCGAGCGGTCCAGGAGTGGCGGCGAGCAGCGCGGACCCGGCGGTGAGTCGGACGGCGTCGACGGAGACTCGCGTGGTCCCCGCTGAGCCCCACCCTGTGCCGGGCAAGTAGCGGCGGTGCACCCGGGCGCGTTCATCCGCTGACGGCGGAGCCACCTCTGGCTGGAACATATCTTCCCGGCCGGGGGCGGAGCGCGTCAGACGGCTCGCGGAGGGCGCGCAGTTCGGGGCGCAGGCCGGCGGCCACCGTGGCACGGTCAGAATACGGCGAGCCGTGCCGGCGGACCGGCCTGCGGCGGATGCTAACGTACGCGTGTTCGGAGGCGAGGACGCCACGGCGATGGTGGAGGCGGAGGCGACGGCGGCGACTGCATCGGATGCCTTCGTCCATCTCCACGTCCACAGCGAGTTCTCGCTGCTGGACGGTGCGGCCCGGATCCCCGAGCTGGTGGCCAAGGCCAAGGCGATGGGCCAGCCGGCGGTGGCGGTCACCGATCACGGCGTCCTCTATGGCGCGGTCGAGCTCTACACCGAGGCGGTGGCGGCCGGGGTCAAGCCGATCGTGGGTTGCGAGGTCTACATGGCCCCCCGCTCCCACCGCGACAAGGAGGGTCGTGCCGACCGCGATCCCCACCATCTGGTCCTGCTCGCCCGCGACGCCGCCGGCTACGCCAACCTGGTCCAGCTCTCGACCATCGCCCACCTCGAGGGCTACTACTACAAGCCGCGGATCGACAAGGAGTTGCTCGCCGCGCACAGTGAGGGGCTGATCTGCCTCTCCGGGTGCGTCGGCGGCGAGCTTCCCCAGGCCATCCTGAGCGGCGACCTGGACGCCGCCGAGCGGGTGGCACGCCAGCACCTGGAGATCTTCGGAGC
>PMYJ01000064.1 GCA_003170875.1 Candidatus Dormiibacterota bacterium | reverse complement strand
AAGTACAAGTTCTGCCACGGGGCGTAGCTGAACTCGGGATTCCCCTTCTGCAGTAGGCGGATTGTGCCAGGACGTGCCAGCTTGTGCCTTTGAATGGCACAGTGAAAGGCACAGTTGTGGTAGTCTCCCGGGCCATGGCGGTCACCGAAGGTCATCGGCGGAAGGGGGAGGGGTACCGGCGCGAAGATGGCCTCTGGGTCGTCCGGACCCAGCTCGCCGACGGCAAGCGGGTCGCCTGCTACGGCAAGACGCTGGCCGAGGCCAAGCGCAAGGCGGAGGCCAAGAAGGGGGAGTGGCGGCCGGCGGCCGAGGCGTCGGTCGCCGCCTTCGCCGAGGAGTGGCTGACCGAGCGCCGGGCCTCGATGAAGCCGCAGGGCTGGGCCGCCTACGAGCGGGCCTTCCGGCTCCACATCGTGCCCGTGCTGGGCGACGTCCCGGTCGCCAGAGTCACGGAGCGCCACCTGGGCGACCTCTACGCCAAGCTGGCCGCTCAGGGGCTCGGAGGGACCTCTTGCAACTTCGCCGCGGTGGTGCTCAAGGCGATGCTGAGCGACGCCGAGAGGCGGTCGATGATCCAGCGCAACCCCTCACGGCACGTCCGGCTGCCTCGGATCGTCCGCAGCCGGGAGAAGGTGATCCTCGACGCCGAGGAGGCCAGGCGGCTCATCGAGGCCGCGAGGGGGGAGGGGTTCGCAGCCCTCTACACCCTGGCCCTGACCACCGGGATGCGCTCGGGGGAGATCCGCGCTCTTCGTTGGCGGGACATCGACCTCGAGGGCGGCCGCGTCCTGGTCCGCGGGACGGTCACCACCCGGATCGGCGGAGGGCGAACCATCGACACGCCCAAGACCACTCGGAGCCTCCGTGACGTCCCCATCCCGCAGGTCACGGTCCAGGCGCTGGCCGCCCATCGGGCGCGGTCGGCCCCTGCGGGCGAGCTGGTCTTCCCCGGAAGCGACGGGACGCTGATGCACTCGCAGACCCTCGGCCGTGCCTTCCATGCCCACCTGGAGCGCGCCGGGCTGCCGCCGATGACCTTCCACGCGCTCCGCGACACCGCGGCCACGCTGATGCTCCAGGGCGGCGTCCCGGCGCACGTGGTCAGCCGCATCCTCGGCCACGCCTCGGAGGCGATCACCCTCTCCGTCTACGCCCACGTCACCCGCGGCATGGAGGCCCAGGCCGCCGCGGCGGTCCAGGTGATCTTCGGGTAGGGTGGGTGCGCCTCGTGGAGGGAGTGCTGTTCTCGTCTGACGCCGAGCGGTCGGTAGTGGGTCAGTTCGAGCCTGGTGCGGGCGGGAACAGGGTGCCGAAGCGCTCTGCGTCGTCCCGGGGAAGCGCGAACCGGCTCCGCACCGCCTCGCCCTCAACCTCGACGATGGAGCGCTTGGCCAGGGTGCCTGACGCGCCAACCACCCGAACCCATTTGACCTTCCCATAGTCCCGACGCCAGGACTTCGTCCCCGGCCACGAGCGAAGGACGCTGGCCAAATCTGTCGTCAGCTTTCCGTCTGAAACTACGAGCTTCAACCTGTAGAAGCGTGCTGTGGACCATCGTCCAGCCCACAGCGAACCGATGAACCAGTACTCCAACGCCACGAGATGAAGTATCTGCTCGATGACACAGCGTTGGTTCACTGGCGGCCAGTAGCAGCTCCCCAATCTCCTCCACCTTCCAGAGGTGGTCGGCGATTCCCGCCGCCAAACTGACCCACCACCGAGCGGTCGGGTGACGTGCACGGACGACGTGCACGGACGACGTGCTTGGCGGCTCCCGGGGAAGACGAACAGCCGAGGACGCTGAGGGCCCCATCGCCGCGTGCCGAGCCCTCAGCGGAGGAGGGCAGTACAGAACGCCTGGACGGCGACAACGGCGTCGGCTGCCGCCCGCTCCTCGCTCAGCTCCGGGTGGTCGATGACGATCTGGGCAGCGTATGCGGAAGGCCCCTGGTCCCCGGGGGCGTGGAAGTTGGCGGCCAGCTCTCGCAGTGCCGTGACCATGTGGCCGGGGAGGGGATCACCGAAACAGCTGGTGACGCGGGAGGCCGCCTCCATCGAGGCGAGACGCCCATGCAGAAGAACGAACGCGATGTCGTACCAGTCCCGGGGGAACTGGCGATCATGCGCCGCCGCTGCCTTGGCCATCAGAAATCCCGCGGTGCCGGTGACCCGCACCTGCGCGCTCATCTCCACGCCGCCGATGTGAGCGTGGAGCGTGTGCAGCTCCACGTCCCTGGCTGCGGCCCCGGTTCCGCGGAGGTTGGCTGCGCCCAGGGCAGAGGCCGCATCGAACTTCACGGTGGCCGACGCGGGCTGGTCGGGCAGATCGCAAAGCAGCTCAAACTTGATCACCGCCCCGAGCTCGTCGTCGCGAGCCGTCCATCGCCAGGGGCGCTCCCGGGCGGGGCTGAACTCCGCGTTGCGCAGGGCTCGCTCGAGCCTCCCTCCGTTGACCGCCCCGGTCGCGACCTCGAGATCGACTTGGACGTCGATGTCCGTGGTCCCGGCGTGCCGCATTCCGCTCTCCCGGCAGAGCAGCTCCGGAACCAGACCTCCGAGGAGGACGAACTCAGGGGTCGCGCCGTAGTGGTGGATGACCCGGACCAAGGCGCGCTCGGCTGCACGCCGTGCCTGTCGACTCCGTTCGGCTTCCGGGCTCACGACGCGGGTCGCCTGAGGTCACGGAGGTGCTCGGCAGCCTCTTCCCCGCGGACACCGAGATGACGCAGGTCTGCGAAGATCCGGGGCCAGGGGGCGATTCTCAGACCATCGGTGTCTGTGGTGAGATGTCGCGTCCCGGCGCTCGGGAACGGCCGGAGGATCAATCGCCCACCGGCCATCGGCTCGCGACCGCCAGCCTCGGCCACAAGGCGCAACGCGGGCTCGGTGCGGGCGTCGACAAAGACGTCGGCGGAGGAGACAGTGGTCAGCAGGGGGGCGACGAGGCTGGCGGCCATCGCCCCGGTTACCGCCCAGCTGATCCGGCGTTGGGTCCAGCGGTCACCCAGGTCCCGGAGTTCCGAAACGGGATCGCGCCAGAGGATGCCAACCTCCAGCCGCAGCGGTGGGGCGAGGCGTGCCGCAGCCTCCGCGTACTCGTCCAGCAGTCGGTCCCACTCGGCGACGCTCCGTGCCGCATCCGGGCCACGCCGCTTCTCCGCGACCAGCAGACCGCGCATCTCGAGGAACGCCAGGCCCACCTGTGCCGATCTCGGCGAGTAGCCGGTCGCCCGGGATATCGCCTCCACGGTCGCTCGAACGCCGGAGAGGAGCGCCTCCGAGATTCCGAGGGTGGACGGGCGCCAGGCGTTCGGCTCGGGGGTGAACCGGTGCGAGCCGCTTCGCACAACGAGAAGCGTCGGCAGGCTGATCTCTGCGGCGCCGCTCTCATCGAGCCATCCCACGGAGTGACGCCGGGCGACTTCCTGCGCTCCTGGTGACATCCGGGGGGCGATGACCACGTCGGGAAGCGGCCGCTGGTTCAAAGCGTTGGTGAGATCGCGAGGCCAGCCGCGCGGCACCCACCGCACGGAAAGGCGCCTCCCGTTCAGGCGCAGCACGCTGTCTGCGCCGGACTCGCCCAGGATCTCCACCCGGGCAGTCGGCGGCAGGACGCTGCGGAGCGCCGCCACGACGCGCTCCGCACGGGGAGAGGAGCGGACTTTTAGGCTAGCCATAGACCATAGTATACTGCTGCAGTATAGTAAGGGATGAAGTAGTCCTTCAAGTCTCCCACGCGGCCGTCTCCACTGGATGGTGCCAGCAGACCACGCCCTTCGGGGCGGCGCCAGAACCAGGGAATCGCCACGGCTCGAGCCCACGCGAGCGAGCTTGGCATAATGAGTGATCGGTCATAGACTGGGGTCATCATGAGCAGTTGGGGCGAGTTCTACGCGGAGATCGAGGCCGAGGCGAAGGTCGAAGGGCCGGCGGCCGTTCGCGACCTCCGAGCCAAGGAGCTCAAGTACAGCCTCATCAGCTCCCTCATCGCCGGCCGGCGTGATCTGCACCTCACCCAGGCTCAGCTCGCTGCCCGCGCAGGTGTGGCCCAGGAGGAGATCAGCAGGATCGAGCGCGGCCGCAAGAGCCCCACCATCGACACCTACGCGCGGATCGCCGCCGCGTTGGGTCTCCAACCTCAGCTGCGGCGCCGCGGTTCCCGCGCCCGGGCTCGCGTCGCCTGACCCGGCGCCTCGAGGCGGGCCGGCAACTTGGAGGGTCGAGCGCGCCGGACGCCAAAGTCGACAACCAGCTCCCGCTCATCCAGATGCGTGAGGCGGCTAGTCTCAGCCAGCGCCAGCTCGCAGCGCGTGCCCGCGTGGGTTGACCCAGTGTTGGGGAACGTCACTCGACCGATGGGGTACGTGTGGGAGGTTCGAACGAGGGCGGCCGCGGGTCGGTGCGAGTGTCGCTTCCGTCCTGCCCCTTCGCTCCTGCTAGCCAGATTCGTAGCCGGGCCAGTTGTTCGTCGTGGCGCGCCTTGATCAGGGTGCTGCCTGGGTGAACCGGCGAGCCTGAGTACCGTTCGGTCGCCGCGATCACCACGGAGGATCCATCCGTCAGCAGAACGCGGATGGCTTGGCCCGCATACTTGCGTCGAACCCCACCGAGCCGGAAGCCTGCCACCAACTCGCGAGGGATCGTTCGCGTCGAGGCGAAATTTCGCACGATGAGCGCGCCTCTAGTGCTCCGGACCCCGACCCTGCTCCAGCGCCAGGCCACCGCCGCGAAGAGCCCCGCCGCGACCACAGAGATCGGCAGCTCCGCGAGAGGGCCATGCATGGCGGCCTCGATCGCGGAGAGGACGGCCGCGAGTGCGAGGACGGAAAACCATCCGACGGAGAAGGTCCGAAAGGGCTGAGGGATCCGGAAGTCGATTTCAGCGTCCAAGGCCGTGAATGGTAGGGGACGCTAGGGCACGGTCTCATGAGAACGTTGACGGTGGGTACCGTGAGGAGGCTGGACGGGCGAAGCGCTCAGCACCCATAGCTCAGAGCCCGCCGAGCAGGCCCCGCAGCGTGGCCGTGTAAGCCTCGAGTGCCGCCCGGCCCCGCCCGGTGAGGCCGATCGAGGTGCGTGAGGCCGTCCCGTTGCCCGTCTTCTTACTGCTCAGGTAGCCGGCGTCCTCGAGCTTTCGCAGGTGGGTGATCAGGTTGCCGGGCGTCAGCTCGAGCATGTCCTGCAGGCGGGTGAACGAGAGCGCGACGCCCTCGGGCAGCGCGGCCAGTGTCGCGAGGATCCGCAGGCGCGCCTGCTCGTGAACGAGCGGGTCCAGCGCTTCCGCGGTCATACGCGGACGGCGGCACGGTCCCGCCAGACGGTGCCAGCGGCGTAGCCGACCACCCCGACGAACACGGCGATCCCGGCGACCAGCCAGGCGTTGATCGGCCCCATGAACAAGGCGACCGCACCGCCGGTGACGACCGCGAGCGCGGCGCCGAACTGTGGCCAGTCGGCCTTGCTGGCGGCCATCCCCGCGAGGGTCGTCCCGACGACGATCAGTGGCCCTGCGGCCGGGATCACCCCATAGACGAGCGCGCTGCTCGCGCCGTAGTAATGGAGCGCGCCCTGAATCACGGGGCTCCCCCCGATCGACACCAGGAGCGCAATGCCCTCGCCGGCGCCGAGAGCGACGGCGGAACCGCTGACACCGGCCCTGGCACGCTGGTAGACCTTGACGCCCACGGCGCTCCCGACGACGACGGTCGCGTACACGAGGGCGATCACGCCGAGGTTCGGTCCGCTGTAGGGGTGCTGCCCCAGCACCGAGAGCCAGAGGGCGACGTAGGCGGCCAGGATCACCAATCCCATCGCAGCCGTCACCAGCGGCGGGGTTAGCGAGAATTGACGCCGCGCCTCGCGGCTCGTCTGCTCCAGCAGCCGCGCTGCCTCACGCGGGTCGAGCGCACCGCCGTCGTCGGCGGTCGCGGCCTGCTCCAGATCACGGGTGTCGTTCATGGTTGGGGCTCCTTGGTTGACTTTGCGCCACAAAGGTACCTACCTTTGCCACGCAAAGTCAAGCCCTCCGCGTCCCGAATCCGCCTGACTGACACCCAGGAAAGCTGAGGTGGAGAGAATCTCGGCTCACCGTCAGCGAGGGCAGCATGGGCGACATCGACCTGGCGGACGATCTGTGGGGCGAGGTGTTCGAGCCCCTCCGAGACCTGAGTCTCTTCATCGAGGTCGAGGCTGATCCGGAGCTGGGCACCGTCGGCTGGCCCAATGGCGCGGACCTCGACCCGGAGAGCCTCCTCGAGGTCGTCCGGCCCGTGGAGCCGGCCATCTAACCCTGGCTCTCCCACCCATTCGGTCGACCGCAAATCTACCCTGCGGCCCTTCGCACCGGCCGTCGATGCCAGCGGGAGGCGCGGGCTGCGAAGTCGCGGATCGCCTGATCACTGATCCGCGCCGACCCTCGGATGTGCGCGACGGGAAGGGTGCCATCGTCGACCAGGCGCCAGACCGTCCGCACGCTGACGCTCAGCATCCGGGCTGCCTCGGGGACAGTCCGCAGCAGCGGGACGACACGGGTTCGGCCCGTGCCCATGGGGAGCGGCTCGACGAGAGGCTGCTGCACGGTGCCATCCCAGCAGCCAGGGCGTACGAATCGCGTACGAGTCGCCTCCGGGCCCCTCGCCCGCACCGCAGCGAGCGACGAGTACGCAGCATACGCTGCGTACGTCACGGCGCTGGTGTGACGTGATCGTGGGTACAGACGCAATCCCCCGAAGCGTGTGAGAGTACAGACGCGCTTGTCGGTGACCGTTTGCGCGTACAGGAGCGTACGCGGCGATCTGGTTCGTTACAACCTTGTCACACACCTTGTCGCAGGGTCGACGAGCACCCTTCCGCCTCGTACGCGGCGGCATCCGCAGGTTTGCTCGTCTTGAGCCCTCCCTGGTGCGCTGGCGGAGGTAGGTACGGCGCGCCGGCCTCTCCGGCGTGGCCCACCCGGCTGCCGAACGGTCTGACACCGGCGAGGCGCACGACGTGACGGGCTCAGAGCTCCTCGAGGCCGCCGGTTTGGGGCCGACGTGGCGCCAGAGAACGGTGAATCGAACAGATGACCGGAGGGTGCATAGGGTACGGTATCCATGAACGGCGCAAACGCGTGGGCAGGCGAGAGGTGTCGGAGAACACGGAAGGGAGCAAGGAAAGCACGCGTACGCCCTATACGCGTCAAGAGAGGATTCGGCGAGGCTTCGGGCGGTGATCACGTCACTGCGAGCGGTGGCTTCGGCTGACGGACGCCATGCCCTCCGGGTAGAGGAGCGTCGCCCAGGCGAGGGTGCGCTCGCCCACCCTCATCCCGTACCCACGAACACAGCAGCATCGGAGGGGTCGCGGTACCCTAGCCTCGATCATGGCCCGGGTGGTTCGCGTTCTCCCCCAGGTTGCCGGTGGAGGACTAGCTCTGTGCCTGCTGGCCATCGTCCTTCTCCACGCTCGAACTCCCGTCTACCTCCTGCCGCCGGCGGTGGTTGGGGTCGCGGCGGGAGCCGCTTTGATCGGGTTCGCGGCGTCGATCGTCGCCGTCGGGGCGGGCCGCACTCCCCTGTTCCTGCTCGGAGTGCTGCTCGCCGGTTGCCTGGCGTGGGGCTTCCTGCTCCTATTCGAGTTCGGATTCATCCTGATGGCGGCCGGGATCATCGGAGCGGTGGTGATGCTCTCGCGGGTTGATGATCAGCGCCGTAGGAACCTCATCGGCGCAGGGGCCGGTGCGGCCCTCGCCCTCAGCCTGAGCTGCCTCGGGCTGCTTGCCCTGGTCGGCCCAACCGTGGACTGCTCGTCCAGCGGCCCGGTGATCTCGACGTGGTCGCTCGGCTTCGGCTCGGCTTCGGGCAGCTCCAGCGAGACCAGCATCGCCTCCGACGGGGTCGCGACCGGCTGGGTGTCCGCTGGCGGCACCACGTACGTCTTCAGCTGCGCCCACCACAGGCTGGTGGAATTCCGCCCGGACGTGTGAGGCTGGGCTGGCGTCCTTGCCCGGGTCCGGCCATGACAGCCTGCTGGCTCAAGAGACATTCCCCAACACTGGGCCAGCAGAGAGTGCTCTCACTCTCCCTTGAGCGAAGGCTTGACGCGACTTGACACGATCGGTATGGCATCTATATAGTGATCTAGTATACTAGCTAAACTATCCTGAGGCAGGAGGCGGCGGGCCGTGATCGAGTTTCATTTGGACACCCGCTCCGGCGTGGCGCCGTACCTCCAGGTGGTCCACCAGGTGCGCCAGGCCCTCCGGCTGGGGTTGCTGCGCGAGGGGGACCAGCTCCCAACCGTCAAGGATGTGGTCGCGCGGCTCGCCATCAACCCCAACACCGTGCTCAAGGCCTATCGGGAGCTCGAGCACGACGGACTCGCCGCTGCTCGACCCGGCATCGGAACCTTCGTCACCAAGACCCTGAGCGACGCCTCGCTCGCGGCGCACGCAGGGCTGCGGCGCGAACTCCTCCGCTGGTTCGCCAACGCACGGCGTGCGGGCCTCGACGACGAGAGCATCGAGGCGCTCTTTCGCGACTGCCTTCGGTCCGCCTCGGGAGAAGAGGTAGCGTGAGCGCCGTCCTCGAGACCAGTGCGCTCGCCAAGCGCTACGGTCGGCGCTGGGCACTCAGCGACTGCACCTTGAAGATTCCTCCCGGGCACGTGGTCGGCCTGGTGGGACCCAATGGGGCCGGGAAGACGACCCTTCTGCACCTGGCCGTCGGCTTGCTGGCACCGACATCGGGAGCGATCACTGTCCTCGGGGATCGGCCCGCCAAGGGAGCCACACAGCTCGGTCGAGTGGGTTTCGTCGCCCAGGAGACGCCCCTGTACGCCGGTCTATCGGTCGCCGACCATCTGCACTTCGGCGCGTGGCTCAACCCGGGTTGGGATGAGCGACTCGCGCAGCGCCGGATCGAGCAGATCGCCCTCGATCCCCGGCAGAGGGTCAGGGAGCTGTCCGGCGGTCAGCGCGCACAGCTCGCGCTCACCCTTGCCGTCGCCAAGCGACCCGAATTGCTGATCCTCGACGAGCCGCTCGCCAGCCTCGACCCGCTCGCGCGCCGGGAGTTCCTCCAGAACCTCATGGAATCCGTGGCCGAGCACCAGCTGAGCGTGGTGCTCTCGTCGCATCTGGTCTCGGATCTCGAGCGCGTCTGCGAGTACCTCATCGTGCTGGTCTCCTCTCACGTGCAGGTGGCCGGGGAGATCGAGGGCCTGCTCGCGTCGCATCACCGGCTTACCGGGCCCCGCCGGGACCTCGGGACGCTTCCAGCGAGTCAGGAGATCATCGAGGCGACACACACCGATCGACAGAGCACGCTCATCGTGCGCACCGACCAGCCGATCCTCGATCCCAGCTGGACTGTCGAGCAGATCGGCCTGGAGGACCTGGTGCTCGCCTACATGGGACGGGCCGCGTCGATCAGAGGCAGCCGTCCCGCCTTCCTGAGGGTCCAGCCGTGATCCGGCTCACCGCGCGTGAGTTCCGCACTCAAGCCATCGTTGCGCTCGGCGCGCTGGTCATCGCTGCCATCGTGCTGGCCATCACTGGGGCGAGCCTCACCCACCTCTACAACGCGACGGTTGCCAATTGCAAGATGAACGGCGACTGTTCGACCGCGACCTCTCTGTTCCTCAGCACGGACAGCGGGGTGCAGGGCACGCTCGACTTCCTGATGATCGTTATCCCGGGACTCATCGGGATTTTCTGGGGAGCCCCGCTCCTCGCCCGCGAGCTCGAGACGGGGACCTACCGCCTGGCCTGGACCCAGAGCGTGACCCGCGCTCGCTGGCTGGCCGTCAAGATCGGGATCGTCGGCGTCAGCAGCCTGCTGGCCACCGGGCTTCTCAGCCTCATGGTCACCTGGTGGTTCGGCCCCCTCGATCGGGTGAACATGAGCATCTTCGGGTCCTTCGACCAGCGCGACATCGTGCCGATCGGCTATGCCGCCTTCGCCTTTGCCCTCGGTGTGACCTGTGGGGCGGTCCTCCGCCGAACCCTGCCCGCGATGGCAACTACCCTGGTCGGCTTCGTCGCGGTTCGGCTGGTCATCTTCGCGGGAGTGCGGCCGAACCTCATGGCTCCCTTGCACAGGACGGTTATCAACACGGTCATCGCGCATCCGACGTTCACGCCCGATCAGGGCACTCTGCCCGCCAACGCTTGGGTCCTCTCTGACCAGACCATCAACGCTGCCGGAAATGTGATCGGACAGAACGGGTCCATCAATGGTGGGACTATCCTCAGCCCGGGTGCGACTGGGCTCACCATCCAGGGCGTCGGGACCTGCCCCGGCATCGCTCCACCGACGCCGGGGACCGGTGGGGTGGGGCCGGCCCTCCAGAAGTGCGTGGACAACCTTCACATCCGGGATGTCCTGACCTATCAGCCCAGCGGCCGCTACTGGCCCTTCCAGGTATACGAGCTGGCGATCTTCCTCACCCTTGCCCTCATCCTGGTCGGGCTCTGCTTCTGGTGGGTCCGGCGCCGCATCATCTGAGGGACCTTGGGTCCTGCCGTCGGCGAAGCTGGGCCTAGGTGGGGCGCTACCGGGCGCGGATTCGGGTCTGTCCTATGCCGGGGCCCTTGGAGCCGCTATCGGCACCATCTGCAGGCTCGGCATCAAGTGTGATTGCCAGACACTGGGCCAGGCCAGGGTGATGTCACGCTGGCCTGGTGCAAACTGTGCGCATGAACTAACCGCTCACGGTAAGGGCGCCATAGGGTCACGCGGGACAGCGGCCCGACCGATGGCGCGCTCCCGCCGACGGCTCCTTCACTGGGACGATGAACGAATCTAGGTCGGCCGGCGACTCGAGGCCTTGCGGTCTGGGCGTCCTGATGGCCGCGGCGATCGCTGCCGGTGCTTCCCTGGCGGGCTGCGGCGGCAGCGGTAACTCCGCCTCAATCCAGGACCAGTGGGTCGTCGAGGTTCCGAGTACGGTTGCCTCGGCCGAGAATCCGGCGATCTGGTTCCTTGACCGCACGGACGACCACCTGCTGGTCGCCTACGACTGGGAGGGAGCCCAGGTGGGCAGCATCCGGTTCAGCTCCCCTCAGCCACTCGGTGCGCTCCAGTCCCCGGACGGGACAGCCCTGGTGACGAGCGCCCGGCCGGCGTCCGGGGCGACGGCGATCGGCCGCGCCGATATCAACGTGACGTGGGCTCGCGACAGCAGTCACCTCTGCTCCTTCCGCCAGCCGAGTGGCGCCGACTTCGTCGCGCAGAGCAGTACGTTCGAGCCAGGAGCCCTCTTCATCGACGACCCCGCGACCGGGGGTTCGCGCCGGGTCCTGCGTTTCGGGAATTACGGTCCCATGAGCGATCCGACCGCCCTCTCTTGCAGCATCCCCGACGACCGCGCCGTCGTGGGCGAGAGCTTCGTCGGTGAGACCAACTCGCTGCAGGTTGTGACCCTGAGCAGCGGCGCCAGCACAGCGTTCTCCCCGCAGCCCCCTCCACCCGCTGAAGGCCCTCAAGGTGCCATCGCCTCCGCGGACGGCACCCTCGTCGCGGAAGGATCCATCAATGGGACCGGGCCGAGCACCAACACCAACCAGTTCACGGTCTACGACAGCAGCACCGGAGGGGCGCTGGCCACCGTCCCCAACGACATCGTCACCTTCAGCGACGACGACAGCCGGGTGCTGACCGTGCAGGAGTTCAATAGCACCAACCAGGGAGGCATCTACCGGCTGGTCGACTGGAGTACCGGAGCGGTACTCTGGAGCGACCACCTTGCCCTGGGCAGCTTCCTGACCCGGCCCGATTCCGGAGACGTCGTGGTGGAGCCCACCACCTTCCGGGGCTCTGTTCCTGGCTCGCCGGGCACACTCCAGCCATATACGACACCGATCATCGTCCGGGCCGACGGGACGACCTTGCAACTGCCCGAGGCCCGTCCCCTGGGGGGTTAGCAGGCTCGCGAGCTTGGGTCATCCCACTTCAGTCGTCACGTCCCCGGCGCCACTCAAGTGTCATTCCCCAACACTGGGCCACCCGGTATCCCGTCATGTCAAATGAGGGAAGACATGCCCTGCGTCGGCGATGGACAGGCGGCTCGGGATCGCCACACCTACCCGATCACGAAAGGCCGCGCCGTCCGGTTCGTCCCACTGTCGGTGGTGGTCAAGATCGTCTGATCATCACCGACCCAGCGGCCGGTCATCGCGTCCTCGAAGCCGAGGTAGAGACTGGCGCCGAGTGGTGCCGCGCTCAGATTCACCTGATCGGTGGTGGCGGTGGCCCAATCGAGCCCTCCATCCGTGGAGACCGACAGTGATGAGGTGTACGGTCCTCCGCCGGACGTCGTCGCGGGGCCGACCACCAGAGTGCCGGAGCTCGGAGCAGCGATGAGACCCGCGGACGATACCGACACCGGCAGCCGGGCTCCCCATGAAGAGCCGCTGGTGCCCGATGTGAGGACCGCCGGTGCCCCAGGGTCACCGTTCGCAAAGCAGAGAGCAGCCAGATACCCGCCCGGCGCCGCGGCAAAGTCGATGGCGCTGTCCCCGAGGACGGTCTTGCTGACGCACGGGTCGGCCAGCTCCTGCCAGGTCTGGCCACCGTCCAGAGACCGGAAGAGGGTGGTGAACGGCTCGCCACCCGCCGGGTTGCCGTAGATGGGGAGGTAGATGGTCTGGCTGCCCTGGAGGATGAGGGTGGCGGTGTCCAGGGCCCCCTCGGGAATCTGGAGTGAACCGGGAATCTGGAGCAGCGTCTGCCAGGAGTTGGACCCGGCTGGCGCCTCCTCAACGGTGCGGTTGCACGGCCCCGGGCAGCCCCCGTGGTCATAGACAACGCGGAAGACGTCTCCCCCGGCCGCCTCGAGGGTCTCGACCGGCAGGCTGGTCACCTCGTGCCAGCTCTCGCCGCCGTCCACTGTCATGAACAGGCCGGGACCGAAGAGATAGCCGATCTTCGAGGTCGCGAAACGGATGTGGCTGACGCAGTTGTCCCCCTGCTCACAGTCGCCTTGAGCCGCCGCGATGGCGTAGAGCGACACGGGCGGGCTGGGCAGGGGCTGCCAGGTGACACCCCCGTCGGTGGTCGCCGCCACCGCCGGGCAGAGCTGGCCCGCGCAGGGCACCGCGGCCAGGGCCCACCCCATGGAGTCGCCGACCCAGGTCAGGTCGATGACGTACGGTCCAGCCGAAGCGGGATAGGGGGTCGGGGGCAGGTAATCCTTTCCCGGAGGAGACGCCGGACTGGGTGTGGCGCTGGGGGAGGTGGCCGACGCCGCGGAGGGCGCGAGCGTTGGCGTCGTCGACGCGTGGTCGACCGTTCCGCAGGCGGCCGTCAGTACCGCGATGCCGGCCAGGAATCGGAGCCTCACTCCGTCGCCCTCAATACCGGGGAAGATGCAAGCTGCCCCTTTCAGTATCTACGTCCGCCGCTCCGCTCAGGTGACCCCAACACGGGAGCAGGCCACGGTGCTGTCACTGCCACTCGATCAACGTCCGGAAGAGCTTGGCTCTCGCATACCGCCGACCCGCCGGGCAGGGGCCGGACCACGCAACCTGGCAGGGCAGTTGGCATCTGCCCGGGTCCAACGTCAACACACCGGGGCAGAGCCACTCTCCACCTGCCACGTGCCGTCGGTACCCCGCAG
Source organism: Candidatus Dormiibacterota bacterium (assembly GCA_003170875.1). Classification (GTDB taxonomy): domain Bacteria; phylum Chloroflexota; class Dormibacteria; order Aeolococcales; family Aeolococcaceae; genus Changshengia. The sequence goes on along the minus strand of PMYJ01000064.1, from coordinate 2,683 downwards.
CACCTGAAGCGTCATGGAGCCGGACCGTACGTCGGTGGTCGACCCCGGGCTGCCGATCAGGTGCCAGCCAGTCGTCGGAATGTCCGACCAGACACCACCGTAAACGGCGAACCAGTCCGCCGCTGTGACGGGGGAACTCTCTCCGCCGCTGTCCTTGGCCAGGGAGATACTGAAGTCCCGGTTAGTTGAGCAGGGAGAGCAGGCGGCGGTTCCTACGAGGACCAGCGCAAAGGCCTCAAGAAACACGCAGCGGGGTGGAATGCACGTGGTACGCGATTGTCTCACTAGAGGTTCCAACGCGTCGATCACCACCGCGTAGCCGCCCGGTGACGTTCACTGACCCTCGCCCACCCAGCGTTTGCAGGCCAATTGGACTAATCGGCGCATAACGGGCATACGGCGCGCACCTCTCTGTTCGCCCGTGCCTATCATCCGAGCCGTGGAATACCCTCAGTCTACCCGCGACGTCTTCTCTGCGCTGATGGCCACCCGCGAAACCGATGGTGTCATCTGGTGGGATCGAGCCGTTTTGGCGTTAGCAGACCTTCTGCCGACGTCCGCCATCGCCTATGCCCTGCATCGCCCAGACGTTTGGCGTCGCGAACTTCGTCAGGAGCTCCGGAAGAGTGCCCCGCCTCCCAGTCGGATGGGCTTCGTGCTCGAGGACCTAATGGATGCGGCCGAGACGCATGCTGGCGCCGAGGCCAGCCACGTGATGAGCGAGGTGTTCATCGCTCGAGCTATCGCTCAGCACACCACCGCCCTCCAACAACTCGGGATTTCTCCGGATGCACTCGTGGCGCAGGTCACCCAGCGCGCCGCGCCGGTCGCGCTGGCCGGCCTGCCTGCTCGGGCTCGGATCTTGGGCGCCGCGCGGGCGCGGCTACTCGATGAATCTGTTACGAGTGTCTCGTTGACCGAGGTGCTCGCCAAGGAAGAGCGTTCTGGAATCGTGGAGCGAAAGCGCAGCCTGATTCTTGATGATCAGGGGCTGGCCAGACTTGAGCAGTCTGCGGTCGCCCTCGTCAACGGCACCTCAGACGCTGCGGTCTACTTGATCTTCGGCCAGGAGGACGATGGGACACCCGTTGGAGAGGTGACACCGGGCGGGAAGGCAACCACTGACGAGACCGTGCGGAAATACCAGCGCCGCCTCGATCAACGGCTGCAGGCCTGTCATCCACCGGTACCTGTGAAGTGGGAGTGTGTCACCCAGGACGGACGGCGCATATGGCTTGCCTGCCTGTTTGGGCGCGCTCCAGGCACGGCGGTTCGGACTTCAACAGGCGCCTATCCCTACAGATCCGGCGAGGACACGCACTTTGCGACACCGGAGCAACTTGCCTCCTGGCTCAGGGAACCGAGTGCGGCTACTGATTCACCGGACGCGCAGGCCGTGGCGGGTACGGAGGCGGTGGAGGTGGTTCAGGGTCCGCCAGGTGCGAGCCACCGGCAGGCGCTTCTCCACCTTGAGGAAAGTGTCCAATCCTTCTTCGCGTCCCCACCGGCAATACCCAACCGGGTCGATGAATCTGGTCGACCCGAGTCATGGCGCCCGGTGTACGAGCCGATTCTTCAGCATTTCCAAGAGGCGATTGATCATGTTGTCGCCGTTGGCATCGCTGCCGATGAGGACACGCTGGCAAGGCTCTTCCGCGGCATTCGTACCGTCTTCGAGCTGCAGGAACCCCAGGGAGGCCTGAGTTGGGTCACCGAAGCTCCACGGCTCGTATGCCGCATTGCTGCTGATAGGGTGTTGGTTGACGCATACGTCACGGAGAGGTGGTACCGCATCCCAGTGGTTGGGCGCCCGGCATTTGATAGTTATGTCGGACGAGTGCCGTGGGTTGTGGCGCCGGAATACCGCCACTTGGAGACGCTCGGCCGCCATTCCGCAGTTGCCGACACCGTGGTTCTCGACGAGGTCGTGAAGGATTTACGGTTGGTCGAACACGGTCTATCCGACAAAGTCGTTCGTTCTGCACACCGCGCTGTCGCCCTGGGTCTCGGCCTGTGCTATTTGGCACATCAGGAGCATCATCACGCAGTCAACGTCAGTCCCCCTTGGGTTCACTTCGATGCCGGCGTAGGGCTTCAGATGATCCTGTGGGAGGAAGAACCCGCTGTCCTCAGGGCGTTCGCTGGCCTCGCGTTCGAGGACAGCCAACTGTTCGCCAGTCAGCTGCCCAGCAGATTCGGTCAGCTTCTTTCCGCGTTCCAGGCGGTTGGCCTCCACGTTTCGCCCCACCCGGGTTGGGCTGCGGTGGATCGCATCGGCCAGGAGGCTCAGGAGGCACTCGACAATGCAGCGGAGGAGGCGAGGCGTCGTGCCGATATGCCCTTCTGAGGTGCGGCGTGGTCGATCCGAACGTTCTCGGGCGACAGACCTATTACTCACGCACTCCGGCAGGGCCGAGGCAGGTGGAGGGCAGCGTGTGGCGACGATCCAGGTCTGAGAGGGACCATGGACTCGACCGGGGTCGAGTGGACCCGCGGACGGAGCGAACGCTCGAGTGACATGGAGCGACGCTGGCGTAGCTAAGCGTCCTCTCTCCTGACGCCCGAGGGCGACACGGTAGGGCGGTGTTTCAATAGGCTCAGTAGAGGCACAGTGCCGTGGAATGACCCTTGTATATCAACGCAATGTCCGCGCCGCTCCGGAAGTACAAGTTCTGCCACGGGC
>PMYJ01000193.1 GCA_003170875.1 Candidatus Dormiibacterota bacterium | reverse complement strand
CGGCTGCTCTATTGATTAGGCGATTGCTTAGTACCTCGCGAATTCAGATGCACCATCTGCCTCGTCAATGACGCTGCAAAGCAGCGGCCGCCTGCCACGTTAGGAAGTGGTTGGGATAGAAAGGTTTCTGGCCGTCCCCGTGGTCGTTCTGCTAGCAGCATCTGGCCCGACGACCGGAGACCCCGGGGGCACTCTGGCGTGGTCAGTCTGGGCCAGCTTAGTGTTATGCAACCTCACTTGTATCAGACGCTTCGATCCGATCGGACGCGACGGAGTTACCGGGGAGGCTACAGGGATTCTCGGGCCATGGTTGACAGCATCTAAGCTGGCGGCATGGTCAGACGGAGCGGGGACGACCGTGCCTGGCGTATTGGGACAGACGCCGAGGTCGCGTGGATCGCCAGCGGAACATCTGAAGGCCGGACCATCACCGCCGCCATCCCGCCCATGTTCGAGGCCTACGCCACGGTGGTGCTCCCGCACGACGCTGAAGCGTGGGACAGGCATGACCGGGCCATTCTGGCCCTGCTTGGCGAGCAGTCAGCAGACCAGTCGTGGTGGCTTGGTTATCTCGACACGGGCGCCAATGACATCGTCTTCCCCGACGCGCCGAAGGTGACCTTGTACGCGGGGTGGCATTACGTGCTCGTCGAGGCTGGGGCGGAGCAGGCCGCCACCTGGCGCCGAAGCGGCCCGGGGCCGTTCTGGAACGGTCCCTTGCCGGACTTGATGTTCCCTGCCGACCACTCCTGGCTCTTATCCACGCTGTGGGACGACGACTGGACGTGCATCGGCGGGCCGGCCGAGCTCGTGAGCAAATTCGCGGGCCACCCCGAGCTTGAGACGAGGCTGGTGGCTCTCGGCGAGGACGCCACACCTCCAGATCATCGGGCGCTCTAACGGGAGGTCAAGTGACCGTCCTCAACACTGGGCCAGCCGAGTGTGCGCGCACTCTCACCTGAGCGGCGTCCGAGCGCGCCGGACCCCGCCAAGCCGACCCGCCGGGTAGGAGCGGACTGATTCGTCACTGAAGACACCGAACCACGCCCCTTGCGACGGCTAAGCTGAGGGCCAGCGGGGTGTTCCACGTCGCTGGGCTTCCCGGGCAGGGGTGCTGATGAAACGAGGCCAGCAGCTCAGGGCCGCACTGGTCGGGGCGGTGCTGATCGCCGCCGCCATCCCAGCGATCACCACCTGGCGGGCCTCGCCGTCACCAACGGCCTCCGCCCCCCTAAGGCACGCGGCCACGGTACAGCCCTTGACTGGGTCGACGGTCTCGTCGGGCAGCATGCCAGCCACGGTTGAGTGCGCCGGGATCTCGGCCCCACCGCCCGGACCGGCTTATCCCATTGCCAACCAGCCGTGGACTGCCGGGTTCGCGGACCAGGTGATCAACTCCGTGGGCGCGATGGACTTCCCGGCTTCCTACGGCGGCATGAAGGTGACCGACGACCGCGACCTGGTCATCTACCTGGCCGGGCAGGACCCGGCTCTGGTAGCGGAGGTCGACAGCCTCGCTGGGCGCGCCGGCATGCACGTCACTTACGTCGGCGTCCCGTACAGCGCGGGATACCTGGGGGCCCTCGAGGAATGCGTGGCCGAGGACTCTCCGATCCTGAGGGGAGAGGGGTTGGCGATCGAGGCGCTGTCGGGAGACTTGGTGAACGGGGTCGTAGACGTCACCCTGGAGACGCCCACCAACGTGCCGTCGTCCGTCCGGTCCGTTCTGTTGAGCCCCGCCCAGGTTGCCAGCGCACAAGCGGTCCTGGATGCGCGGTATGGCGCCGGCCGGCTGGTCGTGCAGTCGCGGACGATACAGGCTCCTGTCGCCATCTCCTGACTTGGCGGTCACTGGAGGGTTCGCTGCTGCAGCCCGCGTGGAGACGCGAGTGCCGGCACAGCGGGGGCGCGACTTCGCCTACCACCAACTCCAAAGGGACGGATACCCATTGGTTGCGCAAGTGACATTCCCGAATACTCGGCCACGCGAGAGTGCTGTCACTGTCAGCCGAGGGAATCCGGCATGGCGGGCATACTGACCACACGTCAAGGGACGCTGGGCCCGGGTAGTGGGTCAGTTTGCCCGAGCGGTCACGCATGGCGCGATTGGGGGTTCTACATGGCCCTTCACGAGGAGGCAGGGGAGTAGGAAGGGGAGGGTGAGGGTGAGGGTGAGGTCGAAGGCCCGGAGGTGCCGGCGGTGGGGTCCGTTACCTGGGCGGTGAAGAGGATGGCGCCGGAGGCGAGGTCGCGGATGAGGAAGAGAAATGGGTGATTGATCACCAGGTTGACGCTCGCAAAAGGGAGGCTCGAAGCGATGGCCATGACCGTTGCCGCGGCCGCGGTGGTGCCGACCTCATCCACCTGAATGCGCGCGCTCTGCGTCGCAAGATCGATATAGAGGCCACCGCGGCCGTCGATGCCGCTGAAGTCGGCTGCACCACCGAAGGCATCGGGCATGCCCAGCGCAGTCAGCATCGGAATGAGCGATAGCTGCGAGGAGATATCGAACTTCGGGAGTGTGAGCGACACAGCGTCCGTGGGCGTGAGGTGATCCTCGATGCTGGTGAGGTCTCCGGGATTCAGGCCGGCGACGAAATCGGTGAGGGGTTGAGATGTCGGCATGATGACGTCCGCGACGTAATTACCTCCCACGTACGGCAGCTGCACCGCCGTCACCCCGACGCCGCTGTAGATGGCGAGCGTCGACGGCTCCCGGTACATCATGGCTGTCGACACCTGGCTGTTGCCGGGACGGAAGAAGGGGCCCTGGTAGGTGAGGGTGGCTTGAAATTGGTCTTTCCAAGTCGCGTCGAAGTAGGTGGCATCCGCGAGCACCAGCTCGGATCCTTGAATGGCCTGCGCGGTGACCACGTTGGGGATCATGCCCTGGGTTGCGGCACTCACCCACTGATTGATGCGGTCAGCGGCACCCTGGGCGTTGTTCTGAAAGTCGACCTGGCTCGATGGAGCGGCGAAGTACTTGACCAGGGTGTCGAGGAAGGCCGCGTTGACGGGCAGCCCGCTTTGCAGCCATACCGCATTCGCGGTATCGAGCGAGATGCCGTCCGCGGTGGCGGTGTTGAGGAGCGTCCTATCGAGCTCCCTCCAGGCCGCTGCCTGTTGCTTCGACGTCACTCCGGTGCTGTGTAGGACCGCGGCGATCTGCGCCTGCGTGTCACCTCGGGCGCCCAGCTGGAGCATGGAGAGCACCGTCGCCAGGCTGTAGGCCGAATCGACGAAGTTGCCGTCGGGATTGGCGAGCTCGACCTGCTGGAGAAGGTCGACGGTGATCGCGTTGTCGCGATTCGCTGCGGCCTGGACTTCCGCGGGGGTGACCGTGATGCCTGCGAGGAGGTCGGTGGACGAGGGGGTCGGCGACACACTCAGTCGCTGGGTGGCGTTGCCGCAGCCCGCGGCCAGGACCGCCGCGACGACAGCCAAGGTGGCGAGGCACCGTCGCGGGGCCCCTCGCTGGCGAGGGTTGGCCGGCACCGGATGCTGCATAGGCGTCCCCTTTACTGGTGCGAACGCTTCGAGCCCTTCACATTCAACGAGCCACAGCACCGAGAGATTACGTGACCCTTGCCAGGCTTGTGAAGTGGGCAATCACCGGCCGTTCCTTCTCTGCCTTAACCGCTGCGCCGGGATGGGGATGAGACGGAGCACTACCCCCTGCAGGANNGCGGCTGCTCTATTGATTAGGCGGGCGCTTAGTACCTCGCGAATTCAGATGCACCATCTGCCTCGCCAATGCAGCTGCAAAGCACCGGCTGCCTGCCACGTTAGGAAGTGGTTGGGATAGAAAGGTTCCCGGGCCGTCCCCGTGTAGTTCTGCCAGCAGCGTTTGGCCCGACGACCGGACACCCGGTGAGACGCTGGCGTGGTCAGCCTGGACCATCCCGGTGTCCCATCCTTTCCTGCAAGGGAAGAGACGCCCGGAGCAAGCGCAAGCCAAGCGTCGGCGACGGACAGACGGCCGGGGATAGCCACCTACCCGATCACGAAGGGCCGCGCCGTCCAGTTCGTCCCACCGTCGGTGGTGGTCAAGATCGTCTGATCATCACCGACCCAGCGGCCGGTCTTCGTGTCCTCGAAGCCGAGGTAGAGACTGGCGCCGAGCGGTGCCGCGCTCAGACTCACCTGGTCGGTGGTGGCGGTGGTCCAATCGAGCCCTCCATCCGTGGAGACCGACAGTGTTGAGGTGTACGGTCCTCCGCCGGACGTCGTCGCGGGGCCGACCACCAGAGTGCCGGAGCTCGGAGCAGCGATGAGACCCGCGGACGATACCGGCACCGGCAGCCGGGCTCCCCATGAAGAGCCGCTGGTGCCCGATGTGAGGACCGCCGGTGCCCCAGGGTCACCGTTCGCAAAGCAGAGAGCAGCCAGATACCCGCCCGGCGCCGCGGCAAAGTCGATGGCGCTGTCCCCGAGGACGGTCTTGCTGACGCACGGGTCGGCCAGCTCCTGCCAGGTCTGGCCACCGTCCAGAGACCGGAAGAGGGTGGTGAACGGCTCGCCACCCGCCGGGTTGCCGTAGATGGGGAGGTAGATGGTCTGGCTGCCCTCGAGGATGAGGGTGGCGGTGTCCAGGGCCGCCTCGGGAATCTGGAGCGAACCGGGAATCTGGAGCAGCGTCTGCCAGGGGTTGGACCCGACTGTTGCCTTCTCAACGGTGCGGTTACACGGCCCAGGACAGCCTTCGCCGTCGTAGACGACGCGGAAGACGTCTCCCCCCGCCGCCTCGAGGGTCTCGACCGGCAGGCTGGTCACCTTCTTCCAGCTCTCACCGCCGTCCAAGGTCATGAACAGGCCGGGGCCGAAGAGATAGCCGATCTTGGGGGTGGCGAAGCGGATGTGGCTGACGCAGGTGCCCCCCTGCTCACAGTCGCCTTGAGCCGCCGCGATCGCGTAGAGCGACACGGGCGGGCTGGGCAGGGGCTGCCAGGTGACACCCCCGTCGGTGGTCGCCGCCACGGCCGGGCAGAGCTGGCCCGCGCAGGGCACCGCGGCCAGGGCCCACCCCATCGAGTCGCCGACCCAGGTCAGGTCGATGACGTACGGTCCAGCCGAAGCGGGATAGGGGGTCGGGGGCAGGTAATCCTTTCCCGGAGGAGACGCCCGACTGGGCGTGGCGCTGGGGGAAGTGGCCGACGCCGCGGAGGGCGCGAGCTTTGGCGTCGTCGACGCGTGGTCGACCGTTCCGCAGGCGGCCGTCAGTACCGCGATGCCGGCCAGGAATCGGAGCCGCACTCCGTCGCCCTCAATACCGGGGAAGATGCAAGCTGCCCCTTTCAGTATCTACGTCCGCGGCGTCGCACAAGTGACTGGGCCCCCAACAACTGGGCCGGCGGAGTGTGCCGTCACCGTTACTGGAGCAAGTCGCCCGAATCCCCCACATGCAGTACCTAGGGTGTCGGATGGCAGAGCCTCCTATAGAACTCCCGGCTCAGCGTCATCACTCAGCTCCTGGGCCGGATATCCGGGCCGGATGAGCCAGAGCTCCGCCAGGTCTTCGGAGTAGTCGGCCCCAGGTTCGGGCACCGTGGTTAGGGCGATGGCGTCCCCGTTCGGCTGGTCTTCGGTGTTCACCGTGGGCACAAGCCCGGGGAGGGTGGACGGCGGGGGCGGGCCGCTCCAGATGACGGCGCCGGTCTGCCAGTCGATCGCCTCCAAGGAGTAGCCGTTCGACGGCGAGAGAATCCTCGCGATCACCACGTGTCCGTCCCACGAGACCGCCAGCGGCTCGCCTTGGAGCTCGGCCACGACGGTACCTGTGGCCAGATCGCAGATCGTGCCCCCCTGGTCATCGCCGGAGGCCCCGTAGGTAGCTCCGGGAGAGATGACCTGGGGCACGGAGCAGGCCCCGCTCGATGCGCCTGCCTTCCGCTGCCACAGGATCGCGCCGTCGCTGAGTCGGATCTCGGTCAGCGATTCCGGGCTCCCCATGAAACTGGTGGCCAGCAGAGCCAGGTTCTCGCCTACGTCACAGGCGACCACGCCCGTGGCCGTGTGAGGGCCGAAACCGGAGATGGTCGCCACCTTCTTGCTCTGGTCCCCTGGTCCGACCAGATACAGCTCGCCCTCTGTGCTCGAGGGGCTGTCTTCCTGCGCCAGACACTGGTGAACATCGTCCTCGGCCCAGGTCCCCCCGGAGAGGGAGGGAGGGAGGCTCTGAACTGGCCGACCGAACCGACCCAGCACCACGCTCCCGGTCGCCGTGGCCACCTCCAGGCGGGAGCCGTCAGGTGATTGCTCGACGGTGCAGCACTCAAGGGGCACCGACGCGGTGCCCTGGCCTACCAGCTGTCCGTTCCAGTCGAATACCGAGATCGCCGAGAGGGACGAGGTCGGCACCGAGAAGAAGGTCGCCTCCGTCGATGTCGTCGGCGACACGCTTGGCGTGGCTAACGGCGAGGTCTCCGTTGGAGTCACCGAGGCCGGTGTTGCGAGGGATGGCGTCGAAGGTGGCGCGCTGACGCCGCAGCCGGTCATGGTCGCGAGCAAGGCGGCCATCAACAAGAGGCGGGCAGCTGCCGCGTGCACCACGCCAAGTTAACGCCGGGGCGGGGGAGGAGGTTCCGGGCCGTCAGCAGTACCCCCTGCAGGACTCGAACCTGCGACCTGCGCGCTTAGAAGGCGGCTCTTCTATTGATAAGGCGAGCGCATAGTGCCTCACGAGTTGAGATGCACCATCTGCCTCGTCAACCATGCTGCCAAGCAGGGGCCGCCTCCCACGTTAGGAAGTGGTTGGGATAGAAAGGTTCTCGGGCCGTCCCCGTGTCGTTCTGCCAGCACCATCTGGCCCGACGACCGGACGCCCTGGTGACACGTTGGCGTGGTCAGCGGGGCCACCCCGTGTGGTGTCACTCTCACAGGAGCAAACTGTGCGGATGAACTAGGCGCTTACGGTGGGGGCGCCCCAGGGTCACCCCGCAAATTGGCTCGACCGAAGGCGCGCCCCACCGACGGCGCCTCCACTGGGACGATGAACGAAGCTAGGTCAGCTGGCGACTTTAGGCCTTCCCGTCTGGGCGTGGTGATGGCCGCGGCGATGGCTGCCGCTGCCACTCTCGCCGGCTGCGGCGGCAGCGGTAACCCCCCCGGTTCAGTCCAGAACGAGTGGGTCGTCGAGGTTCCGAGCACCGTCGCCTCCGCCGAGAATCCGGCGATCTGGTTCCGGGATCGCACCGATGACCACCCGCTGGTTGCCTACGACTGGAACGGAGACCGGGTGGGCAGCATCCAGCTGAGCGACTCGCAGCCATTCGGCGCTGGCCAGTCCCCCGATGGGACAGCCCTGGTGACGTCCGCCCAACCGACGTCCGGGGCAAACGTCGTTGGACGCGTCGATGGCTCCCCGCTCGCAGGGGCCATCAGCCAAGTGACCTGGGCTCGCGACAGTAGCCACCTCTGCTCCTTCCGCCAGCCGAGCGGTGCTGACCTCGTCGAGCAGAGCAGCACGTCCGAGGCAGGAGCCCTCTTCCTCGACGACCCCGCGACCGGAGCCTCGCGTCGGGTCGTGCGTTTCGGGACTGAGGACCCCTTGGGCGGTCCGACCGTCCTCTCCTGCAGCGTCCCCGATGACCGCGCCGTCGTGGGCCAGAGCTTCGTCGAGAGTGTCAGCTCGCTGCACGTCGTAACCCTGGGCACCGGCGCCAGCGCGGCGTTCTCCCCACAGACTTCTCCATCTGCGCGACCGCCGCTGGGAGTAGTGGCCTCTGCCGATGGCACGCTCATTGCGGAAGGGTTCCCGGCCGGGACGGGGGCCAGCACCGACCAGTCCACGGTCTACGACAGCAGCACCGGAACGGCCCTCGCCACTCTGCCCAACGAGATCGTCACCTTCAGCGACGACGACAGCCGGGTGCTGACTGTGCAGGACCTCAACAACTCCAGCCAGGAAGGCATCTACCGACTGGTCGACTGGCGCACCGGAGCGGTGCTCTGGAGCGACCAACTCGTCACGGGCAGCTTCCTGACCCGACCCGATTCCGGAGACGTCGTGGTGGAGCCCAACTCCAGCTGGGGTCCTGTCCCAGGCTTGCAGGGAACGCGCCAGCCATATACGACACCGATCATCGTCCGGGCCGACGGGACGACCCTGCAGTTGCCCGAGGTCCGTCCCCTGGAGGATTGACAGGCTTGCATGCCCGGGAACCCACCGGGACGGCAATCCCCGTGTGCACAAGCGGCACCCACACCGGGCCATGCGAGGGTGTGTCAGTACAGTTTCAGCTGACCGCGTGGACGAACGAGGCGGTCCTCCCGGGTGCTCGGGTAGATGTCAATGGCGCGCCGGTCTCGCGGAGAGGACGCGGTCGCGGTATCTGTAGCCTCAGTTCGGCCGGAGGACTACCCCCTGCAGGACTCGAACCTGCGACCTGCGCGCTTAGAAGGCGGCTGCTCTATCCATCTGAGCTAAGGGGGCGCCGAGGCTCCAGTGTAGGACCGGCCCGGCCGGACAGCAGTCGGATCTGCGCGTGGGCACCCGTATAATCACCGGACGCGCCGGTCGGCGGCGCCATCCCTGTGTGGTGGCCATAGCTCAGTTGGTTAGAGTGCCAGGTTGTGGCCCTGGAAGTCGAGGGTTCAAGTCCCTCTGGCCACCCACCTCCGCCCCGACCCACCGGCCGCGGGCTTGGAGGACCTCCCGGAGCAGAGTGGGCCGGTCGCTCATGATCCCGTCCACCTCGAGGTCGAGCAGCCGCTCCATCTCGGCGCGGTCGTCGATGGTCCAGACATGGACCTGGAGCCCGCCCCGGTGGGCGGCCCGGATGAAGGCGCGGTCGACGATGCGCACCCCCCACTGGGAGGGGGGCACCTGAACACAGGAGGCCCCGAAGGCCGGCATCCGCCCGACCAGCGAGGTGAGCCGGGCGGTGACGATGCCGTGCCGGCCCATCGAGGTGCAGACCCGCCCGCCGCTCAGGCGGCGGAATCGGCGGAGCCGGCCGTCCGAGAAGGAGCCGATGCAGATCCGGTCGGCGGCCCCCAGCCGCTCGATCAAGGCGGCGAGAGGCACCAGCACCCGTGAGGTCTTGGCGTCGATGTTGAACCGGGTATGCGGGAAGGCGACCAGCACCTCCTCGAGGGTGGGGATGCCGATCCCGGTCCCCCGCAGGGGGTGGGTGCGTCCGCCGTCGAGGCTGAAGCGGTAGGCGGTGTCAGCGCGCCGGATCTCATCCAGGGTGCGCCCGGCGACCGGGCCGCTGAGGTCGGTGACTCGGTCAAGCGTCGCGTCGTGGAAGGCGAGCAGGACGCCGTCGCGGGTCAGCTGGGTGTCGGTCTCCAGATGGAGATAGCCGAGATCCACGGCGGCCTGGAACGAGACCATCGTGTTCTCGGGGTGCTCGAGGGAGCCGCCCCGGTGGGCAAAGGCGAGGGTGCCGCGCGTCGTCAGGTAGGGCCGCTCGGTGGCGATCATGGCGCGGAGGGTACGACAGGCCCTTCAGGACGGGGACGTGCGGCCCATGTGCACGGAGGCTGTGAACCGGTAACCTCGGCGGTTAGAGTGCCTGCGATGCCGCAACCCCAACTTCGCCTGCCCGCCTCCGGCGGCCTACGCCCGCGGGCTGGCGCCCTCCGCGTACCCACCTATGACTGATCCGAGGGGCTTCCTCACCCGGGGACGCCAGAGTCCCACACGCCGTCCGGTGAAGGAGAGGGTGCGGGATTGGCGTGAGGTGTACGAGCCCGCCTCTCCAGAGGAGACGGCCGACCAGGCGGCGCGCTGCATGAGCTGTGGCACCCCTTTCTGCCTGAGCGGCTGCCCGCTCGGCAACCTCATCCCCGAGTGGAACGATCTCGTCCATCGGGATCAGTGGCGTGAGGCCGCCGAGCGCCTCCATTCCACCAATAACTTCCCGGAGGTGACCGGGCGGATCTGTCCCGCGCCCTGCGAGGCGTCCTGCGTGCTCTCGATCAACGACGAGCCGGTGACCATCTCCGCCATCGAGAAGCAGATCGCCGAGGTCGCCTGGAGCGAGGGCTGGGTGGTGCCGCGGCGGGCCGCGATGATGACGGGCAAGCGGGTGGCCGTGGTCGGCTCCGGTCCGGCAGGCCTGGCCGCCGCCCAGCAGCTCGTCCGAGCCGGCCACCACGTGGTCGTGTACGAGCGTGACGACCGCCCAGGCGGCCTCCTCCGCTACGGCATCCCCGAGTTCAAGCTCGAGAAGAGCGTGTTGGACCGCCGTCTGGATCAGATGCGCGCCGAGGGGACCGTCTTCGAGACGGGTGTCGAGGTGGGCAAGGATCTCCCCGCCGATCGGCTCCTCGCCGAGGTGGACGCGCTGGTGCTGGCCGGGGGGGCGACCGTTCCCCGCGACCTCCCCATCCCCGGCAGGGACCTGCACGGGGTCCACCAGGCCATGGAGTACCTGCCCCTGGCCAACCGGGTGCAGGAGGGTGATCTGGACGAATCCCCGGTGAGCGCCAGGGGTCGCCGGGTGGTGGTGATCGGCGGTGGCGACACCGGGGCCGACTGCCTGGGGACCGCCCATCGTCAGGGGGCGAGCAGCGTCCACCAGCTGGAGATCATGCCGCAGCCTCCGGAGCGGCGTGACCCGAGCACCCCCTGGCCCCTCTGGCCGCTGCAGCTGCGCACCTCCGCGGCTCACGAAGAGGGCGGCGA
>PMYJ01000180.1:959-9593 GCA_003170875.1 Candidatus Dormiibacterota bacterium | reverse complement strand
CCTCGGGGGCGGCCTCGACCTCGTCCGCCTGCGGCTCGGGCGCCGCCTCGGCCTCGGGAGCCGCGTCCGCTTCGGGAACCGTTGCGAAGGCATCTCCCAAGGGATATCCCTCTCCGGCGGCGTATCCCGGCTCGGGGTATCCCTCTGCCCCGGCGCCCTCGGCCTCGGGAGCTTCCTCGGGGGCGGTCTCCGCCACGGGAGCGGCGTCGGCTTCGGGGGCCGGCGCGTACTCGGGGGCAGCCTCGTAAGCGGGGGTCACCGCGTCCTCGGGAGCCGCGGTATCCTCGGGAGCCGCGGTGTCCTCGGGGGCGGCCGTCTCCTCAGTTGCAGCCACAGCCTCCGGTTCCGCGGTGTCGTCGGGCGCTCCGGCCCCCCCCACTGCGGCAAAGGCCGCGCTGGCTCCCGCCGGCGACCACGACCACGTTGTGGGAGACGCGTCCTCGGAGATGCCGGCTGCCACCGAGACGGAATCGGCGGTCGCGCCTGCGACGGCCGGGACCGGCGTCTCCGCCTCGGCGTCGGCGACACCGACCACCTCGGTCGCGCGCACTCCGGTCGCGGAGGCCCCGGCGGTCACGCCTGTGAGCCGGAGCACGGCGCTCCAGGTCCGGTGGAGATCGCTGACCGCGGTCAGGAGGCTGTGCTTGGTCAGCCCGTCGAGCACGATCCAGGTGCTGATCACGACCTGCTCTCCGGCCGGGTCGAGGCTGGCGGTCACCGGTCCCGGTCGCCTCTCCTCAAGCTGGACCAGGTCGGCGGCGAGATCGCCGCTCCCCGTGGGGTGGGTCGCCTGAGCCAGGTCGACGACGCTGCGCAGGACCAGCCGGTCCCCGCCGGTCGGGAGGGTCGCGGTCACCTCGGCGCCGCCGCTCTCCAGTCCCAGGGTGAATTCGGCACCCGCGTCGGCGTCCTCCTCCACGCACCGAACATCGCTGTCGGCGCTGCACCAATCGAGGATGCGCTGCTTGTCGTCAGTGGCCATGGTCCGGGAACCTCCAGTGGAGCGGCCCGATCCGCTCTCGGAGCGAGGGGGGGGCGGATGAAGATTCTTGCAGGTACTCGGCTATGAGGGGAGATTTTTGTCAGGTCAGCCAAAGAAGAGGCGAAAACCCTGGGGGCTCGCGTCCATCCCGATCGCCCGGTAGAAGGCGTGGGCCTCGGTGCGGCGCTGGCTGGAGAGCAGCTGGAGCCGGTGGCAGTTCGCCTCGCGGGCCCTCCGGGCCGCCTCGTCCATGAGGGCGCGGCCCACCCCCCGGCGGTGGTACCGGTCGTCGACGACCACGTTTTCGACGGCGGCCCAAGGACGCCCTCCGTGGGTCAGGCTGGGCCGGACAATGAGTAGGTCGACGGTCCCGGCGACCGCTCCCTCCACGGTCGCCACCAGCACCGTGCGATCCAGGTCGGCGGCGATGCCGGCAAATTTCGCCTCCGCCTCGGCCACGGTGAGCGGTGGCTCGGGGGCGAGCCCGCCGGAAAGCTGCCGGTAGAGGTCGAGCAGGGCGGGGACGTCGGCCGCGACCGCGGGACGGACCTCGACGCTCATGCCGGGGGATTCTGCGCGGGAGTGCAGGCCCCGGGGATCGCTGGCGGGTCGGTCGGGCGAGCCGGCGCGTACCGCTGGTACTCGAGCGCTGCGGCCACACCGTCGGCAAGGTTCCTGCCAAACCAGCGCTCCACCAGCCAGAGCGCGAGGTCGATCCCGCTCGTGACGCCTCCCGACGTCACCAGCCTGCCCTCGTCCACGACCCTCTCATCCGCGACGCGGACGCCCAGCTCGGTGAGGTCGTGGCGGGCTTGATGGTGAGTGGTAGCCCTCAGGTCGCCCACGATCCCGGCGTGGGCAAGGAGCATGGTCCCGGTGCAGACCCCCGCCATGACCGAACCCTGTCCGGCGGCCAGCGCGAGCAGGGGCAGCCAGTCGCCACGACGCACCTCTCCCCAGGCTCCGTTGTCGTCGCGCGTGACCCACCCCCCACCGGGAACCACCACCACGTCAGCGTCCGGCGCGAACACCGTGTCGGGTTGGAAGCGGAGCCCGCACGAGCCGGTCACGTGCTCGACCGCGCTGCGGGTCACCAACTGCACGGTCAGGTCGGCGCCGGATTGGGCCGCCCGGTGCAGGACCTCGAGCGGGCCGACGACGTCCAGTTCGTCGACGCCCTCGTAGACGATGATGTCGATCCGCACCGAGCGATGGTGCCACAGGCCGGGAGGCCTGCCCGTGCATCGTCACTCGCGAGAAGAAGCTTTACCCCCGGCGGGAATCGAACCTGCGCACAAGGTTTAGGAAACCTCTGCTCTATCCACTGAGCTACGGGGGCCCGGGCGCCGTCTAGCTTACCGGGCCACGACGGTCATGACGGCACTCGCACAGGGACGGATTAGAGCTCGTAGTCGATCGTGTAGGAGTGCCCGCCGTCGGGGCCGATGACGATCTGTCCCTCGCCACGAATCCCGGTCAGGTCGCCGGTCCCGCTCGTCTCGACGATCTTCCAGGTCAACCAGGGCTCGCCGCTCCTGCTCCCCGCGCCGTGCTGGAGGACGAATCCACCGCTCCGCCCGTGCACGGCGCCCTCGAAACGCTCGATGCCGGCATATGCCGCCGGGATCTGGGTGTGCACCATGATGATGTCTGTCTCGCTGCTGCCCGTCAGGTCGCCCTGGAAGGTCTTGGTGATGTGGGCGCGGGTCAGGGTCACGCCGTCGTCTACGTCGTGGGGCTTCTCGGTGTCGAATCGGTCGATGTCGAAGGTGCCGTGGGCGGTGGGCATGGTAGGGATCCTATCAAAGAAGGCCAAACAGGTGTTTGGTGAGCTGGCGGGGGACAGGGCAGGCCCGCCGCCTTCCCGGACCCGATCCATCAGCCTCCGGCCGGGCTGCTCTCCATCGAGATCGGGAGGTAAAAGAGGCCCGGCGCCACCCGCCCGTCGGCCAGACCGATGGTCTGCAGGAGCGACTCCATGGCGGTCCGGGCGGCCTCGCGCACCTTGGTGAAGTCGGCCACCCGCAGCGGGTTGGCGATGCGGGGACAGATCAGAGTCACCGGCAGGCGCTTGCTGAAGGTGTCGAAGTCGGCCAGCAGGCGCGAGTGGAGCGCCACCGAGGTGACCCGCTCGAAAACCTCCGACAGGCGGCGCAGCGCGGGCATCGCTGGCTCCGCGGTGAGGTCGACGGCGATGATCTGCTCGGGGTCCATCCGGGCGGCGGTGGAGATGCTGCAGTTGTCGGTGACGCCGCCGTCCACGTAGGAGCGGTCCCCGAGCCGCACCGGGCGGAAGACGAACGGGATGGCGCACGAGGCGCGCAGGGGATCGCGCAGCCGGCCCTGGGAGATCAGCACCGGCTCGCCGGTCAGGAGGTCGGTGACGACGATCTGCAGGGGACGGCGGAGCTCCTCGAAGGTGGTCATGCCCGTCATCGCCATCGAAAAGTCGACCAGATCGCCGATGGCGTCATCGCTCCGGAGGTATGGCTGGCGCCGGACCCGGTTCATCACCATCCGCAGCGGGTGAGAGCTGAAGACCGCCCGGGTCTGGGGGCTGGCCCAGATCCGCTCGAGCATGTCCAGGGCCACCGGGAGGGGTTGGCTCGCCACCACCGCCGCGTTGAGGGCGCCCACGCTCGTGCCGACGCAGGCGTCCGGCTGCAAGCCCCGCTCCGCGAGAGCGCGGAGGATGCCGAGCTGGGCGGCTCCCCGGCCGCCGCCTCCGCCGAGCACGAGGGCAGTCCCGATCTTCGACTCAGCGATGCCACCCACCCCCACAGGGTGACACGCATCGACCACGCGGGTCTGTCCCCTATCGAGCGGCGGCGTGGCGGACGGCGGCATCGAACTGCCCCTCCCGCTCGCCACGGTTCTGTCGGGCTGGTCGCATCTCCCCCGGGGTTAGGAGTTGGCCTTGCCCCGCGAGACGAACCAGAAGATCGCCGCGATGATCACGATCAGCACGACGATGTAGACGATGATTTCTTTTGTTCCGAATAGCGCAAATGCGAGCATTGACGGTCTCCCCCGGTGTGTGGATGCGCGCTCCGGCGGTGCCGTGCGCTGACGAGCCGTCAGCCTACCGTAGCCGGGCTGACGGCTGCAGGCTGGGATGACAGCCGGGAGCCGGCGTGATCAGGGCCGTGGGCTGCCGGGGGCCTCGGGATGGAGGACGTGGATGACGCCGAGGAGGTCGGCGCGGCGCCGGCCGAGCAGCTGGGCGCGGCCCTTCGTCCCCTCCCAGCACCAGCCGCTGAGCTGACTCACCCGCCACCCGTCGTCGGTCACCTCCTCGTCCTCGGGCCCGGAGAGGGTCTCCTNNCCCCGAACAGCCCACCGGCCGCGATCAGCTCGGGCCCGGCTCCGGCGGCGGCCCCGGTCGCGGCGCCCGCACCCACCGCCAGCCACCAGGGGCGTGGCCGTGCCAGACCTGGGCTGCCGTGGGCGACTGCCACCGCCAGCGCGCTCAGGGCCACCGCCGCTCCGGCCGCGACCAGCAGGGAGGTGGGCGCCAGGCTCCGCGAGGCCAGGGCGCTGATGGCCGGGACGCAGAGGACGAGGCTGAGCGGCGGGGTGAGCCCCCCGATCAGGGCCCGGGCGACGGCGGGGCGGTGTCGCTGATCGGACCACCCCACCCCAGCCTCCGTCGCCGCGTCTTCCACACCCCGCGTCCGCCGCTCGACGAGCCCGCCGACGGTCCCCAGGAACCCGTTCACCCCTGGCAGCAGCAGCGCGGCTGCAGTGAATCCGGCGATGTTCATGGCGACCAGCCCGGGCAGGAGCTGGAGGAGCTGCTGGGCGACCTGGGGAGCAGCGATTGATGCCTCGTCGAATACCCCGAACGCGAGGACGGGGACGGACACCGCGCAGGCGATCCCGTGGCGGCGCATTGCGCGCCCGAAGCCGGCCATCGCGTCGCCCCAGCTTCGTGCCCGGCGCAGGGGATCGTGACGCCGGATGAAAATCAGCAATGCCGCGCCGATGCCCAGCCAGAGGAGGGCCTCCGCGGTCTCGTCCGCTCCGCCGCCCGCGATTCCGAGTGCCTGGCCGAGAGTGGCGAGCGTCGCCGTCGCCAACGCCCCGGCGACCGCCAGCTCGCACGCCCAGGCGGCGTAGCGGCGGAGCGACTGGGCAAGGCTCCAGCCCGCGCCGGTGAGACAGGGGTGGGTGCCTTCAGCCGCTTCGGCTTCCGACTCGTCGCCCGACACCATCGCCAGGGCAGGCGGAATCGACACCCGCGGCATGCCGCGCAGGTGCCAGGTCGCGGCGTGCGCCACGATGAGGCCTCCATGATCTGAGCTGCCGGGGCGCGCGGCCTGAGCCGGCTCTCCAGCCTCCCCTATCCAACCCGACGCGCGGGCTCGTGTCCCGCAGATCACGGTCGCGGTCGCAGCACAGATTGATGACGGCGACGTCTGGGCGCCGCGGCCGGCGGTGCGCCCCCGTCACCGCTCAGCGGCAGATGGGCAGTCGCCGGGGGCAGGTGGCACAATCCGCCTCACCTTGACATCCGTGGGCCCATGATTCCGACCCACCGCGACGCGGCGATGTCAGTGAGCGCGCCGTGATGCCGCTGAATGCGAGGTCGGCGGCGCGCGCCCGGTTCACCGTCTACGCAGCACTCCTCGCGATGGTCGCCGTCGAGTCGTGGGCGGCGTTGACTCACATCAGTCATTCGGACTTCATCGTCTTCTGGGAGGCGGCTCGCCGCCTCTCCGCGCATCTCGATCCCTACAACACGGCGGCCGCGTCCGCCGCGGCGTGGAAGCAGCTGGCGATTGCTCATCCCCCGTACCCTCTGCCGTACGCGTACCTTCCGGAGCTCGCCTGGCTGCTGACTCCTCTCGGCCACCTCTCCTTCCGGACCGCCAACGCGATCTGGCTCGCAGTCTCCCTGGTCTGCATCGGAGCGGGGCTGGGCCTGCTGATCTCCATCGCGCGCCGTGATGCGAAACACCCCGACCTCGCCACCCTGCTGGTCTGCGCGGCGACCATCACGGTCGCATCGGTCAGCGGGATCGCTGAGGGTCAGGTTGACGGTCTGCTGCTCCTCATCGCTGCGCTCGCGCTCGCGCTTCTCCCGGAACGAAGGCTGCTGGCCGGCGCGATGCTCGGGCTGGCCGCGGCACTCAAGCCGCAGATCCTCTGGTTCGTTCCCCTTGCACTGCTGATGGTGCGCGAGTGGCGGACCGTGGCGGGCATGCTGATCGGCGGGCTGGGATCCCTCGTGTTCAGTCTCGCCATCGTCCCGCCGTCTCAGCTCGGCGAGTGGCTGCGACAGCTGGTTCAGGGCCTTCCCGCCCCGTCATCGACGGTGTCGCTGCCGGGGATCCTCACCGATCTGAGCGGCCCTACCGCAGCGGTGATCGTCGCCGTCCCCCTGGCGCTCCTTGGCCTCGCCGCCCTCTGGTGGGTGCGAAAGCGACTTGACGCCCGCACCGCCCTCGGTCTGGGCATCGTCCTCTCCCTGCTCATCGCACCCCACGACTACTCCCACGATCTGCTCCTCCTCGGTGTGCTGGGAGCGGTCACGGCGCTGGTCGCCGGTTGGTCGCGAACGCTGGTTGTGGCAGTGGTCGCCCTGGACGTTGCCAGCCTCTTGGACCTCTGGCTGCCGGCACCCTGGGACCATGTGGAAGCGCTGGTGGTGGCCGTGCTCGTCGTCGCCCTGATCTGGCTGGCGCGACCCGGCTCGGTGCACTCGCAGGCATCGGCCCTGAATCCCGCCCACGCCACCTGAGATCGGCCGGGGAACCCCCGCCAGCATCCGACAACACGCTGCCTGCGACCGCACCGAGCCGTCGACAGCGGCGACCCAGGAATCGGAGTCGTTGTCGCCGGCCGTGGCAGCCCAACGCGACTGCAACGTCGGGAAGGGGAGATTCGAACTCCCGACCTCACGGTCCCGAACCGTGCACTCTAACCTGGCTGAGCTACTTCCCGATCGTCGGCATGATAGCAGCGGGGCTCGCGCGACCTGGGCGCCAGCCGCCCCCGGGAGGGTGCCGCAACTTGACCCGCGGCCCGAGGCCCGACTAGGGTGGACCAGCTGGTGGCCGAGCCCTGCCGCAGGGGCGGGCCGCCGCGCTGGGAGATTGCGAGATGGCCAAGGTCCTGATCCTGGCTGGGGACGCCGCCGAATCGCTCGAGGTCCTGTACCCCTACCAGCGGCTTCTCGAGGAGGGCTATACGGTCCACATCGCCGGGCCCAGCCGCAAGAAGCTTCAGTTCGTGATCCACGAGTTCGTCGAGGGCTACGACACCTACACCGAGAAAGCGGGCTACAGCTGGCCGGCCGACCTCGCCTTCGCGGAGGTCGATCCTGCCGGATACGCCGCCCTGGTCATCCCGGGAGGCCGGGCCCCGGAGTACATCCGCAACGACCCCGACGTGCTGCGGATCATCCGGCACTTCTTCAAGGAGGAGAAGCCGGTGGCGCAGACCTGCCACGCGTCGCTCGCCCTGGCCGCCGCCGGAGTGCTCCGCGGGAGGCGCACCGCCGCCTTTCCCGCCCTGGCACCTGACGTCCGGGCTGCCGGGGCCGAGTTCGTCGATGCCGCCGCCGTGGTCGACGGGATGATGGTCTCGGCGCGTGCCTGGCCGGACAACCCCGCCTGGATGCGTGCCTTCCTCGAGCTGCTGCTCCGGCACTGCCCGCCCGAGTCGAAGCGCCGGCCGGAAGGGGTCTGAGCGAGCGCCCTCCTCAGGACTCCGCTCCGAGCTTCCCCAGCTCGGCGACCTGGTCGTCGGTGAGCCCGATCAGAGCGGCCTCCACGTTCTCCTCCAGATGGGCGACCGAGGCCGTGCCCGGGATCGGAAGGATCACCTCTGAGCGGTGCAGCAGCCACGCCACCGCGACCTGTGACGGGGTGGCCCCCAGCCTCGCGCTGAAGGCGGTGAGGGGGCCGTCGCGCCGGCTCAGGGCGCCCGTCGCCAGGGGGAACCAGGGGATGAACCCGATGTGCTCGCGCTCGCATAGCTCGACGACATCCTCCGATCCCCGGTCCACCAGGTTGTACCGGTTCTGCACGGTCGCGATCGGGACGAGGGCCCGCGCCGCCTTGATCTGGTTGACGCTCACGTTGGAGAGCCCGATGAAGCGAATCTTGCCCTCGCTCTGGAGTGCGGCCAGCTCTCCGACCTGATCCTCGAGCGGGACCTGGGGATCGATGCGGTGGAGCTGGAAGAGTGGGATCTGCTCCAAGCCCAGCCGCCGGAGGCTCATCTCGCACTCCTGGCGCAGGTACTCGGGCCGGCCCACCGGGTGCCACAGGTTGGGCCCGGTGCGCACCATTCCGGCCTTGGTGGCGATCACGAGCTGGCTGGCATAGGGGCGGAGGGCGGTCCGGATCAGCTCCTCGCTGACGTAGGGGCCGTACGAGTCGGCGGTGTCGATCAGGTCGACGCCCAGCTCGACGGCTCGCCGCAGGACCGCGATGGCTTGGTCCCGATCGGCGGGCTCTCCCCAGACCCCGGGCCCGGTGATCCGCATGGCGCCAAACCCGAGGCGATGCACTACCAGCTGCCCCCCGAGCGCAAACGTACCGCTAGAGCTCGCCGGTCGCTCGATGGTCGCATTCACGGTCTCGATCTCCCCATTGTTCGCAGCAACTCATCCCCCGGCCGGCTCAATGCTGACACAGCCACCT
>PMYJ01000180.1:0-871 GCA_003170875.1 Candidatus Dormiibacterota bacterium | reverse complement strand
GCCGAGATGCTCAAGGGCGGGGTGATCATGGACGTGGTCACCCCCGAGCAGGCCAAGGTCGCCGAGGAGGCCGGGGCGGTGGCGGTCATGGCCCTGGAGCGGGTCCCCGCCGACATCCGCCGCGAGGGCGGCGTCGCCCGCATGAGCGACGTCTCGCTGATCAAGGGGATCATGGCCGCGGTCACCATCCCGGTGATGGCCAAGGCGCGGATCGGCCACCTCGTCGAGGCCCAGGTTCTGCAGTCGCTCGGCGTCGACTACGTCGACGAGTCCGAGGTGCTGACGCCCGCCGACGAGGAGAACCACATCGACAAATGGGCGTTCACCGTGCCCTTCGTGTGCGGAGCCCGCGACCTCGGTGAGGCCCTCCGCCGCATCGGCGAAGGGGCGGCCATGGTGCGGACAAAAGGCGAGGCCGGCACCGGCAACGTGGTCGAGGCTGTCCGCCACATGCGCGCGGTCCTCGGCGGCGTCCGCCGCCTTCAGGCGCTGCGCCACGATGAGCTGATGGCAGAGGCCAAGCGGCTTGGCGCCCCCTACGAGCTGGTCGCCGAGGTCGCCGAGACCGGCAAGCTCCCGGTGGTCAACTTCTCGGCCGGCGGGATCGCGACCCCGGCGGATGCCGCGCTGATGATGCAGCTCGGTGCCGACGGCAACTTCGTCGGGAGCGGCATCTTCAAGAGCGACGACCCCCTCGGCTACGCCAAGGCGATCGTGGCCGCCACCACCTACTTCGACAAGCCGGAGGTGATCGCCGAGGTGAGCGCCGGCCTGGGCAAGGCCATGCGCGGAATCGACATCACCACCCTCCCCAAGGAGGAGCTGCTCGCCACCCGCGGGTGGTGACCCCTAGATCGGCGATCTGACCGGC
>PMYJ01000148.1:3988-5703 GCA_003170875.1 Candidatus Dormiibacterota bacterium | reverse complement strand
GAGGGCGGTCGGACTGCGCGTGGCCTGCCAGGAGGATGCCACCAAGAACCTTCCCATGGGGCGGGCCGTGCTGCGCGCGATCATCTGGTGGGGACCGGCGCTCCTCTTCTGGTCTCTCGCCCTCCGGGACATCGCGAGCCTGGTGGCGTTCCTCGCCCTGCTCTGGGTGGCCTGGGACTCCCGGAAGCAGGGGCTGCACGACAAGCTCGGCCGGGCCGTGGTGGTGAGACAGGGGCTGCCTCCGGTGACGACATTCGGCCCACCTGCGTACCCGTACCCCGCTCCGGGCTACCCGACCGCGCCGCCGCAGTACCCGACCGCGCCTCCTCAGTACCCGGCCGCGCCGCCGCAGTACCCGCCCACGCCGCCGCAGTACCCGCCCGCGCCGTCTCTGTACCCGCCCACGCCTCCGCAGTACCCGCCGGCGCCGTCTCAGTAGCCGCGCGCTCCGCCCGCCGNNGTCGCCCCCTGCTGATGACCTACGCCCCTGACGGCGGCGGGGTCGCGAAGGCTATCCTCCGGCCATGACCTTCATCGAATCGATCTCCGCCCAAGAGGTTCTCGACTCCCGGGGCAACCCGACCGTCGAGGTTCACGTCGAGCTGGCCAGCGGCTTCGAGGGCCAGGCCATCGTCCCGAGCGGTGCCAGCACCGGCATCCACGAGGCTGTCGAGCTGCGCGACGGCGACGCCGCGCGGTACGGGGGCAAGGGTGTCCTCCAGGCCGTCAACAACGTCGTCGAGCTGATCGCCCCCGAGGTGATCGGCATGGACGCCCTCGACCAGGGAGGGCTCGACTCCCGCCTCTGCGAGCTGGACGGCACCGAGAACAAGGGCCGGCTGGGCGCGAACGCCATCCTCGGGGTGAGCCTGGCCAGCGCACGGGCCGCCGCCGAGTCCACCGGGCTTCCCCTCTATAGGTACCTCGGCGGCGTCGGTGCCGTCACCCTTCCCGTGCCCCAGTTCAACTGCCTGAATGGCGGTGCCCACGCCCAGACCTCGGTGGACTTCCAGGAGTTCATGTTCATCCCGTTCGGGCTGCCCACCTTCTCGGAGGCCCTGCGTGCAGGGAGTGAGTGCTTTCACGCGCTGCGCGCCGTGCTCAAGGCCAAGGGGCACAGCACCGGGCAGGGCGACGAGGGTGGCTTCGCCCCCTCCCTCAAGCACAACGAGGAGGCTGTCGAGCTGCTCGTCGAGGCCATCCTCAAGGCCGGCTACGTGCCCGGCAAGGACGTCGGGATCGGGCTCGACCCCGCTGTNNTCCGGACTCTTCCACGACGGCCACTACGTCCTCAAGGGCGAGGGGCGGACGCTGGGGCCCGTCGAGATGGTCGAGCTGTGGACCTCGTGGCTCGACCGCTACCCGATCGTCTCCCTCGAGGACGGCATGGCCGAGGAGGACTGGGACGGCTGGGTGCTGCTGACCAAGAAGCTCGGTGACCGGGTCCAGCTTGTCGGCGACGACAACTTCGTGACCAACGCCAAGCTCCTCCAGAAGGGGATCGACCTGGGCGCGGCCAACTCGGTCCTGATCAAGCTCAACCAGATCGGCACCCTCACCGAGACCCTCCAGACCGTCGCCCTCGGACGTGCCCACGGCTACAACCCGGTGGTCAGCCACCGCAGCGGGGAGACCGAGGACACCTTCATCGCCGACTTCGTGGTCGCCATCAATGGCGGCCAGCTCAAGACCGGGGCGCCGTCGCGGTCGGAGCG
>PMYJ01000148.1:0-3972 GCA_003170875.1 Candidatus Dormiibacterota bacterium | reverse complement strand
CCCGGCGAGCGGCCGGGGCGGACGGCGGTGATGCGACCGCCGAGCCCGCTCACGGTCGCCGCCCGGGCCGGGACGCCGGATCCGGTGCCGGGTGGCGTCCCCCTCGTCGAGCCTCCGTCGCTCGCCTCGGTCGACGCCTTCCCTGACCTCGACGACCTCGATGCGGCGATGGCCGCCGGCCGCGGGGGATACCGCCGTTTCGGGAATCCGAGCGTGCACCGGCTCGAGGAGGCGCTGGTCGCGCTCGAGGGGTATGGGCTCCCCGCGCCGCCGGTCTGCCGGGTCACCGCCAGCGGCCAGGCCGCCCTGCTCCTCGCCCTCAGCACCCTGGTCGGGCCGGGACGCCGCCGGGTGGTCCTCCTCCGCCCCTGCTACGGGGGCAGCGAGAGCCTGCTCGCGGGCCCGCTGGCGGCCCTTGGGGTGGAGCCGGTGATGGTCGACCTGCCGCCGCCGGGCGAGGTGGCCCGTCAGCTCGACCAGGTCCGGAAGGTGCTCACGCCGGAGGTCGCCTGCGTGGTGGCGGAGACCATCGGCAACCCGCTGATGGGGCTGCTCGACCTCCGCGCCCTGGTCGAGCTCTGCCGGTCGGCGGGCGTCGCCACCGTCATCGACAACACCTTTGCCACGCCCTTCCTGCTCCGTCCGCTGGAGCTGGGCGCGGACCTGGTCGTCGAGAGCCTGAGCAAGCAGCTGTCCGGGCATGCCGATGTCCTGGGGGGAGCCGTGGTGATCCGTGCCGGGCACCCGGCGGCGGATCTCCTGGCCGCCCACTCCCGGTTCCTGGGCACGGTGATGGCACCGTTCGACGCCTTCCTCAGCCTTCGCGGCCTGCGGACCGCCGGGCTCCGCGCCGAGCGGGGTGCCATCGGCGCCGCCTCGCTNNCCCGGCTCCTGCCACGGGGGCGAGGGTCGATGCTGGCACTGGACCTCGGCGCGCGCGAGCGCGCCGATCTGCTGCTGCGCGGCCTCCCCGAGATCCGGCTGGCACCGTCGCTTGGCGACGTGGCCACCACCGTCAGCCATCCGGCGCTCAGCTCGCACCGGGGGCTCAGCCCGGCCCAGCGCCGGTCCCTCGGCATCGGCGACGGCCTGCTCCGCTTCTCCGTCGGCATCGAGGAGGTCGAGGACCTCACCGCCGAGCTGCGGACGGCGCTCGACTCCGTCGCGGCTACCATGGGGCCCGCAAGCAAGTGAGGAGCACCTCCAGATGACCATCATCCGGTTCGTCAACGGCTCGGACGCCGCGGTGCGGCTCTCCGTCGCAGAGACCCTGGTCGCGCTCCAGGGCAAGCCCGGCGAGGCGGGTTTCGTCGAGCTTCCGGGTGACGACGGCCCCATCCACCTCCGCCCGAGTGGGGTCATCGCACTCTTCTCGGACGCGCGCAAGGGCAACGCCGGATTCCGGATGGGAGCCTCCGAAGCCGCCGGCTGAGCCGTCGTCGCCCGCCCGGCGGACGGCGCCACAGTGGCGGCCCGTCGCCGGCGCTCGGTGATAATGGCCGGGATGCCCGGTTCCGACCCCCAACTCTCGATCGTCCCGCCGCGCCTCGGGAAGGGCCTCCTGGAGCTGATCGGCAACACGCCGCTACTGCGCATCCGGCTTTTCGAGGACGAGCTGCCCGACGTCCAGGTCTTCGCCAAGGCCGAGTACCGCAATCCGGGGGGCTCGGTGAAGGACCGGCCGGCGCTCCGGATGATCACCGAGGCGGAGCACCAGGGCCTGCTCACCCCGGACCGGGTGATCCTCGATGCCACCAGCGGTAACACCGGGGTGGCCTACGCGATGATCGGTGCCGCCAAGGGCTACCGGGTCCATCTGGTGATGCCCCACAACGTGAGCGCCGAGCGCAGGGCTCTCGTCCACGCCTACGGGGCCGAGGTCACCTTCAGCGATCCGATGGAGGGGAGCGACGGCGCCATCCGCCTCTGCCGCGAGGTCCTGGCCGCCGATCCCGACCGCTACTACATGCCCGACCAGTACAACAACCCGGAGAACTGGCGTGCCCACTACCACGGCACCGGCCCCGAGATCTGGGAGCAGACCCGTGGCTCGGTCAGCCATTTCGTGGCCGCGCTGGGGACCGAGGGGACCTTCGTGGGCACCGGGCGCAGGCTCCGTGAGCTGAATCCGCAGATTCGCCTCTACAGCGTCCAGCCGGAGGGCCCCTGGCACGGCCTGGAGGGGCTCAAGCACATGGGGAGCGCGATCGTTCCGGGCATCTATGACCCGAACCTGGCTGATCAAGGTCTCGGTGCTCCCACCGAGGAGGCATACGATCTGGCCCGCCGCCTCGCCATCATCCAGGGCATTCTGGTCGGGCACTCGAGCGGCGCCAACCTCTGGGGCGTCCGCGAGGTGGGGCGTGAGATCGGAGAGGGAGTGATCGTGACCATCTTCTGCGACGGGGGCGACCGCTACCTGAGCACCGGCCTCTACGGGCTCGCACCGTCGTGAGCCCCCTCGCCGTGCGCCTCGCCGCGCTGACGTCGTGAGCGTCCTCGGGGTCCGCCTCTCCGCCGCCGCCCATTCGACGATCCGGCGCCTCGCCGAGGCCGCCTATCCCCACGAGGGCTGCGGGGTCCTGATCGGCGCCTATGACGGGGAAGCCGTCGCCGCGCAGGAGGCCACCTCCGCCCGTAACCTCTGGACCGAGAGGCTCTTCGACCGCTACGAGATGGACCCGGCCGACATCCAGGCCGCCGACCGTCGCGCCCGCGCCCGGGGACTGGACGTGGTGGGGTTCTGGCACAGCCATCCGGATCACCCGGCGCGCCCGTCGCAATTCGACTCCGACCGCTCCTGGGCGGACTACACGTACCTGATTGTCAACACCGTGGCCGGTGGTAGCGGCGATCTCAACGCCTTCGGCCGCGACGACGAGGCTGACGGCCTGCAACCGATCGCGCTGGAGTTGGAGGCCGCCCAACCGTGAGCCCGCCCGCGGGGTCGGTCCGCAACCGGCGCAGCCGCCGGTACCACGACGACTCCGCCATAGGCCCGGTGAGCGGCATCGTCACCATCGTCGGCCGGCCCAACGTCGGGAAGTCGACGCTCTTCAACCGGCTGACCGGGCAGCGGCACGCCATCGTCGACGAGACTGCCGGGCTGACCCGGGACCGCCTGTACGGGGTGGCCGAGTGGCGCGGGCGCCGCTTCACCCTGGTCGACACCGCCGGCCTCGACCCCGCCCTCATCTCCGAGGATCCGGGCATCGCCGAGCTGACCCGTGGCACCCAGCAGCAGGCGCGGATGGCCATCCAGGAGGCCGACCTCTGCATCCTGATGATCGACGTCCGTGCCGGGGTGACCGGTCTCGACGAGGACGTCGCGGCCATCCTGCGCTCCGGGGGCAAGCCGGTGATCCTTGCCGGCAACAAGGCGGACTCGCCCTCCGATCCCTACTACGCCCACGAGCTCTACCGCCTCGGCCTCGGTGAGCCGCGGCTGATCTCGGCGCTCACCGGCACCGACACNNGCCGGCCCAACGTCGGCAAGTCGTCGCTGCTCAACTACCTGGTGGGGGAGGAGCGCGCGTTGGTGTCATCAGTGGCCGGAACCACCCGGGACGCGGTCGATACCCTGATCGAGCACCGCGGCCACCAGATCCGGCTGGTCGACACCGCGGGCATCCGCCGGCGGGGTGTGGTCACCACCGACATCGAGCACTACAGCCTGCTCCGGGCGATGCGGGCCCTGGAGCGCAGCGACGTGGCGCTGGTCGTGGTCGACACCTCGGAGGGGGTGTTGGCCCAGGACCGGCACATCGCCGGTTACGCCGCGGATGCCGGCAAGGGCGTGGTCGTCATCGCCAACAAATGGGACCTGGTGCCCCAGGAGGACCGCGTCGACCCGGAGACCCTGACCAAGATCTCCGCCGCCTTCGACTTCGTCCCGGGCGCCCCGGTGCTGACGGTGAGCGCCCTGCTCGGGCGCAATGTGGCCAAGGTGCTGGACACCGCCCAGCAGGTGGC
>PMYJ01000031.1 GCA_003170875.1 Candidatus Dormiibacterota bacterium | reverse complement strand
GAGGACTACCGCATCGAGCTCCGGCCTTCCGGCGAAGCGTCGCCCACGCCGACCGCGCCGCCCGCATGAGGTTCGGCATCGCGGTCTTCCCGGGGACCTGGAGCGACGGCGACTGCGCGCGGGCTGTCGAGGTCCTCGGCCACCAGTCGGTCCGCCTCTGGCACCGCGATCGGGACCTCCAGGGCTCCGACTGCGTGATCCTCCCCGGGGGCTTCGCCTACGGCGACCACCTCCGCACCGGCGCCGTCGCCCGATTCGCCCCGCTCATGGAGTCGGTGCAGGAGTTCGCCGCCGCGGGCGGGCTCGTCCTGGGGATCTGCAACGGCTTCCAGATCCTCTGCGAAGCCCACCTGCTCCCGGGTGCGCTGACCCGCAACGCCTCGCTCCAGTTCCGCTGCGAGACGACCTGGCTGCGGGTGGAGACGGCGGAGACGCCATTCACCCGGGAATGCGAGAGGGGCGGAGTGCTGGCCATCCCGGTCAGCCACGGCGAGGGCCGCTTCGTCGCCGACCCGTCCACCCTGGACCGGCTGGAGGCCGAGCACCGGGTCGCCTTCCGCTACGTCGCCCGCGATGGATCGGCGGTCGGCGAGGCCTCGCCCAACGGATCTATGCGCGACATCGCCGGCATCGTGAGCGAGCGGCGCAACGTGCTGGGGATGATGCCCCACCCCGAGCGCGCGGCCGAGCCGCTGCTCGGGAGTGACGATGGGATGCGCATCTTCCGCAGCGTGGTCGAGGCAGTGGCCGAGCGCGCCGCCTTCGCGGTGGCTCCATGACCGCCGCGGTCCCCGTCTCCGACGGCATCCTCGCCGAGGTGGCGCTGACCCGCGCCGAGTACGAGCTGGCCATCCGCCGGTTGGGCCGGGTCCCGACCGAGGTGGAGCTGGGCGTCATCGGTGCGATGTGGAGCGAGCACTGCGGGTACAAGACCAGCAAGCCCCTCCTGGCCCGCCTGCCGGTGAGCGGTCCGCGGGTGCTGCAGGGGCCGGGGGAGAACGCTGGCGCGGTCGACATCGGAGGCGGACTCGCCTGCGTCTTCAAGATCGAGTCCCACAACCACCCGTCTGCGATCGAGCCGTACCAGGGCGCTGCCACCGGGGTCGGAGGCATCCTCCGCGACGTCTTCACCATGGGGGCGCGGCCCGTCGCGCTGCTCGATTCGCTGCGCTTCGGTCCCTTCGAGGAGCCGGCGCAGCGGCACCTCCTCGATGGCGTCGTGGCCGGCATCGGCGGCTACGGCAACTGCATCGGCGTGCCCACCGTCGGCGGCGAGATCTACTTCGACGAGTCCTACCGGCACAACTGCCTGGTCAACGCCATGTGCGTCGGCGTCATCGAGCAGTCCAAGCTGACCCGGGCGGCCGCCGCCGGTCCGGGCAACCTGGTCCTTCTGGTCGGTGCCGACACCGGCCGTGACGGCATCCATGGCGCCACCTTCGCCTCGGTCGAGCTCAACGAAGCCTCCAGCGAGAGGCGTCCCGCCGTCCAGGTCGGCAACCCCTTCCTCGAGAAGTGCCTGATGGAGGTCTGCGTCACCCTGGCCGGCGACCCGCGGATCGTCGCCATGCAGGACCTGGGAGCGGCCGGGCTCACCAGCTCGTCCGCCGAACTGGCCCACCGGGGTGGGTGCGGCATCGCGATGGACGTCTCCCGGATCTCACGGCGGGAGCGTGGGATGACGCCATACGAGGTGATGCTGAGCGAGTCCCAGGAGCGGATGCTGCTGGTGGTGAGGCCGCAGGACGCAGCCTCGGTGCAGGCCGAGTTCGACCGCTGGGACCTCCACTCGGACGTGATCGGGACGGTGACCGACACCGGACGGCTGATCGTGGCCGACGGCGTAGAGGTGGTCTGCGACCTCCCGCTCGACCTCCTGATCGATGACGTTCCGGTTCGCCACCCGGAAGCACTGCGCCCCGCCGGGCTGGACGAGGCACTCTCGGCCGATCCGCTCGCCATGACGCCCCCATGGTCGATGGGCGAGACCCTGCTGCGCGTCATCGGAAGTCCGAACATCGGCAGCCGCCGGTCCATCTTCCGCCGCTACGACCACCAGGTCGGCGACGACACCGTGGTCCTCCCCGGCGGCGACGCCGCCCTGCTGCGCGTGAGAGGCACCGGCGGGGCGATCGCTCTCACCACCGACGGCAACGGTCGCTACGCGGCCCTCGACCCGCGGCGGGGTGCCGCCATCGCGGTGTGCGAAGCCGCGCGCAACGTGGTCGCCGTGGGAGCCACGCCTGTCGGGGTGACCAACTGCCTCAACTTCGGCAATCCCGAGAAGCCCGAGGTCTTCTGGCAGCTCTCCGAGGCCGTCGAGGGGATGCGCGAGGCCTGCCTGGCCCTCGGTGTCCCGGTGGTGAGCGGCAACGTCTCCCTCTACAACGACACCGAGGGGGTGAGCATCGACCCGACCACCGTGATCGGGATGGTGGGCCACCTGGAGGACCTGGAGCGACGCTGTGCGGCAGGGTTCGGGCGCGACGGCGACTCGGTGCTGCTGGTCGGGCCGGTGGGGATGGATCTGGGCGGCAGCGAGTACCAGCGCCTGGCCCATGGGACCAACGCTGGCCCTCGACCGACCCTCGACCTCGACCTCGAGCGGCGGGTCCAGGCCGCAGTCCTGGAGATGATCGCCGCCGGGCTGCTCCGCTCCTGCCACGACCTCGCCGAGGGAGGTCTGGCGGTGGCGCTCGCCGAGAGCTGCATTCTCGGTGGTCGGGGGGCGCAGCTCACCGAGCGCCTCTTCGCGCTCGGCTCCCCCGTGGTCCAGGCAGGACTTCTCTTCGGCGAGTCCCAGTCACGTTTCCTCGCGAGCGCGGCAGCCACGGACGTCGCCGCTCTGCGCGCCATCGCGCAGCGTCACGACGTCGACGTGCGCGAGCTGGGCACCACCGGCGGGGACCGGGTGGTGGTGGCCGATGTCTTCGACCTGGAGTTGGCGGAGGTCGCCCGGGCCCACGCCGAGGCGCTCGTGCCAGCGCTGTGACGCGGATCGCCAGGGTCGAGCTGAGCGCTTACCGGAAGCCCTATCGGCGGCCCGTGACCAACGGGCGGTACACCTACAGCGAGTCTCGACTGGTCCTGGCACGGGTCATCTGCGACGACGGCGTCACCGGCACCGGCTGGGTGCCGGGGGGCGACGTGGTCTTCCACGCCGCTGTCGAGATGGCACCCTTGCTCCTGGGTGAGGACCCCCTCGCAGTCGAGCGAATCTGGGCCCGGCTGTACCAGCCCAAGCTGGTGGGGCGCCGCGGGCTGACCACGCGCGCGATCAGCCTGCTCGACATCGCCCTCTGGGACGGGATCGGGCGCCGGCTCGGCACCAGCGTCCATCGCCTGATGGGCGCCTACAGGGAGCGCATCCCCGCCTACGCCGCCGGCGGCTACTACGAAGAGGGCAAGGGCCTCACCGAGCTGGTCGAGGAGATGGCGGGTTACGTTGCCGCTGGGTTCCGGGCCGTCAAGATGAAGGTCGGTGCGCTGACCCTGGCCGAGGACACCGAACGGGTGCGGGCGGTCCGCGAGGCCATCGGCGGCGATGCGGAGCTCCTGGTGGACGCCAACGGTGCTTACTCCACCTTCGCCGCGCGAGCCATGGCCCGCGCGCTCGCCGAGCAGCGCGTTTACTGGTTCGAAGAGCCGCTCACGCCGGACAATCTTGATGGCTACCGCCTCCTGGTGCGAGACGGCTGCGTTCCCATCGCCCACGGGGAGAACGAGTACACGCGCTTCGGGTTCCGTGACCTCATCCGCGCCGGTGCCGCCGACATCCTGAACCCGGACGCCCAGGTTCTCGGCGGTATCACCGAGATGCGCCACGTGGTCTCTCTGATCGCCGCGCAGGAGCTCTGCTTCGCACCCCACGGCGATCAGCACATCCACGTCCACCTCGCCGCCGGACTGCCAGGCGGATTGATGCTCGAGTGCTACCACGAACGGGTGACCGGACTCGCTGCCGAGATGGTGGTCGACAGGCTGGAGCTGGCCGGCGACGGGACGGTGGCGCCTCCGGATGGCCCCGGGCTTGGCGTCCGCCTCGACGACGAGCTGCTCGCCCACCATCTCGAGCGCTCGGCGACGGTGCCGGTATAGGTGGCGGCCCCGGGCGCCCCTATACTGAGTTGGACCCCGTCCCCCACTCGGTGTTTCATGGGAGGCCGGACGTGCGGAGAGCCCATGGGCGTTGGCGACAACGCAGTTCTGTGTGACTGCGCCGTGGTGACGGTGACGGGCCGGCCGGGTGCCTGAGCGCAGGCGCTCGCCCGCCGCTCTCGGCCGCGATCGGCTCATGGACGCCGAGCGGATGCACGAGGAGTGCGGGCTCTTCGGGGTCTTCGCGCCGGGGGAGGATGTCGCCAACCTCACCTACTTCGGCCTCTATGCGCTGCAGCATCGCGGGCAGGAGTCCGCCGGCATCGCGGTGAGCAACCGCCTTGACATCCTCATGCACAAGGAGATGGGCCTGGTCGCTCAGGTCTTCGACACCGAGGCCATGGGCCAGCTGGTCGGTGACATCGCGATCGGGCACACCCGCTACAGCACCACCGGCAGCCCGCGCCTCCCCAACGCCCAGCCGATGCGCTTCGAGCACAGCCAGATCGGCCCGGTTGTCCTGGCCCACAACGGCAACCTCATCAACGCCGGAGAGATCCGCTCCGAGCTCGCCGGGGAGGGCGTCGAGTTCCTCTCCACCAGCGATACGGAGGTGCTGGGCCGCCTCCTGGTGCGCACCCCCGGCCGCACCCTCGACGCTGCCCTCCGGCGCGCCCTGCCCCGGGTGCACGGCGCCTACTGCCTGCTCTTCCTGACCCGCGAATCCCTGGTCGCCGCCAGGGATCCGCTGGGCATCCGGCCCCTGTGCCTGGGCCGCTANNGGTGCCAACTTCATCTGCGAGATCGATCCCGGTGAGATCGTGACCATCGACTCCTCCGGGATGCGCAGCAGCAGGATCCCTGCCGACGCGCCCAAGCGGGCCATGTGCTCTTTCGAGTTCATCTACTTCGCCCGGCCCGACTCCGTGATGCAGGGGAGGTCGCTCTACGAAGCGCGCCGCCAGATGGGTCGCGAGCTCGCGCGCGAGGCACCGGTGGACGCCGACGTGGTCATCACCCTTCCTGACTCCGGTACCCCCGCCGCCATCGGATTCGCGGAGGAGACGGGTGTCCACTTCGAGGAGGGGATGATCAAGTCCCGGTACATCACCCGGACCTTCATCCAGCCCTCGCAGCGGCTTCGGGAGTCGGGCATCCGGCTCAAGTTCAATCCGATGCGCCACGTGCTCGAGGGGCAGCGGGTGGCCCTCGTCGACGACTCGATCGTCCGGGGCACGACCAGCAAGCGGATCGTCGACGAGCTGCGCCGGGCCGGCGCGGCCGAGGTGCACATGCGGATCGCCTCCCCCCCCATCATGTGGCCCTGCTTCATGGGCATCGACATCGCCTCGCGCAATGAGCTGATCGCCGCCAATCACAGCGAGGAGGAGGTGGGCCGGCTGGTGGGGGCGGACAGCCTCCGCTACCTGAGCATCGCGGGGCTGCGCCGGTCCATGGGCGACCCCGACGGCCGCGGCTTCTGCTTCGCCTGCTTCACCGGCGATTACCCGGTCCGCGTCCCCCAGCAACTGGAGATGGACAAGATGGCCATGGAGCGAGTGGACGTCCCCGCTGAGCCGTCCCGGGCCCTCCCCCAACTCACCTGAGGGGTCCGCTCCCGAGCGGCGCTAACATCGCGGACCAGAAGGCGGCGCCTCTTCCCACCGGGCAGCAGGGTCCCGGCATGACGGTCCCGCCGCAGACGCTATCTGGAGACAGCTGAGCATGGGCGACGATCGGCCGACCGGCGATCCCGGTGCGGATGCCGCACCCGGGCAGACGAGTGGCCAGGGGATTCCCCCCTCGCAGCCGCCGCCGTGGGGCTGGTCCAGCCCGCCTCCCGGTTGGGGCCCGCCACAGTGGGGAGGCGGCACGCCGGGGTGGGGACCTGCCGGAGCTCCCGGCGGGCCTCCCGGTTGGGGGCCACCTCCGCCGCCCAGCTGGGGAGGGCCGGGGTCCGCGCCATGGCCCGGACAGCCGGGATCCGCGCCGTGGGCACCCGGATCGGACGTGCCCACCCCCCACCGGGGGCGGAGGTTTCTCGCCCTGGTGCTTGGCGCCGCCGTCATCGCGGCCGCCGTCGGCATCCCCATCGCCATCCTCGTGAGCCGGGGTGGTACGCCCACCACGGTCAGCCCCCCCGCGACCTCGCCGACGCCGAACCCCTCCCAGCGGGCAGCCGCGGCCCAGGCGTCCGCTCTCTACGCGCAGGCGATGACGGCCGCCGAGCAGTCGGCCGGGTTCAGCTACTCAGCGACCTCGTCCGGGGGCGGGGCGACGCTGACCGTCACCGGCGTCTCCGGGCAGGATGACGGCAGCCAGGTGTTCAACCAGACGACCGCCTTCGGCAACGAGCAGTTCAGTCTCCTGCTCGCCCCGAACCAGACGGTGTACTTCCAGGGCAACGCCGCGTCTGCCGAGGATCAGCTGGGGGTATCCGCGAGCGCGGCCGCCGGGCTCTCCGGGCAGTGGGTCTCGGTGCAGATCGGTGACGGTCCGTACAAGAATATGGAGGTCGGGATCACGGTGGGCTCGCAGCTCTCAGAGTCCCCGCTCGACGCCACCTCGACCGAGTCGGTCACCGGATCCGGCGGCACCCAGCTGACCAGGATCCTCGGAACCGCGCCAGCCACGCTCGCAGCGCCGTCGGGGACGGCCCACCTCGACATCTCGCCAACCACGCACCTCCCCGCCTCCTACGTCGTCTCCTACAGCGCCGGCGCGGGCACGGAGACCGAGACGTTCACCGCGTGGGGAACCGCGCCCTCGGTGACCACGCCATCGACCGCCGTCGCCTGGTCCACTCTCACCACATCCGAGCCCCCGGGCGGCTACGGCACTGGCCAGACGCCAACCCCGGCTCCGACTCCGACCCCGGCGGGAGCGTCCACGTAGCCCATGGCCGGTGACCAGCTCGCTGCGCGCGGCGTTCCCCCGGTTACGTAGACTGCGGCGGAGATGGGAGATCTGCGGTACGCGGACGCCGGCGTTGACATCGACGAGGGCGACCGCGCCGTCAGGCTGATCAAGCAAGCGGTCACCGCCACCCATGGCCCCGAAGTGCTGGGTGGGATTGGTGCCTTCAGCGGTCTCTTCGCGTTTGACCCGCTGCGCTGGAAGCAGCCGGTCCTGGCGGCGAGCACTGATTCCGTGGGGACCAAGGTGAAGGTGGCGATCGCCGCGGGCCGCTACCGTGGCATCGGCATCGACCTGGTCAANNCACTGCGTCAACGACATCCTCTGCAGCGGCGCCGAGCCACTCTTCTTCCTCGACTACTTCGCCACCGGCCGCCTCTCGCCCGAGCGCCTCGCTGAGGTGGTCGATGGCGCCGCGTCAGCCTGTGGAGCGGCCGGCTGCGCCCTGGTGGGCGGGGAGACCGCCGAGCTGCCCGGCCTCTACGCCCTCGGTGACTTCGACATCGCCGGTTTCATCGTCGGTTGCGTCGAGCGTGACGAGATCATCGACGGGCACCGCATCGAGGTCGGCGACCGTGTCCTCGGGCTCCCCAGCAGCGGCCTCCACACCAACGGCTACTCGCTGGTGCGGCACATCCTGGCGGAGCGCGAGATCGCCTGGGACGCCGTCCTGCCGGGCACCCAGGCTCCGATCGCCGATCTCCTGTTGGAGCCCCACCGCTGCTACCTCCCTGCGATCCGCGAGCTGCGCTCGCGGGTGGAGATCCGCGGTCTCGCCCATATCACCGGGGGCGGTCTGCTCGGCAACGTGCCTCGGATACTCCCCGCTGGGATGGCGGCCAGTATCGAGCGGGACGCGTGGGAGGTCCCGGCGCTCTTCACTGCGCTGGAGGCGGTGGGAGGGGTCCGGGCCGAGGAGATGTGGCGGACCTTCAACATGGGGATCGGCATGGTCGTGGTCGTGCCCGTCGCTGCGGCTCCCGCGGCCGGCGTCTCCGCCGCCGGTCTTCCCGTCATCCCCCTCGGTGAGATCGTCGACGCCAGGGACGGTCACCAAGTCGTCCTCCGATGAGCGCGGGGCTCCGGGTCGGGGTCCTGGTCTCCGGTCGCGGGAGCAACCTGGAGGCCCTCTGCGCGGCGGCGGCGTCCCCCGGCTTCCCCGCCCGGGTCGCGCTGGTGATCAGCAACCGGCGTGACGCCGGCGCCCTCGAGGTCGCGGGCCGGTGGGGCGTCCCCGCGGAGGTGATGCCGCTCAGCCACTACGGCCATGACGACCGCGCCCGGGATGCAGCGATGCGCGACCGACTCCGCCTGGCCGGCGTCGAGCTGGTGGTCTGCGCCGGGTACAACCGCATCCTCACCGACGAGTTCCTTGCCGCCTTCCCCGATTCCATCCTGAACGTTCACCCGTCGCTGCTCCCCGCCTTCGCAGGTGGTATGCACGCGGTCGAGGCCGCGCTCGACCACGGTGTCAAGATCAGCGGCTGCACCGTCCAGCTCCTGGAACCGGGCATCACCGATGGGGGCCCGATCATCGTTCAGCGCGCGGTGCGGGTCCAGGAGGACGACGACGCAGAGAGCCTGCGCGAGCGCATCCACGAGCAGGAGTGGATCGCGGTCCCGGAGGCCGTGAGGCTCTGGTGCGAGGGACGGATCCGGCGGGAGGGGCGAGTGGTCCGGATCACCGCCGCGGCCGGCGCGACGGACGCTCCGCCCTCTCAGGCAGACTCACTCACGTGAGAGCCCTCATCGGCGTCAGCGACAAGACGGGGCTCTCCGACTTCGCCCGCGGCCTTCACGAGGCCGGCATCGAGCTGATCGCCACCGGTGGCACCGCCAAGGCCATCGCGGATGCCGGTATCCCGGTGCGCCAGGTCAGCGAGGTCACCGGAGCACCCGAGATGCTGGACGGCCGGGTCAAGACCCTCCATCCGGCCATTCACGCCGGCATCCTCGCCCGCCGCGATCTCCCGGAGCACATGCGGGCCCTGGAGGAGCACGGCTACGCGCCGATCGACCTGGTGGTGGTCAGCCTCTACCCGTTTGCCGCCGCCGTCGCCTCGGGCGCCGATCGGGAGACGGTGATCGAGAACATCGACATCGGCGGGCCCACCATGATCCGGGCGGCCGCGAAGAACAGCGGCTCGGTGGCCGTCGTGGTGTCGCCCTCTCAATACGGCGAGGTTCTGGCGGAGATCAAGGAGGCGGGTGCCGTGAGCCCGCCCACCCGGGCGCGGCTCGCCGCCGAGGCGTTTGCCCACGTGGCCGCGTATGACACCGCGGTCGCCGACTGGCTCGCGGGCGACACCCCGGACGGGCCGATGCGGCGCAACTTCACCACTGGGGGGCCGCTCATCGCCGAGCTGCGCTATGGGGAGAACCCCCATCAGCGGGGGGCCGTCTACGCCGTGCCGGGAGTCCCCGGAGGCGTCGCCCATGCCCGCCAGCTACAGGGCCCGGCTCTCAGCTTCACCAACTGGCTGGACGCCGACGCGGCCGCCAACCTGGTTGCCGAGTTCGCCGAACCGGCTGCGGCCGTGATCAAGCACACCAACCCGTGCGGATTCGCCACCGGCGACTCTCCGCTCGACGCCTACCGCTGCGCCCACGCCTGCGACCCGCGCTCGGCCTACGGGGGCATCGTGGCGCTCAACCGCACGCTCGACCTGGCCACCGCCCAGGAACTGGCCAAGACGTTCCTCGAGATCGTCATCTGCCCTGCAGTGGACGAGGATGCCGCCTCCCGCCTGGCGCGCCGCGAGCGCCTCCGCGTCCTGGTCCTGGACCGCCCCGACTGCGCCGCCGCGTACGACGTCCGCAGCCTGAGCGGAGGACTGCTGGTGCAGACCCGCGACCGGGTGTCGGCGGACCGGGCGTCGATGACCGTTGCATCCAAGCGGCAGCCGACCGAGGCGGAGTGGAGCGACCTGCTCGTGGCGTGGAGGGTCTGCCGTCACGTGAAGTCCAACGCCATCGTCATCGTCGGCGACCGCATGGCGCTGGGCGTCGGTGCCGGCCAGATGTCCCGGGTCGAGGCGGCCGAGCTGGCCGTCGCACGGGCCGGCGACCGGTTGGCTGGGACGGTGGCTGCGAGTGACGCCTTCTTCCCGCTTCCCGACGGCCTCGAGACCCTGGGCAGGGCGGGTGTCGGCGCGGTCATTCACCCCGGGGGGTCCAAGAACGACACCGACGTCACCGCCGCAGCTGACGCTCTCGGGATGGCCATCGTGCTGACGGGCGAACGTCACTTCCGCCACTGAGACGGCCAATTCGGCCTGTGACGGACGATCTGACGCCCGGGTCGCGATCCTGCAACGCGGGGAGATGCCGCGATGACGGACCTATGATCGAGCTCCCCCGTGTCGGGGGTATCCGGGCGTCACAACGGGGCGGATGATGCGGAGAGCCTGGGGGTTTGATCACGTTTCGATGCCCGCGGGCAGCGTTGCGCTTTGCGCCGGTGGCGCGTGACGCAGGGAGCCGCGAGGACGAGCAGCGCCGTCGTGCCCGTGGGTAAGGCCCAGGTCGTGCCGCTCCGTGACCCGCGTGGCCGCGTTGGACATGTCGTCCAGACGGTGCGCGACACGTCCGAGGGACGTGCCGAGGACGTGCCTGCCGGCGTCGAGGCTGACAGCGATGAGGTCAGCTCGCTGCGCCTGCGGCTGGACAGGTTGATGGCGCTCGACAAGCTCAAGTCGGATTTCATGAACCTGACCACCCACGAGCTGCGCTCCCCGCTCGCCATCGTCTACGGCTACCTCTCGATGATGGAGTCGGGCATGCTCGGTGAGCTGTCCGAGGGGCTGAGCGAGGCTGTCGGGTCGTCGATCCAGAGCGTCGAGCTGATGATGCAGCTGGTCACCGAGCTGGTCGAGATGGCCCGCCTCGACGAGACGCGTCTCGACCCGACACGCGAGCCCGTCGACCTCGCCGACGTCGTCACCGAAGCCGTCGTCAGGGTGGACGGCTCCGAGCGCCACCACCTCAACCTGGATCTCGGATCGGGCCCCGCGCCGGTGCTCGGCGATCGGGCTCAGCTCCTGCGCGTCATCTCCAACATCGTCGACAACGCCGTCAAGTACTCGCCGGATGGGGGCGAGATCGGGATCCGCCTGCGGCGGGTGGGCAGGCAGGTGGTCGTCGACATCAGTGACCAGGGCCTGGGGATCGCACCCACCGATATGGGCCGCCTCTTCACCCGCTTCGGCCGGATCGTGACCACGGCCACGGAGGGGATCGGCGGCACGGGCCTGGGCCTCTACCTCTGCCGGGAGCTGGTCCGGAGGCTGGGCGGTGACGTCACCGCCACCTCGGTGGAGGGCCAGGGCTCGACCTTCACGGTGCGGCTGCCCGGCACGACCCGCGGGGTGGCGCGCCCCGCGAGCTGAGCTCCCGATCCGGTCAGCCTGACGGCGCCTGGGGCGCGCCCGGCTCTCCCCGCGTGGAACCGCGAATCTCCCGCGCCAGCCGCGCCGACTCGACGGCTGCGAGGGCTGCGTCAGCGCCCTTGTTGCCGTGCTTGCCGCCCGCCCGCTCCATCGCCTGCTCNNTCGTAGTGGGTGGTCTCCCCCCGGATCACGGCGCCGAGGCAGACGATGGCGTCGGCACCTCCCGAGATCGCCACCTCCTGGGCGACGAAGGGGATCTCGAAGCTCCCCGGCACCCAGTGGACGGCGATGTCCTTCTCCGCCGCCCCGTGGCCGATCAGGGCGTCCACGGCACCCCTCAGCAGCCGCTGGGAAACGACCTCGTTGAAGCGCGCCACCACGATGGCGACCCGCATCCCGGTGGCGTCCACCTGGCTGCTGTCCGCCCCGCCGTCCCCGACCTTCATGGGCGTGATCCTGTCACATCGCCGGCGCCCCGGACCCTGCGAGGGCCGGCGATCAGGGCTCGGTGACCGGGGGGCTGGCCCCGGGATCGGCCGGCGGGGTCGAAGCGCCATCCCCGGGATCCACGGCGAGAGCCGCGTCGAAGAGGTGACCGAGCTTGTCCCGCTTGGTGCGGAGATAGCGGATGTTGTCGAGCGTGGGAGGGGTCACCAGGGGCAGGTGCTCCACCACCTCCAGGCCGTAGGCGGAGAGCGCGAAGTACTTGCGCGGGTTGTTGCTCAGCACCCGCAGCCGCCGGGCACCGAGGTCGGCGAGGATCTGGGTCCCGATGCCGTAGTCGCGGGTGTCGACGGGGAGACCGAGATCGAGGTTGGCCTGCACCGTGTCCGCGCCCACGTCCTGAAGGGCGTACGCCCTCAGCTTGTCGAGCAGCCCGATGCCGCGGCCCTCCTGGCGGAGGTACACGAGCACCCCGCGGCCCTCCTCCGCGATCAGTTGCATGGCCAGGTGGAGCTGCGCCTGGCAGTCGCAGCGCTGGGAGCCGAAAACGTCCCCGGTCAGGCACTCGCTGTGCACCCGGCAGAGGACGGGCTCGGGGTCCTCCTCGGAGATCTCGCCAAGGACCAGGGCGACGTGGGGGTCGTGGTCGACGAGGTCCTCGTAGCCGACGCACCGCCAGACGCCCCATCGCGTGGGCAGCCGCGTCTCGGCACGCCGCACCACCAGCGTCTCGGTCAGCCGCCGGTGGCGGATGAGGTCCTCGATGGTCACCATGCGCAGGCCGTGCAGCCTGGCGAACCCGTCGAGGTCGGCGCGCCGTGCGACGACACCGTCCTCCCGGAGGATCTCGCAGAGCACCCCGCAGGGCTCCCGGCCGGCCAGCTTGCAGAGGTCCACGATCGCCTCGGTGTGCCCGGCCCGCTTGAGCACCCCGCCGGGGCGGGCGCGGAGCGGCTGGACGTGTCCGGGGCGGGTGAAGTCACCCGCTCCCCGGTCGGGGTCGGCGAGGTGGCGGATGGTCACCGCCCGATCGTGGGAGCTGACCCCGGTGGTCACCCCCTCCCCGGCGGCGTCCACGGTCACGGTCATCGCCGTCTCGTGGAGCGACGTGTTGTGGTCGACCATGTCAGGAAGTCGGAGCGCGTCCAGCCGTTCGCCCTCGCAGGCCACGCAGAGGAGGCCGCGGGCGTGGGAGAGCAGGAAGTTGACCTGTTCAGCGGTCACGAGGTCGGCGGCGATGCAGAGGTCGCCCTCGTTCTCCCGGTCCTCGTCGTCGACGACGATGACCAGGCGTCCCTCGCGAATGTCGTCGACCGCGTCCTCGATCCGGTCCAGGCTCATCGCGTCGCCGCCCATCCCAGCCCGCGCTGCACGTACTTGGCGGCGAGATCCGCCTCGAGGTTGACCGCGGAGCCGGCCCGCCACTGCCCCGCCGTGGTGGTGGCCAGCGTATGGGGGATGAGCGAGACGGTGAAACGGTCGTGGCCGGCGTCCACAACGGTGAGGCTGATGCCGTCGACCGCGATGCTCCCCTTCTCGACCGTGTAGCGCGCCAGGGTGTCGGGGAGGGCGATGGTGACCCAGAGGGCCTCGCCCTCGGGGTGGGTCTCGATCACCGTGCCCACGGCGTCCACATGGCCGCTGACCAGATGGCCGCCGACCCGCTCCCCGAAGGCGAGCGATGGCTCGAGGTTGACGGCGTCACCTCTCCGCAGCGTCCCCAGGGTGGTCCGTCGCGCGGTCTCGGGCATCACGTCGGCGCTGAAGCCGCCGCCCGCCATCTCGACGACGGTCAGGCAGATCCCGCTCACCGCCATGCTCTCGCCGATCCGCAGGTCGGCCGGGAGCCCGTGCGCGCCGACCCGGAGACGGCCGCCCTGCGGCCCGACCTCCGCCTGCACCTCGCCCAGCTCGGTGACGATCCCGGAGAACACTCGCTCACACTCCACCCTGAACCGGCGGCGCGCCGCCCTGACCGCGCACACAGTACCCGCTGACCACGATGTCGTCGCCCGCGCGCTCGACGCTCACCCGGGTGAGCGTCGCGGCCGCGGCCAGCCTGGCCACGCCCCGGCCGGCCACGGCGGAGGGTGCCCCCTCGCCGCCCACGACGCGCGGAGCGATGAACGCGACCACCCGGTCTGCGAGCTCCTGGTCGAAGACGGACCCGTGGACCTGGGATCCGCCCTCCACCAGCACGCTGATGCGCTCCTCTTCCGCCAGGAGCTTCAGAACTTCGCTGAGCGGCACCCGTGCGTCCGCGCCGGGTGCGAAGGCGATCACCCTGGCCCCGGCTGCCTCCAGGGCCCGCCGGGCGGGAGCCGGGGCCTCCGAGGTGGTGGCGATCAGGCACCTGCCGTCGCTGCCGACCACGCGCGCGGCCGGCGGGACCGAGAGCCGGCTGTCGAGCACGACCCGGAGGGGCTGGCGGGACGCGGTGCCCTCCAGCCGTGCCGACAGCTCCGGGTCGTCCGCCAACACGGTTCCGACCCCGACCAGGACGGCGTCGTGGCGATGGCGGAGCAGATGGCCGAGATGGCGCGCCGCATCACCGCTGATCCAGCGGGACTCGCCGGAAGCGGTGGCGATGCGGCCGTCGAGGGAGGAGGCGAACTTGGCGGTGACGAACGGCAGCCCCGCCGTCACCCAGCGGAGGTACTGCTCGTTGAGCAGCCGTGCGGCCTCAGCCTCCACTCCCACGGTGACCTCGATGCCGGCCCGGCGGAGGCTCTCCAGGCCACCGCCGCTCACCCGTGGGTTGGGGTCGGGCATGGCCGCGACGCAGCGGGAGATGCCGGCTGCCACCACCGCCTCCGTGCACGGTGGGGTCCGGCCGTGGTGGCAGCACGGCTCCAGGGAGACGACCAGGGTGGCTCCTCGAGCGGCATCGCCCGCCTCCCGGAGGGCGGTCACCTCGGCATGGAGCCCGCCGGCGGGTGCGGTCCGGCCCCGGCCGATGATCTCCCCGTCGCGAACGACCACCGCACCCACCATGGGGTTTGGGCTGGTCGCGTAGTCGCAGCTCCGGGCCAGCTCCAGCGCAACTCCCATCGCCCAGCGGTCGGCGCCCTCCGACCCGCTACCGCCCACCGTTCTCATCGGTCGTCCGCGGGGGGGATTGCGCAGGAGCGTCCGTGGGGCCCGGAGGGCATCGTCGATGGAGCCCGGATACTCCCCGCTCCCTCAGTGGGCGCCGCGCAGTCGCGCGTCCTTCTCCGTCCGGGCCTGATCGGCGACGCAGAAGCGGGCGGCGGGCATCGCCTCCAACCGGGCCTCCGCGATCTCTCCGCCGCACACCTCGCAGAGCCCGTACCGGCCCGCGTGCAGCCGGTCCAGCGCCGCTTCGACGGCGGCGAGCTCGGATCTCACCCGCAGCTCCACGGACGAATCCAGCT
Source organism: Candidatus Dormiibacterota bacterium (assembly GCA_003170875.1). Lineage (GTDB taxonomy): Bacteria > Chloroflexota > Dormibacteria > Aeolococcales > Aeolococcaceae > Changshengia. The sequence continues at coordinate 24,273 of PMYJ01000031.1, read as the reverse complement.
CCCGGTTCAGGGTATCGGCGGCCTGCTCGGCCGGGAGCTGGTCGGGCCGGACGCCCTCCTCGCCGCCCAGGCCCCGTCCGGCGGCGTCGAGCACGCCCTCGAGGCGGGATTTCTCCCCTTCAAGTCGCTTGCGAACGGCCGGCATGTCCATGGCGCATCAACCCGCAGCTGAACCAACGTCGCGGGAGGCCGGCCAATCCCCGGCCTCATATCTCCAGCTAACCCTAACCCCTGCAATGGGCGACGCGTCAGGGCGCGCGCTCCCGGTACCACCCCGGCCCTGCGTTCGGCCCAAGCGGACCGGTCAGATCACCCCGGCTCGACCTCGGGTGCGAGCCACACCACGCCGAGCGGCGGAACTGTGACCAACGCCGAGTACGGCAGGCCGTGCCACCCGATCCGTTCGGCCATGACGCTGCCGAGATTGCCCTGGTTGCTGCCACCGTACACCTCGGAGTCGGTGTTCACCACCTCTCGCCAGCGCCCGGGAAGCGGCACGCCGACCCGGAAGCCGTGGCGGGTCATCGGCGAGAAGTTGGCCAGGCAGACGAGCCCCGGCCTGCCCTCCCCGTCCCGCCGGAGGAAGATGAAGACGTTCTGGTCGACGTTGGCGGCGTCGATCCAGCGGAAGCCGTCGGGATCGTGATCGCGCTCCCAGAGCGCCGGGGTCTCACGGTACCGGGCGCCCAGGTCCTGGACCAAGCGCTGCAACCCCCGATGCTCCGGGAACTGCACCAGGTGCCAGTCGATCGAGCGGTCATGGGCCCATTCCGCGTCCTGGCCAAATTCTCCCCCCATGAAGAGCAGCTTCTTCCCGGGGTACGCCCACATCCAGCCGAAGAGGGCGCGCAGGTTGGCGAATTGCTGCCAGCGATCGCCCGACATCCTGCTCAGCAGCGATCCCTTTCCATGCACCACCTCGTCGTGGGAGAGGGGCAGCACGAAGTTCTCGGTCCAGGCGTAAAGGAAACCGAAGGTCATGTCGTTGTGGTGATAGCGCCGGTACACGGGGTCCTTGCTCATGTATTCGAGGGTGTCGTGCATCCACCCCATGTTCCATTTGAAGGTGAATCCCAGCCCTCCTCCAGAGGTGGGGCGGGACACCCCGGGCCAGGCCGTCGACTCCTCGGCGATGCTGACCACCCCGGGATAGTCGCCATGGACCGCCTCGTTGAACTGGCGGAGGAAGGCGATGGCGTCCAGGTTCTCGTTGCCCCCGTACTGGTTGGCGAGCCATTCGCCCGGCTTCCGCGAGTAGTCGAGATAGAGCATCGAGGCGACCGCGTCGACCCGCAGCCCGTCCGCATGGAACTCCTCGATCCAGAAGCGGGCGTTGGCGATGAGGAAGTTGCGGACCTCGACGCGACCGAAGTTGAAGATCAGCGTGCCCCAGTCCGGTTGCTCGCCCCGCCGTGGGTCGGCGTGCTCGTAGAGGGCGGTGCCGTCGAAGCGCGCAAGTGCCCACTCGTCCTTGGGGAAGTGCCCCGGCACCCAGTCGAGGAGCACCCCCACGCCACGCTGGTGGAGGTGGTCGACGAAGTAGCGGAAGTCGTCAGGGCTGCCGAAACGGGCGGTCGGCGCGTAGTAGCCGGAGACCTGGTAGCCCCAGGAGCCGTCGAAGGGGTGCTCGGTCACTGGCAGCAGCTCAACGTGGGTGAAACCGCTCTGCACGCAGTAGTCCGCCAGCTCCTCGGCCAGCTGGCGGTAGCCGAGGACGTGGCCGTCGGGGCTCCGGCGCCAGGAGCCGAGATGGACCTCGTAGATGGAGATCGGGCGGTTGAGCAGGGGCTGGGCTGCCCGCTGGGCGAGCCACAACTGGTCACCCCACTCGTGCGCGCTCCGCTCGACGATGCTGGCCGTCTTCGGCGGCGCCTCGGTCGCCCTCGCCAGCGGGTCCGCCTTGAGGATCCGTCGCCCATCGGCGCGGACGACCCGGAACTTGTACTTGGTCCCGGCTCCGATGTCGGGGACGAAGAGCTCCCACACCCCGCTGCTCCCGAGCGAGCGCATCGGCTGGACGCGGGAGTCCCACCCGTTGGCGTCGCTCACCAGGCTGACGCCCCGGGCGTTGGGAGCCCAGACCGCGAAGGCCACCCCGCTGACCTCCTGGTGGTCCATCACCCTCGCCCCGAGCCGGCGCCAGAGCTCGCGATGCGTCCCCTCCCCGATGAGGTGGAGGTCGAGCTCCCCCAGCGAGGGCCAGAAGCGGTACGGGTCGTCCATCTCCCAGCTGGCGTTGGCGGTGCTGCAGCGCAGCCGGTACCCGGTCAGCTCCTTCACCGGAACGACGGCCTCGAAGAGGCCGCGCTCGTCGACTTGCCGCATCGGCACCACCCCCCCGGAGTGAGCCACCGAGACCTCGGCCACCTCGGGGTGGAAGAAGCGCACCACCACCCTGCCGCCGGTGGGGTGGGGGCCGAGGACCTGGTGAGGATCGTGGTGGGTGCCCGCCGCCAGCCGGGCGCAGTCGGCCGCGAGGGAGGGGCTCCGAGGCGCGGTCACGGCGTCGCCGCCAGCAGGAAATGGAGGGGTATCCCCACCCAGTCGGGTCGGTGGCCGAGCTCGTATCCGACCTCGTAGACCGCCTTGCTGACCTCGAAGGCGCGCCGGATCACCAGGGCGCCGCCCCCTACGGGGAGGAGCCCGGTCCCGTCCACGCGCTCCAGGTAGGCGGCCCAGAAGGCGTCGCGGTTGGCTATCGCCCAGGCCTCGCCGGCAGCCGAGAGGTGGTGCCAGAGGGGATCGCGGGGCCGCATCCGCTCCGCCAGCGCCGCCGCCGCGGCGTAATCGAAGGAGCGCAGCATCCCGGCCACGTCGCGCAGCGGTGAGGAGCGCCGCCTCCGCGCCTCGACCTCGCCGGCCGGCTCCCCCTCGAAGTCGATGATCTTCCATCCCTCGTTGGTTCGGAGAACCTGGCCGAGGTGGTAGTCGCCGTGGACCCGGATTGCCAGTCCGCCCTCCCCGAGACGCCGGAGCGCGTCGAATCGGGCGACCAGTGTCCCCCGTCTCTCGCCCAGCGGGGCCAGGGCAGGGTCCCCCGAGGTCAGCAGGTGGTCGAGCTGGCCGGTCATCGCGTCCGCCCAGGCGGAGAGCTGTGCGGGGCCGACCGCCTCCGGGGCGAGGACGCCCCTCAGCTCAGGATCGGCGAGGGCCAGGTGCAGCTCAGCGGTGACCGTGCCCAGCCGGGCGGCCTCGCCCTCGAAGGACCCGCCCTGGTCGTCGACCATCTCCCATCGCTCGAGGGCGGACCCCGTCCCGGCCTCCTCGGCGGACGCGTAGAGATCGCGCAGCGACGTGAGGGCCAGGGTCCAGCCCTGGGTGCCGTTGTGGAGATAGGCGTGGAGCAGGGCCTGGAGGGCCGGCGCGTCCGCTCCGCGCCGGTAGCTCAGGTGCCCGTGAAGGGCCGGCACGTGGGCGAAGCGTCGCTCCCCGAGGGTCTGGGCCATCTCCAGCTCCACGCTGGGACCGGGCTCGATCCGCCGGCTCCACTTGAGGAAGTCGAGGTGGCCCCGGACCACCGCCGAGTTGCTCTGCTCGACGTCCAGGAGCCGGGGACGATCGGCGATATCGGGGTCGATGCCGACGAGACGCCGGCTGGTCAGCCGGCCGGCGCCGGTCTCGACCTCCCGCTCCTCGGCCAGCATCCGCCACAGCTCGACCGTGGCTTCGGGGTCGGCGAGGGCGTCGTAGACGAGGAGTGTCCCGCCGGCCGATGCCACCGTCCCGATCAGGTGATCGGGCCCCAGCTCCCCGATCGGGTGGGGACCGACCCTGACCCCCAGGGGCAGGCTGTAGGTCTCCGGAGGAGCGTCCGCGTAGTCGACGCGCCAGAGGGTGAAGAGGACGGTCGGATCCGCCGCGCGCAACACCGCCAGGTCCTCCAGCTCGACGCGCTCCACCCGATGCTGCCTGCCGCCGAACCAGCGTGCCTTCAGCAGCCAGGAGCGGATGTCACCGGTGAGGCCGGCGATGCCGAAGGGCTCCAGCTGCACCGCGCTGGGATCGGTGTTCAGAGCCACCGCTCGGGGGGCCTCACGGAACACTCTCGATGCTGAACCAGTAGAACCCGTGGGGGGCGAGGGTGAGGAGGTAGGGAAGCTCACGGATCTTCGGGAAGTGCACCCTCCCCAGCATCTCCACAGGGGTCATCCCGGCATAGCGGCGAAGGTCCAGCTCCACCGGCTGGGCGAACCGCGAAAGGTTGTTCACGCACAGGACAGCATGATCCTCGTGGGTGCGGAGGTACGCAAACACCGACGGGTTGGTCGCGTTGAGCGATTCAAAGCTCCCCAGGCCGAAGACCGGCCAGCGCCGCCGGACGGCGACGAAGCGGCGGAGCCATTGCAGCATCGAGGTCTCGCTGCGCCGCTGGGCCTCGACGTTCACCGACTGGTACCCGTACACCGGGTCCATGAGCGGGGGGAGGTAGAGCTGGGCGAAGTCGGCGCGGCTGAAGCCGCCGTTGCGGTCGGCGCTCCACTGCATCGGGGTCCGTACCCCGTCCCGATCGCCGAGATAGATGTTGTCGCCCATCCCGATCTCGTCGCCGTAGTAGAGGATCGGGCTGCCCGGGAGGGAGAGGAGCATTCCGTAGAAGAGCTCCATCTGCCGCCGCCCATTGTTGACCAGGGGGGCGAGACGCCTCCGGATCCCCAGATTGAGCTTCATCCGGGGGTCGCGGGCGTACTCCTGCCACATGTAGTCGCGCTCCTCGTCGGTGACCATCTCCAGGGTCAATTCGTCGTGGTTGCGCAGGAATATCCCCCACTGCGAGCTGGCCGTCGGCAGCGCCGGGGTGCGCTCCAGGATCTCGGTGATCGGGTAGCGCTGCTCCCGGCGCAGCCCCATGAAGATCCGGGGCATGAGCGGGAAGTGGAAGCACACATGGCATTCGGGGCGCTCCTCGGTGCCGAAGTAGTCGACCACGTCCTCGGGCCACTGGTTGGCCTCCGCCAGGAGCACGCGGTCGCCACCGTACTCGCGGTCGAGGGTCGCGCGCAACTCGGCGATGAAGGCGTGGGTCTCGGGCAGGTTCTCGCAGTTGGTGCCGTCGCGGGCGTAGAGATAGGGGACCGCGTCGAGACGGAAGCCATCGATCCCCACGTCGAGCCAGAAGCGGCAGACGTCCACCATCTCTTCGCGGACCTTCGGGTTGTCGTAGTTGAGGTCGGGCTGATGGCTGAAGAAGCGATGCCAGTAGTAGGCCTGAGCCCCGTCGTCCCAGGTCCAGTTCGAGGTCTCGGTGTCGACGAAGATGATCCGGGCGTCGGTGTACCGGTTCTTGGTATCCGACCAGACGTAGTAGTCGCGATGCGGCGAGGTCGGCGACGAGCGGGCGGATTGGAACCAGGGATGCTGGTCGGAGGTGTGATTGAGGACGAGGTCCATGACCACGCGCATCCCCAGGTCGTGAGCGCGGGACACCAGTTCGCGGACGTCGTCGACCGTGCCGTAGGCGGGCAGGACGGAGTAGTAGTCCTTGATGTCGTAGCCGCCGTCGCGGAGCGGGGAGTCGTTGAACGGCAGCAGCCAGAGGCAGTCGACGCCCAGCCAGCGCAGGTAGTCGAGGCGCTGGGTCAGCCCCGGGAAGTCGCCGACGCCGTCGTCGTTGCTGTCCGCGAATCCGCGGACCAGCACCTCGTAGAAGACCGCGCTTTTGAACCAGAGCGGGTCCCGGTCGCCCGCGACCGGTTGCGCGGCGGGATCGGTCCCCGGGACCGGAGCGGTGGGCGTCGCTCCCGCCGGCCGGGGCTCGGGCGCGGGGGCAGCCATGCCGGAGGTGGGCGCGGAGACCGCTTTGCTCATCGCCGCCGGAGGTGGAGCACGTGAGCTGACTGCTGGGCCGGGTCGAGGCGGACGTAGCTCTCGGAACCCTGCCAGACGTAGGTGGCGCCGGTCAGCTCGTCGTAGGCCTCGAAGGGGAGGTCGGCGGGGATCCCGAGCCCCTCCAGGTCGAGCCAGATGGTGCCTTCCTGGGGATGGTAGGGGTCGAGGTTGACCACCACCAGGAGCACGTCGTCGCGCGCCTGGTTCACCCGGCTGACGCAGAGCATGCTGTCGTTCCTGATCTCCTGGATGCGCAGCGCCGGCAGCAGCGCGATCGCCTCACGGTGGCGATGCCGGATCTCGTTGAGCCGGGTGATGTACGGCGCCAGGCTGTCCGGGCGATTCCAGTCGCGCGGCCGGAGCTGGTACTTCTCGGAGTCGGCGTACTCCTCGCTGCCCGGCTCGGCCGCCACACGCTCACAGAGCTCGTAGCCGCTGTACATCCCCCAGGACGGGGCCGTCGTCGCGGCCAGGGTCGCGCGCACCCGGAAGGCTGCCGGTCCTCCCTGCTGGAGATAGGCATGGAGGATGTCGGGCGTGTTGACCCAGAAGTTGGGCCGGAACCAGTCCACCCTCTCGGTCTGGGACAGCTCGGTGAGGTACTCGCTCAGCTCCGCCTTGGTGGTGCGCCAGGTGAAGTACGTGTAGGACTGGCTGAAGCCGAGCTTGGCCAGCCGCTGCATCACCGCCGGTCGGGTGAACGCCTCGGCCAGGAAGACCACGTCGGGGTGGTGGCGGTGGACCTCGGCGATCAGCCACTCCCAGAACGCGAACGGTTTGGTATGGGGGTTGTCGACCCGGAAGATCCGCACTCCCCGCCGGATCCAGAAGAGCACGACGTCGCGGAGCGCCGTCCAGAGCCCGGCACGGTCCGCCGTGCCGAAGTCCAGGGGGTAGGTGTCCTGGTAGCGCTTCGGCGGGTTCTCCGCGTAGCGGACGCTCCCGTCGGCCCGGTGGCGAAACCACCCCGGGTGCTCGACGACCCAGGGATGGTCAGGGCTGCACTGGAGCGCGTAATCGAGGGCGACCTCCAGACCCTGACGCTCGGCCTCCGCCACGAAGAGGGTGAAGTCGTCGAGGGTTCCCAGATCGGGGTGGACGGCGGTGTGACCACCCTCTGCCGCCCCGATGGCCCAGGGGGAACCGACATCCCCGGGGGCCGCCTCGGTGAGGTTGTTGGGCCCCTTCCGGAAGCTCCGGCCGATGGGGTGGATGGGAGGCAGGTAGACCACGTCGAAACCCATCGCGGCGATGGCCGGAAGCCGGGCGGCCGCGGTCCGGAAGGTGCCGCTGCGGGGCGGTTCGGCCCCCTCCGACCTCGGGAACATCTCGTACCAGGCGGAGAAACCGGCCAGCTCGCGCTCCACCGTGAGCCGCCACGGTCCGGAGTGGGTGGCGGTCCCGCGGTCCGCGGTGTGCCGCATCAGCGTCACCGCCGGGGGCCGCGCCGCCTCCTGGAGGCGATGGGCCTGCGTCGCGCTCGGGTCGCGCAGCCGGGTGGCCAGAGAGGTCAGCGCCTGGCGGTCGCGTTCGGCCCTGCCGGGGAGTGCCGCCGCCCGTTCCGCCATCCGTGCCCCCTCCTCCAGCTCGAGGGCGACATCCTGGCCGGCGTCAAGACGGATTCGGAGGTCGCCGAGCCAGCTGCCGTAGAGGTCGGGCATGGCGACGATCTCGAAGGCCCAGGGCCCCTCCCGCGCCGGGGTGAGCACGGCGCCGAAGCGGTCGTCGCCCAGCGTTCGCATCGGGAGCTCCTGCCAGCGATCGCTGGTGTCCAAGCCGGCGCCGGGCCGGCCATGCCGGACCCACCCCATAACCAGGTCGTGGCCGTCGGCGAAGACCGAGGCGGTGATGGTGAGGGGGATCCCGACGGTCGCCTTGGCCGGCAACGACCCGCATTCCACGACGGGCCGCGGCTGCTCGATGACCACGCGGGCGGTGGGCGTCGCGGCGGGCGCCGGCACCGTGGCTGCGGCTCGCGGGCGGCGGGAGGGGACGGTGTTCTTGGACGTGGCCAACGGGCGCGGCTCCGGGGAGGGATGAAGTGCGGCCGGTGATGCGTCGGGGGGCTCCGCCGCCCTCACCCGGCGCAGCCGCCGAGCGCCGGCGGCACGGTGCCGACATCGTACTCGCGCCGCTTGACTGGCGGGCCCCTCTGACGTCGGACCTTGAGCCTGCGGCGGGCCCGGGTCCGGGGCTTTGACGCCTTACCGCCCGGCCGACTAAGCTGCAGCCGTGAGGCCCTGGTTCAATCCAAACCCCAACCTCTCTCCGCGCTCCGGCGTGGATCGGACCCTCGGCACCGTGGCGGGGATGGGCCTGGCCGTCGTCGGTGCCGCCGCGGTGCTGGCCGCGGCCTGCGCCTGGGTTTTCCTCATGATCCTGGTCGCGACGGCGGGGGCGCACGGCGCGCTCGTCGTGCTGGTGATCTGTGCCCTGATCGCCATGGGTGGCTTTGGCCTCGCGGTCGCCGCGGGCGGCCTCTGGGCCCTGCTCCAGATCGGCTCGGTGCGCCGGGCCCTGGGTCTGCCGACCCAGAACCCATAATCTGCTGACGGTCCAGCGAGAGGAGAGACACAGCCATGCCTGGCTTCTTCCCCGGAGCACGAGAGAACATCGCGGTCCCCGACGACCGCAAGGGCCAGATCGTCTTCAAGTGGCCCGACCACGAGATCCGGCGCTTCACCCACGCCATCGTCGCCCCGGATGAGGTCGCCGTGTTCATGTACCAGGGCCAGGTGAAGGGCACCCTCCCTCCCGGCCGGCATCAGATCGACGCCACCGAGCTGCCCTTCCTCGGCATCTTCGCCGACGCCCTCACCGGGGGCAACCTCTACCGCGCCGAGCTGTACTTCGTCGGCAACCGCGAGTTCACCCAGAACCGCTTCGGGGGCAAGATCGACTCGGTCCAGGACCCGGTCAGCACTCTGATCGTCTCGCTGCGGGTCTTCGGCGACTACAGCCTCAAGGTGGTGGAGCCCGCCAACCTGCTGGTCAACCTGGTGGGTACCGTGGACGTCACCGACAACTCCGCGGTCACCAACTGGGTGGCCGAGCAGCTGCTCAAGGTGCTCCGCACTGACGTCACCAAGCAGATCGTGCGCAACGGCTGGCCCATCCTGGGGCTGGCCGCCTACACCGAGGACATCGAGAAGGCGATCATCGAGCTGGCCAACCAGCAGCTCGCCACCTACGGCCTGACCGTCGCCCGGATGGGGAACTTCACGATCAGCCTCGACGACGAGTCTCAGAAGCGGCTGGAGCAGTTCAGCAAGGACACCGCCTACTCGCGGCTGGCCGGCTCCTTCCAGGGATACGCGGCCGGAGAGATGGCCCTCGGCGCCGGTCAGGGCATGGCTCAGGGAGGCGGAGCGGTCTCGCCCGCGTTCATGGCCGCCGGCTTCGGCCTGGGCGGGCAGATGGCCCAGCCGGTGCAGGCCGCTCCGGCTCCGGCGGCGGGGTCCGGCTTCCCCGGCGGTGCCGGCGGTGGCTATGCGCCTCCCGCTCCGGCACCCGCAGCGGCGACGGTGCAATGCCCCCAGTGCCAGGCGACCAGTCCCGCTGGGGGCCGCTTCTGCGCCGGTTGCGGCCAGCCGGTTGGCGCCGCGCCGGCTCCCGCCGGGCCGCCGGTCGCTCCTGGCGTCCCACCCGCTCCACCGCAACCGCCCGCCGTCTGACGCCTTCCCTCCGCCCTTTCCCGGCCCCAGGATCCGTCTCACCGCATGGGCGGCCGGGTGGTTACGATTTCGCCGTCCGCAACAGGGAGAATCGCTATGGAAGCCGTCGGGCAGCGCATCGAGTGCCAGTGGTGCCATGGCCAGAGCCCGGCCGGCGCCCAGAGCTGTGTCACCTGCGGGGCGCCTCTCGACGTCCGCAACCTGGTCTCCGACTCGGGGTGGCGGGAGGCCCCCCGGCTGCGCGACATGACCGAGTTCCACTTCGGGTCCTCGGCCTGCCAGGTGGAGGGGGAGCTGGTGCCGGTCGCCGAGATCACCCTCTCGCCCCAGGACGGCGTCTTCTTCGAGCACCACGTGATGCTCTGGAAGGACCAGACCGTGCCGGTCGGCGTCATGCCCCTCCAGGGGATGATGAAGCGGTCGTTCGCCGGGATGCCCCACATCGTGACCACCGCCCGCGGGCCCGGCCGGATCGCCTTCTCCCGCGACGCCACCGGTGAGCTGGTGGTCCTGCCGCTCCATCCCTCGATGGAGCTGGACGCCCGAGAGCACGCCTTCCTGCTCGCCTCCCATACCGTCCAGTACTCGTACACCCGGATCCAGGGAATGCGCACCGCCCTCTTCGGAGGGCAGGGGATGTTCATGGACCGCTTCATCGCCGCCGGGCAGCCGGGACTCCTCATCCTCCACGGCTACGGCAACGTCTTCGAGCGGCAGCTCGCGGCCGGTCAATCGATCCTGCTCGAGCCCGGGGCCTACCTCTACAAGGACTCCTCGGTGCAGATGACGGTCGAGACCCAGAAGCTCACCACCGGTCTCTTCGGTGGGGCCGGACTGCACATGGTGCGGATGACCGGGCCCGGGCGTCTCGGCATCCAGTCGATGTACGTCCACCACGCGACCGAATAGCGGCGAGATGGCCTCCAACCCCCCGCCGCCGCCTGGTCAGGGTTCTCCCAACTGGGGTTCCCCCGCCAATCCGACACCCGCCCCGGGGCAGGGTTCTCCGAACTTCGGCTCCCCGGCCAATCCGGCCCAGCCCGGCGGCCCGCCCACTGGGCCGCCGCCCGCCGCGCCCACGCCCCCTGGTGGCCAGCCTGCCGGCGCTCCCGGGTGGACCCCGCAACCGGGCATGCCCTTCCCATTCCGGCGTGGACCCCTGGGCATCCCCATCCCCGACATCTCGCGGATGCCGGGCCCCGGAGGACCCTTCCCGGCGCAGCAGGTGCCACCTGGCACGTCTTTCGCGCCGCCGCCCGCGATGGCCCAGCCGCCGGCTCCGGCCCCGGCCCCACCCGGCTCCTACAGCTGCCCCTGGTGCGGGATGGCGAGCCAGAACCCCGGCACGAGCTGCCCCTCCTGTGGTGCTCCCGTCGATATCCGCGCAATTCAGGACACGTCCGGATGGACCCAGCTGCCCGCGGTCAAGGACATGGCCCGGATCCAGTTCGGCCAGTCCACCTGCCAGATCGAGGGCACCGTGGTCCCGGTGGCGGACGTGACCCTCGACGGCGGCGAATCCGTCTTCTTCATGCATCACACCCTGCTGTTCCGCGACGACGGGATCACCATCGACACCCTGAAGCTCCGGGGCGGCTGGAGCCGGATGCTCGCCGGCATGCCCCTGGTGATGGTCCAGGCCAGCGGCAAGGGGCACATCGCGTTCAGTCACGACGCGGCCGGCGAGATCGTCGCCCTGCCCATCCAGGTCGGCAGCGGGGTCGAGGTGCGCGAGCACACCATGCTGATCGCGAGCGGGGCCACCGCCTACGACTGGGTGATGAGCGGGATCTACTTCAGCACCATGAAGGGCCAGAACGATCAGGAGACCCACTACCCGATGGGCCAGTTCCTGGACCGGTTCACCGCACCTCGGGCCCCCGGGCTGGTGCTGCTCCACGCCAAGGGCAACGCCTTCGTCCGGCGCCTGGGCCCCGGCGAGACCATCCTCATCAAGCCCACGGCGCTTCTCTACAAGGACCTCTCCGTCTCCATGCACCTCCACTTCGAGCACCCGGCGGGTGCCTACCGCTCCTGGCGGTCGTGGGGGAACCGCTATCTCTGGCTCCGGTGCATCGGCCCGGGTCGGGTGGCGGTGGAGTCCGCCTTCGTCCCGGTGGAGGACCCCGGTTTCGACCTGATGGGCAGCTCGCCGGCGACCCGCCAGCAGTGGTGAGCGATCGGCTGACCGCTGCGGGTTTCCCCGCTCGCCGTCGCCGCAAACGGGGATGCCCGCATATACTCGTTCGATGCCCAGGTCGATGTGGCGGGGTGCCATCAGCTTCGGGATGGTCGCCATCCCGGTGCGGATGTACCTCGCCAACGAGTCCAAGGGGGTCTCCTTCCGCCTCCTCTGTCCGCGGGACGGTGCGCCGCTCCGGAACAAGCGCTGGTGCCCCGTCGAGGAGTGCGAGGTCGGCTGGAACGACGCCGTCCGTGGCTTCGAGGTCGGCAAGGACGAGTACGTGCGGATCGAGGACGAGGAACTGGACAACCTGCCGCTGGCCTCGACCCGGACCATCGAGATCCTGGAGTTCTGCGACGACTCCGAGATCGACGCGGGCGTCTACGTCAAGGGTGCCTATTACCTCGAGCCCGAGGCTGTCGGGGTCAAGCCCTACCAGCTTCTGAGGATGGCGCTGGAGAAGACCGGGAAGGTGGCGGTCGGCAAGGTTGCCCTGCGCGACCGCGAGCACCTCTGCCGCCTGGCCCTCCACGAGCGGGCGATCCTGCTCAACACCCTCCACTGGCCGGACGAGATCCGTGACGCGGGGCAGCTCGCCCTCCCCGACGCCGCGGTCGAGGTCCACGCCCGGGAGCTGGAGATGGCGGTGATGCTGGTCGAGAACCTGGCCGCCAGCTTCGACCCCGCGCGGCATCGGGATGGGTACCGGGACGCCGTCGCGAGCCTGGTCGAGGCGAAGCTCAACGACCGGCCGCTCGAGCGCATCCCGTCGCCCCCGCTCGCCCAGATCACCGACCTGATGGCCGTCCTGAAGGCGTCGGTCGAGGCCTCGTCACGGCAGCGGCAGGCGGCCCTCGCCGACGACGCCGAGCCGGAACGGGTCACCGCCTCCGCCCGTCGCCGCCGCGCGTCCTGAACAGGGTGCGGCCCACCGCCGATCCGCGCAGGCGTTCGGGCATCGAGGACGCCGCACTCCCCCTCCGCCTCCCCGTCCCGCCGGCGCTGCCGGGGCGCGTCCTCCCGGAGTTCTCGGTGCCCTGCGTCGAAGCCTTCGACGATCCCGACTTCCGCTTCTCGATCGACTGGGACGGAGCCCGCACCCTCCTCTTCGCCTCTCCCGACGCGGTCCGCCTGCAGAGCGAGACGCTCGCCGACGTCAGCGACCGCTTTCCCGAGATCGTGGTCGCAGCCGCCCCGCTGGCGCCCCGCTCCGCCGTCCTCGATGGAGTCGTCGCCGTCCTCGACCCGTCCGGCTGTCCCGATCTGGTCGCCCTGGGGGAGAGGATGGCCCTCGGAGCGGCGACCCAGCAGAGGCTTCCCGCCGTCTACCTGGCCATCGACCTCCTCCACCTCGGCGGCAGGGGGACCATGGGGCTGGCGTTGGACCGGAGACTCGAGCTGCTCCGGGGGCTGGCCCTTCCCGACCCCCGGATCCAGGTGCCCGATTGGGTCGCAGGTGAGGGGGAGGCCCTCGCGGAGGCCGCCGCCACGCGCCGCCTGCCCGCGCTCCTCGCCCGCCGGGGAAGCGCCCACTACCACCCCGGAGTGGCCTCGCCGGACCGCCTCCGCATTCCCCTGCGGCACCGGGCTCACTGTCTCGTGGTCGGCGCCGACAGGGTGCTGGGATCCACCCGCCACCGCCGGCTCCGGTTGGCCGAGTACCAGGGTTCGCGGCTGATCGAGGCGGGGACGGCGGAGATCGCCGAGACCTCCACGCTCTGGCGGTGGGCCGCGCCGGGCGGCCGGATGCGCTCACCGCTCATCGCCACCGTCGATTACCAGAGTCGCGGCGCGGATGGCGGCCTGCGGGGTGCCGAGGTCGTCACCCTGCGCGACGACATCGACCCGGCGTGGTGCATCCGCCGGGACCCGGTGCCTCCGCCACCCAGCCGGCCGGTTCCGGCTCGGGGCTTCCGGCCCACTGTCCTGACCGCGCTTCCCCTCGAGGTGTCACCGCCTCCGACCTAGAGGTCAGGCCGGGTGAGACGGGCGTCCGGGCCTGTGCGATGATCGGGACATCGGTTGACGGGAGCTCCCCGCCCTGGCGCGATCGGCCCGTCCCGACGAGGCATCGGCGATGCCCATCCTCATGTGTCCCCCCACCCACTTCGGGGTGGTCTACGAGATCAATCCCTGGATGCACGTCGCGAGCCCCGTCGACCTCCGGCAGGCTGCGCACCAGTGGGAGGCCCTCCGTGCAACCTTTCGGGACCTCGGCGCCGAGGTCGTGCTCGCCGACCCCGTGCCCGGGCTCCCCGACATGGTCTTCACGGCCAACGCCGGGGTGACCTGGGACGGCCGGGTGGTGCTCAGCCGGTTCCGGCATCCTGAGAGGCAGGGGGAGGAGATTCACTGGCGCGAGCTCTTCGCGCGCCGCGGGATGCGGGTCCTCGACACCGAAGGCATCCCCTTTGAGGGTGCCGGGGACGCCCTCTTCGTCGGGGACACCCTGGTCTGCGGGCACGGTTTCCGCACCGACCGAGCGGCGATCCCCCTGGTCGCCAGGGCACTCGGCGTGGACGTGATGGAGCTGGAGCTGGTCGACCCGCGCTACTACCACCTCGACACCTGCTTCTGCCCCCTCGACGCCGGCACCATCCTCTTCGCCCCGTCGGCCTTCTCGCCCGCCTCGCGGGAGAGGGTGCGACGTCTCGCCCGGCGGCTCATCGAGGTCCCCGACCGCATCGCAGCCGGCTTCGCCTGCAACGCCATCGCGGTCGGCGACGTGGTCGTCTCCTCCGAGGCCGTGGCGGGGCTGAGCGGCCAGCTTCGGGAGGTGGGCTACCGGGCGCTGGGCCTGCCCATGGGCGAGTTCATGAAGGCGGGAGGCGGTGTGCGCTGCCTCTCACTGCCGGTGCCAGCCACCTGGGGGCGCCCAGCACCCACATGATGGGGAATCCTTGTCGCCCGGGGCGTCCCGCACGCGCGAGAGCGATCTCTTGCTGCCGGCCCTGGCTGCCGATGGCGACCAACCCCTTGACCGAGCCCCTTGGCCGAGTCCGGGACGCCGGCCGGGCACCAGCGGATTTGGATCCCCGGCGGCTCGTCCCCCGACGTCGGTCAGCCAGACGACCCGGAGTGCTTTCGCCGCTCGGGCGAGGGCGAGAGCCGCGAGGCGGATCGCGAGATCAGCCGGTTCCACCGTTCCCCCACCACGCCCGGCCACGAGCCGCGGCGGTCGTCGAGGTAGCGGGAGTCGGCCCCGAGCAGCATGCTCAGCGGCCCGATCAGAAGGATGAAAGCCACGATGGCGTATTCCATAGCCCCATCATGGACCCCCCTATTCTTTGGAGCTAGTGCAATGATTGACATACAATATGATCCATCCTAATTTATGGCAGGATCTCGAGATCCGCCATCTCGGGGTCCTCTTGGCCATCGCAGAAAACAGCTCCCTGTGGGCCGCTGCCGACGTCCTGGACCTCTCCCCGTCGGCGGTGAGCCAGCAGCTGACCACCCTCGAGAGGATCGTCGGACAGCGGCTGGTCGAACGCGGCCGCGGACGGCGCCAGACCCGGTTGACGGAGGCTGGCGAGCTGCTGGTCCGGCATGCTCGGGCGGTGATCGCTCGTGTGAGGGCCGCCCGGGCCGACTTCGCCGCCTTCGAGTCGGGTGCCGTCGGCAGCCTCCGGCTGGGCACCTTCCAGTCGGTCGGGGCCCGGATCATCCCGGCTGTGCTCCGCGAGTTCGCGACCGCCTGGCCGGGGGTTGAGGTGGAGCTGACCGAGCAGGAGGCGGATGACCAGTTGTTGACTGCCGTGGAGCACGGTCAGGTGGATCTCAGCTTTGCGGCCTACCCGCTCCCAGAGGGCCCCTTCGAGGCCACCGAACTGGTTCAGGACCCGTACGTTCTGGTGGTCCCAGCCGGCTCACCCATCGGGGCTGATCGGTCGGCTCGCCTCGATGACCTGCGAGATGTCCCCCTGATCGGCAACCGCAGCCCGCACGTCCGGGCGCGGGTCGAGGAGGCTCTCCGCGAGCGCGGGGTGGAGCCGAGAGTGGTGATGCGCACCGACGACAACGGGACCCTCCAGGGGCTCGTGGCTGCCGAGATCGGCGTGGCCGTGACCCCATTGCTCACCCTGGACGAGCAGGACCCCCGGATCAGGATCCTGCATCTCGACGACCTGCCCACTCGGACGATCGTGATGGCCTGGCACCGCGACCGCTACCGGTCGCCAGCCGCCCGGGGTTTCGTCGGGGCGGCGCAGAGGGTCAGCGCCCGACTGCTGCCCGTCCGCCACGTCCCAAGCGACTGAACGCCCCGACCTGGCCGATGCCGATCTTGAGGCCGGCGCAGCCTGCCCAGGCCCTTGCGCCTGCCAGGGCCCTGACCGGGAACCCGCGTCAGGCAGCGGCGCCCTCCGGCGGTCGCGGTCCGCTGGCCGGACCGCGCTGGCGCACCATCGGCAGAGTCACCGCCTGCGCCACCAGATCTGCCAGAACGGCAGGCACGAAGGCGATCAACCCGTAGCGGGGCAGCAGGGTGGCCAGCACCAGAAAGAAGCACGCCGCGCCGAACAGTCCCCAGAGCAGTCCCCGAGCGGCCGCGATCCCCCCGCCTCCGCCCTGGAGACGCTGAGAGAAGACCATCATCACCGCGCCGAAGAGGGGGAAGGGAGAGAGCAGGCCGGTCAGGGTCGACCCCAGCAGCGTTGCCGTGCTCGTGAGCAGCAGCACCGCGGCGGTCGCCACCACCATGCGCGTGGCGATGTCCCCGATCCCAACCCGCCCGCCGGCGGGAGAGCGTGTGAGGCCGTCCGCGGCGCGCGGTGACAGTGCCAGAGCGAGGGCAACGCCTCCCACAGCGATGGCCAGCGCGGGCGCCACTGACAGCGGCAGGCGGAGCAGGGCGAGGGTGGTGGCGGCGAAGCCGATGACGCCCGCCGTCAGCGACGTCGTCCATGTGAAGCGCGACGCCGCCCACGCGTAGGCGAAGCAGAACATGGCCTCTGACCCCGTGCCGGCGAGAATGCCGACGGCGGTGTCTCCGGCGAAATGCCCCCCCTGACTGACGCTGAGGACGAGAGCGATCGGCCCGGATGTGAACGGAATGCCGACGATCCAGCCACCCAGGCCCGGGCCCCAGCGACGGCCGATGAGGGCGGACACCCCGATCAGGACCGGGGTCACGGTGAGCTTCAGCACGAGGATGTCCAGGGTGTGGCCCGCAACAGCGCCGTCCACCCGGATCACCGGCTCCGGGTGCGCCGGGCGTGCGGGTGAGCCGTCTTCACATGCCGAGATAGGCGCGCTGGACGTCAGCCGAGGCGAGCAGCTCGGATGCCGGCCCCGCCAACGTGACCGAGCCGGTCTCGAGGACGTAGGCGCGAGCGGCGGTGTGAAGGGCGATCAGGGCGTTCTGCTCGATCAGCAGGATGGTCGTGCCCTCGCCGTTGATCTCCCGGATCACGTCGAAGATGGCGTCGACGAGGATCGGGGCCAGACCCAGGGACGGCTCGTCGAGCAGCAGGACCCGCGGCCGGCTCATCAGCGCCCGGCCGATGGCCACCATCTGCTGCTCGCCACCGGAGAGGCTGCCGGCGAGCTGGCGGCGTCGCTCGGCGAGGCGGGGGAAGAGAGAGTACACCCACGCGAAGTCGTGCCTGATCTTGGCCCCGTCCCGGCGGCTGTACGCGCCCATGTCAAGGTTCTCTTGAACCGTCATCCGGGCAAAGAGGCGGCGGCCCTCGGGGGCATGCCCGATACCCATCCTGGCGATCTGCTCCGCGCCCATCGTGTGGATCGGCTTCCCGGCGAGGCGCACCGCTCCCCGAGCCGGCCTGACCAGCCCGCTGATCGTCCTCAGCGTGGTGGTCTTGCCGGCGCCGTTGCTGCCGATCAGAGCAACGATCTCGCCCTCGTCGACCTTGATGGAAACGCCCTGGAGGGCACGGACGCGCCCGTAGAAGACGTCGACGGAGTCCACTTCGAGGAGTGCCATCAGTCTCGACCTGTCACTTGTCCGCTGGTGCGGCGGGTCCCGTCACACCCGAGCTCGCCGCCGCGGCGCCCTTGCCCAGATACGCCTCGACCACCCGCGGGTCACTGCGCACGACCGCGGGCTTGCCTTCGGCGATCTTCTCGCCGTAATCGAGGACCACGATGCGATCGCTGATCCCCATCACCAGACGCATGTCGTGCTCGATGAGGAACACGGTCAGCCCCCCGGCGCGGAGGCGTGAGATGACCTCCATGAGGGCCCCCTTCTCCTGCGGGTTGAGTCCGGCGGCGGGCTCGTCAAGCAGCAGCAGGCGGGGCCGGCTGGCCAGTGCCCGGGCGATTTCCAACCGCTTCTGGAGGCCGTAGGGGAGGTTGCGAGCGTACATGTCGGCGTACTCGGCGAGACCGAGACCGCGGAGCAGTTCGTGGGCGTGCGCGGCCACCCGTCGCTCCTCTTCCCGGGCGCGGGGGGTACGGAAGACCGCGTCCCAGACCTTCGCTCGCATGCGTACGTGCTCGCCCACCATCACGTTCTCGATCACCGTCATGTAGGAGAAGAGTCGAATGTTCTGGAAGGTTCGGGCGATCCCCAGGCGGGTGATGCGGTGCGGAGGCAGCCCGCTGATGGGGATCCCGTCGAAGCGCACCGCACCGGAGGTCAACGAGTACAGACCGGTGATGCAGTTGAAGGCGGTTGTCTTGCCGGCGCCGTTGGGCCCGATCATGGAGACGATCTCGCCCTCGCCGACGTCGAAGGAGAGATCGTCCACCGCGGCGAGGCCGCCGAACACCTTGCGAAGCGCGTCGACCTCGAGCAGGGCGGGGTCCGTCCCCGTCCCGGCCTCGGTCCCGGCGACGACCGCTGGCGAGCTCACGCCCCCTCCTGGACCTCGGCCAGCGAGCCCGGGTCGGCGCCCGTCTGCAGCTCAACCTTGCGGGCTCGGCTGGGCAGCAGCCCTCCCGGCCGCAGCACCATGACCGTGATCAGGATCAGGCCGAAGATGATGTACGTGTACTGGGAGTAGTTGACGTTACTGAGCTGGCTCACTCCGACAGTGTGGCCGGCCGTGGCGGTCCAGCTCCCCAGATTGGGCAGGACCCAGTTGATGACGAAGGCGATGAGGAGCGCTCCCACGATCACGCCGGAGATGCTGCCGATGCCGCCCAGCACCACCGTCGCCAGCGCGGTGACCGAGACCGCAAACTGGAAATTGTCCGGGGTGACGGTGCCGAGCATGGCCCCGAAGAAGGCGCCCGCGAAGCCGCTCACCGAGGCACCGATGGAGAAGGCGAGAAGTTTGGTGCTGACCGTGTTGATGCCGGTGGCCGCGGCGGCGACCTCGTCCTCCCGGATCGCCACCCATGCTCTCCCTAATCGCGAGTGCTCTACGTTGCGTAGCAGCCAGATGACCAGCGCCACCAGGGCCAGGAGCGCCCAGAAGTAGAACTTGGTGTTCTGGGGAAGGGCGCCCAGGGGGCCGAAGTTGTTCCCGAACAGCGAGGCGGGGTAGGCCTCGTCGCCATTGGGGCCGCCGGTCGCCGTGAAGATGTTGTTGGTGGCCAGGTTGGGCACGATCTCGCCGAAGCCCAGCGTGACGATGGCCAGGTAGTCGCCGCGCAGCCGGAGCGTGGGCGCGCCCAGGATGGCGCCGAAGGTGAAGGCCATCGCCGCCCCTATGAAGATGAGCAGGAAGAACGGGAGGTGCAGGCCGAAGCGCGGCCCGGCGAGGATCGCCGTGGTGTAGGCGCCGATCGCGAAGAAGGCGGCGTAGCCGAGATCCAGGAGGCCGGCGAAGCCCACCACCACGTTGAGCCCGAGGGCGAGCAGGACGTAGATGACGGCGAAGCGCGCCCCCCAGGCGACGAAGTCGTCGGCTTGGTTGAAGATCGCCGGGAAGGCGCCGCCGATGGCGAAGGCGAGGACTGCCAGCACCACGGTCCGGCGGAGCAGCATCCTAGGGAAGCGGGCGGCGATGCCGGCGAGCACCAGCCCCAGCACTCCCATCCAGGCCGGGTTGCCGGCATAGGTATTGAGCGGGTCGCGGGGCGAGCTCTGGAAGTGGAGGGGACCGAACGGGGAGGAGCTGTGAAGGCCGGAAACGAGGATGAGCACCAGGACCGCCGCTGCAGCGCCGACGAAGAGGACGACCGAGCGCACTCGCGCCAGCACCGGTGTGGTTACCCCTCGAAGCGACGCCACGGCGTCGGCGGCGAGCCCCGCGACCGCCACGACCACCCCGAGGGCGACCAGCAGCAGGAGGATGTCGCCGGCCCCGGCACTCGAGGGGTTCAGAAGCTGCTGCGATGCGGATGGTGTGAGCTTGGCGCCGATGCCGGTGGCCACGTACCAGGGCTGCGACCAGCTCACCAGCCCGAGCACGGCGCCGGCAAGGCCGATCAGCCAGGGACCGGGAAGCCCATAGGCGAAGGCGGCGACCATGAACCCGGTGAGCGTCATCCAGACCGCGCCGTCGGCGACCGCGTTGCTGTCGATGGGGCCGAAAAGCGCAGGGGCCCCGGGGACGCCCATGATCCCGGCGATCAAAAGGGTGCACAGTGATCCGGCCAGGGCCAGGGCGACTCGGGCTCTCGAGTAGCGAAACGGCGTCCCCCGGCCGAGGAACCGGGCCCACAGGTCGTTGAGGAAGCCGACCAGCAGGCCGATCAGGCAGAGCCCGAGGATCACCACCAACAGGCTGCCCACCCCCTCGATGGTGAGAGAGAGTGTCTGAGTCAGCGCATCCTGGGCGCTGTAGCCGACGCCATTGGCGGTCGGCTCGACGTACCAGGGGAGCAGCCAACCCGCGATGAGCAGCACCAGGGCGACGCAGGCGAGCATCCAGGTGAAGCCGGCCCCCTCCCCGCTCCCGGCCTGGGTGGCGGTGAGGGGGATCCCCGGCTCGCCCGGCAACTCGTCGATGGCCTCGGGCACGCTCGCGGCCAGGTTGCCGGGCTCGACGTCGAGCGCTGACCCGTCGAAGGTGGCGGCCAGCGCTCCGTCAACGGGACCTTGGGCGCGATCCTTCGTCGCTCCCTCGGGGGCGGTCGGATCAGGCACGGTCGGGCACTCTCATTCCCAGCAGCCCGGTGGGTTGGAGCGTGAGCACCAGGATGAGGACTGCGAATACGACGATAAGGGCCCATGACCCCCCGTTGGGGATGAGGGTCACCGTGAAGGCCTCGACCAGCCCGATCAGGAAGCCGCCGATGCCGGCGCCGACGATGTTGCCGATGCCGCCCAAGACCGCTGCGGTGAAGGCGATGAGGCCGAATTGGTAGCCCTGGTTCCAGGTGATGGTGTGGTAGTGCATCGCGTAGACGACGCCGCCGACCGCGGCGAGGGCTGAGCCGAGGAAGAAGGTGGCGGAGATGGTCCGGTTGATGTTGATGCCGCAGAGCTGAGCAGCGTCCCGGTTCTGGGCCGACGCCCGCATCGCCTTGCCGGTCCGGCTGTAACGGATGAACCCGGCGAGCGCGAACATCGCCACCAGCGCGATGACGATGACCATGGTGTCGTTGGCGCCGATGACCACGCCGTGGCTGCCGCCGATGTTCAAGAGGACGTGGGTGGTCGGGATCCAGCCATCCTCACCCGTGGGATAGGCCGCCCCCGGAGTGCCCAGTCCGGGCTGGCCGGGCGGGGCTGGGGGGACGAAGAAGGCAAACATGATCCCTTCGAGGAGGAAGGAGACCCCGACGGCGGTGATCAGCGGCGCCAGCCGCGGAGCGTCGCGCAGCCGGCGGTAGGCGACCCGCTCGATGACCACACCCGTGAGCCCGGCTAGGGTCATGGCGATGGGGAAGATGATGAGCAGGGCGAGGATCAAGCCGCCGGGGCCGGAGCTGGCGAGGTGATTGATGTCGAAGCCGAGGAACCGCTTGAAGAAGCCCTCCTGCACGCCCGGGATGCCCGCCAGGAACACTGAGTAGAAGGCGCTCATGGTGAAGACGTCACCGTGGGCGAAGTTGATCAGCTCGATGATGCCGTAGACCAGGGTGTAGCCCACGGCGATGAGCGCGTAGATGGCGCCCAGGACCAGGCCACGCCACACTTCGTTGCCGGCGGTGGCGGCACCGTCCTGGACGACCATGAGGAGCAGGAGTATCAGGAAGACGGCGGTGAGGACGCCGAGGAACTGGCCCTGGCTCATCCCCAGGCGAAGCCGCCGCCGTACCCTTGGCGCGGGTCTGCGGCCGCGCACCGCAGACCCGGTCGCTGCGCTCATCTGCCTCTCCTCTCAGTCGGGAAGCGGGGGGAGGCGTCGCCTCCCCCCGCACTCAGCGCGACTCTGCGTCTGCTTCAGCTCGAGACTGTGAGCGTGGAGACATAGGTCCACTGGCCGCCGCTGCCCTTCCACAGGGTCAGCAGCTTGTTGGTCGTGTCACCGTTGCTGTCGAAGCTGGTCGTGCCGATCGCCCCGCTGTAGTGGATGGAGGCAACGTTGGCCCGGACCGCCTCGCGGAAGGTGGATGGGCTCGTCGGCAGCTTGCCACCGTTGGATTGGATGGCCTTCTTGATCGCCTGGATGATGATGTTCATGGCGTCGTAGGCGTTGGCCGAGTAGGCGCCGGGGGCGCTCCCGAACTTGGCCTTGTAGGCGCTGACAAAGGCGGTCGCGCTGGAGAGGTCCGCCGGGTTGGGGGCGGCCACGGTGCTGTACGCGCCGTCTCCGGCGGTTCCGGCCTCGGTGAAGAACTGGGTGTCCTGGATGCCGTCGCCACCCAGGAAGTCGACGCTGCCAAGGCCGATGTCGCCCATCTGCTTGCGGATGATGCCGCCGCCGTTCGACGAGGTGCCGCCGAAGAAGATGAGGGTGGCGCCGTCACTCTTGGCCTGAGTCAGCTCGCTGGTGAAGTCGGTGGTGCTGCCGGGGAGGCTGGCGGTGCCGACCACCGTGCCGCCATCGGCGACGAAGTCCGTCTTGAAGGTGGCGGCCAGGCCCTGGCCGTAGGTCTCCTGGTCATCGAAGACGTACGCCTTGGTGTCCTTCAGCGTCTTGGTCGCCACCTGGGCGAGTCCCGCCCCCTGGCCGATGTCGGTGGTGCAGACCCGGAAGAAGGTGATCTTGCCCGTCGGCCGCAGGCTGCTCGTGTCGATGCTCGAGCTGGAGCCGGGAATCGTCAATCCCGGGTTGGTGCAGGATGGGCTGATCATGACCAGGTCGGCATCATTGGCGATCGTCTGCTCCGCCTCGCAGACGTTGGAGTTGAAGGCCCCCACCACCCCGACGACAGCCTGGTTGCCAGTGAGCGCGGTCATGTTCGAGGCGCCCTGGGTGGGGTCGTGAGCACCCGTCGCGGCGCTGGTGTCGTCCTTGCTGATCACGGTCAGCGTGCAGCCATTCAGCGTGTGGTTGGCGTTCGCCTGGTCGACGGCAAGGACCGCGCCATTCTGGGTCGGCACTCCGTCGGAGGCGTCATTGCCGCTTACCGGCAACTCGGTGGCGACGGTCACGGTGCCGGTGCATCCGGACGCCTGGCCGCTGCTGGATGTGCTGCTGGTGCCGCAGGCGGCGGCCCCCAGGGCGAGCAGCGCCAGCAAGGTCGTGAATTGACTCCGGTTGGGCATGAGACACCCCCTCCGCAGGGAATAGGTGACCGTGGCTTCTCCCCCGGCCGCCTGGATGATTGGGACCTGATATACGCGCTGCACTTCATAGTGTCAACAGGTCAGCTGTACAAATCCGCCCCCGGGTGCCCTTTTCAGCCTTCGCTTGAGGAGTCATCAGTCCCCGATTCCCTGCTCCGGGACGATAGGCCTCCGGTTGCGAGGGACTTTCAGGCCCATCGCCAGGTCGGGTGGCCAAGCTTGTGGGATCTGTGCACAACCCTGTGGAAAAAGGGGGTGGCGGGCGTCGGAGCGTTGCGTGCCCCGCCGGCACCTGAGCTCGATCCCGCCGCCCTTGGAGGGATCGGTGCGTCAGGTCGCCCGCCTGAAGTTGACCACCCGTCCAGCCGTCGACGCCTGGAGGTACCTCGGGGCCGGAGGCCACGGGATCGCCACCAGTTGCCCCGACCAGCTACTCCGACGCCATCAGGTCGAGGACCGCGCGCTGGTACTGCTGGGTGTCGAGGAAGAGCCCGTGCTCGGCGATGCTGGTGTCGCCCTGGTAGTAGGCGGCGAGCGCCTGGCCGGTGTCGCCCCCGTGCATCCAGATGAGGTGGCCGATCAGGAGGGTCCCGGCGGTCACGTTGTCCTCGGCGGTGCGCAGGTTGAGGGCCCGGTGGGCCAGGAACTGCGAGACCCACTCGCCGGTGTACGGCTCGATCTGCATCAGGCCCACCGCACCGGTGGGTGACGCCAGGTCCTGCCGCCAGCCCGACTCCATCCACGCCACCGCCTTCACCAGTCCCGGCTGCACCTCGGCCTGCTGGCCGACGTGGGTGAGCAGGGCGTTGACCCGGACCAGGCGGCCGGGGACCTGGATCTGGGCGCCGGCCGGGAGCAGGGCGTTGACATTCAGCCCGTTGGCGCGGGCCAGGGCGGTCGGGTCGACGCCGTAACGCCGGGAGATGGTCCAGAGCGTCTCGCCCGCGGTCACGGTGCAGGTGTCGAGGTCCTGGCTGCCCGCGACGTAGGAGGGCAGGCTGCGCGAGGGGTCCGGGATCTCGAGTAGCTGGCCGACGTGGAGCGGCCCGGGGGCG
>PMYJ01000184.1 GCA_003170875.1 Candidatus Dormiibacterota bacterium | reverse complement strand
GGACCGGGGTGGGGCTGAAGGTGGGAGGCGGGGCGTTGAGGCCACCGGAGGCGGGCGCCGACTTGGCGCCCGGATCGAGGACGTACACCTTCTCACCGGGGAGGTGGTAGCCGAGCTTGCGCGCCTGATCCTCCAGCCACGCCGAGCTCTGGGCCTCGGTGACCTCCTGGGCGCGCTGCGAGATCTGGGCCTGGAGGGCGGCGTTGGCCTCCTGGAGCTGGGTCACCCGGGCCTGGGCGGCGTGGTCCGTGGCGGCCGCACCGTAGAGCGCGTAGGCGACCCAGCCGCAGGCCACGGCCACGACCAGTGCGAGGATCCGTCGCGCCGTGAAAGGGCGGGGTCGCTGAGGACCAGGGACGTTCATTGCGGGCCTTGGGGGGACGTGGGCGGGATTGGCCGCGGGACCCGTAGTCTGCTACGACCTCCCCAAAACCGCAACGGGTCTGCGAATACTCGTCGTCAGGGCCGGGCGGTCGAGCTAGGAGACCGTGACCGAGAGGTTGCCGTCGATCGAACCGCCCTGGATGCCCCAGGTCAGATCCCACTGCCCGGGGGCGGTCGACTCCGCGATCGGGAGCTGCATCTCGAAGGTCTCGGATCCACCCGGCGGGATCGGCGATGCGGCCGCGCAGTTGAGCTGGTAGGTTGCGAGGCTGCTCGACCCCGTGAGGCCCTCGCCATAGGTGGGACAGGGGGCGAAGGCCACCGTCGTGGTGCCGTCGCTGGTGAGGGTCACGGTGTAGTCGTACGACTCACCAGGCATCGCCGCCGCGCCGTCACCGGTCAGCGAGACGCCGATCAAGTCGAGGCCGGAGGCGGCCGGCATGGGTGCGGCGGCACCGGGCACGCTGATGCCGAGCCCGAACATGGCCTCTGGCGCAGGCCCCGGCCCGGTGCCGGGCGACGGAGTGTCGACGCTCGACAGCGCGATCTGCAGGGTCAGCCGATCCCCATCGCCCAGGGTCATGGAGACGGTCGCCGGCACCGGGAAGGGGGTATGGTCACCGATCTGAAGCAGGACGGTCGGGGGTCCGCCGGCCGGGCTCAGCGTCACCGGAACGCTGGGAGGGCCCGCCACCCCCGCGAAGGACACCGGATCCCCGCTCGCGTCGAAGAGCGTGGCAGACGGGTTGCTGGGCAGGGAGCAGGGAGCACTCGATCTCAGGGAGATTGAACCCGAGAGATAAAGGGAGCCGGCCCCGACTGCTTCCCAGGTCAGCGGCGACGCGCTGACGTCGTCCACGGTGCACGCGGGGACCGGGACCGCCGCGGTGGGGGTCAGCGTCGGGCTGGGAGTTGCGAGTGCCGCCCAGGGGACTGCGGCGGGCGTGCTCGCGAGGCGGTCAGCCACTGGCGGGGACGAAGCCGGCGGGCCGGGAGACGGCGCCCCATGCTGGCCGAGCACGACCGCGAAGATCACCGCCAGAGCCGCGACCATGACGGTGACTGCGATAGCGCTGCCCATGCTCCGCAGCCGGAGGTGCCTCGGAGCCGGATCCTGAGATGTGCCCACCCGATAGATACGTCGCCACCGGGAGTTCCGTGACCCCGGCTGACGCCGTCCCCATGGCGCTTCCACGATTGGTCGACACCGAGGAGGAGACGCGGGGGTGCGTGCGCAGCGAAGGCTCTGCGCAGGCGGCGGTTGCAACGCCGCCGAGCAGAGGACGTCGAGCGCCGGTCAAGGCGCTCGGACGGCCGGGCCGCAGCGAAGCACCACCCCCGCGGCTCCGGCTTTCTCGGAGGACGCGGAGCGCGGGTCAGGCCGGCCTGACGACCGGGCCGCAGCGAAGCACCACCCCCGCGGCTCCGCCTTTCCTGGAAACGCCTAGACCGTCGCCTCCCAGCGCCGGCGCCACTCCTCGGGGCTGAGATCGTGGAGGTCGGCGCCGTCGGAACGCGCCGTGGTCTCGAGCGCCCGGAAGCGGTCGGCGAAGCTGACGGCCCGCGCGCGGAGGGCGTCCTCGGGATTGACCCGGAGCTGGCGGGCCAGGGCGACCGCCGCGTAGAGCAGCTCGCCCATCGCCGCCTCGAGGTCGCGGCTTGCCGGCGGCGGAGGCGGCGCGTGGCCGGCGACGGTGCCCGCGGCGGGCTCTGACCCCTCCACCTCGCCGAGCCCCTCCCCGCTCGCGGTATCGGCGCGGGCCGGCGACCAGTCCGCCCCTCGCTCAGCCCGGGCCGGAGCGCCGGCGGCCAGACGGGCAAGCGTGTCGACACCGTCCCGGACCCAGGCCAGGGCGGCGGCGACCGTCGGGGTCTCGTCGAAGCCGACCCGGGCGGGCCGCTTCTGCACCCCCTGCGCGAAGGCGAGCGCGGGCAGGGCGTGGGGGACGCCCTCCAGGAGGGAGAGGCGCTCCCGCTTCTCACTGCGCTTCAGCTTCTCCCAGTTGACGACCACCTCCTCCGCGCCGGCGACCGTGGTGCTGGCGAAGACGTGAGGGTGGCGGTGGACCATCTTTGCCCGGGTGGTCTCGGCGACGTCCCCGATGTCGAAGCCGTCGGGGCGCTCGGCGGCGATGGCGGAGTGCATCAGCACCTGAAGGAGGAGGTCGCCCAGCTCCTCGCGGAGGGTGGCCGTTCCCTGCGAATCAATCGCTTCCAGGGTCTCGTAGGTCTCCTCGAGGAGGTACGGGCGGAGGGATCGATGGGTCTGCGCGCGGTCCCAGGGGCACCCGCCGGGCGCCCGCAGCCGTTCGACGACCTCATTGAGCTCGCGCAGCGACTGCGCCGCCTCCTCACGCATCGCAACCTCCTTCGTGGACCGGGGGAGCATCGGGGTGGCCCCCTCCATCCGTCGCCGTGGATCCCATCACCGTCGATCGTCCCCTGGTCATGCGGGCACGGGCTGGCGGGCCCGGGTCAGCCGGCCCAACTCCCGCAGCACCCGCAGGAGCACATCGTCCCATTCCGCGTCGGGTGACCGCCCCGGCGGCGGGAGGCAGTAGATGCGGGTCGGCGAGGTCTCGACGAACGCCCGGAACTGGCGTGCCACCACCTCGAGGTCGAGCCCATGGCCCGAGGGGAGCTGGATCACCGCACCTATCCGCCCCGATACGCTGCGCGCACCGGCGACCCCGGGGGCGAGGCGGGGACCCGCCTCGCCGCGCCAGGTCTCGACCGCCTGCGCCCCGGCGGCGACGGCGAGCAGCCGGACCCGCAGCGAGAAGACGAGCGCCTCGGCCTCCGGCGGCATCGGCCCGAAGCGGTCGGCGAGCCCCCGCGCCCTCCGTTCCAGCTCGGATTCGGTCACGCAGGCGGCAAGGTCCTGGTAGCAGCGCAGCCGGAGCTGCTCCTCGGCGATGTAGCCGGGGGGCAGGAACGCTGCCTGAGGAAGCGAGACCGTCACCTGGGCCGGCAGCTCCGCCATCGGCCTGCCCTGCAACGAGCGCACCGCCTGCTCCAGCAGCCGGTTGTACATCTCGAGGCCGACCGCCGCGATCTCGCCGTGCTGCTCCTCTCCGAGCAGGTTGCCGGCGCCGCGGATCTCCAGGTCACGCATCGCCAGCTTGAATCCCGCCCCCAGGTCCTGCAGCTCCCCGATGACGTCGAGGCGCTTGTCGGCGCGCTCGCTGAGGGTGCGCTCCGGCGGGTAGAGGAGATACGCATAGGCGCGCTGCCCGGCGCGGCCCACCCGCCCCCTCAGCTGGTAGAGCTGGGCCAGCCCCAGCCGGTGGGCGTCATCGATGACGATGGTGTTGGCGTTGGGGATGTCGAGCCCCGACTCGATGATGGTCGTGCAGGCGAGCACGTCGACCTCGCCCTCCACGAAAGAGCGCATCACCGATGCCAGCAGGTCCTCGTGCATCTGCCCGTGGGCGACGGCGACGCGCGCCTCGGGCACCAGCTCACGCAGCCATTGAGCCTCTCTGTCGATGGACTGCACGCGGTTGTGAACGAAGAAGACCTGGCCGCCCCGCGCCAATTCACGCGTGAGCACCTCGCGGACGAGCGAACCCTCGCGAGCGGTGACGTAGGTCTTGATCGGCTGGCGCTCCTCAGGAGGCGTCTGGATGACCGAGAGGTCGCGGATGCCGGCGAGGGCCATGTGCAGCGTGCGCGGTATCGGGGTCGCGGAGAGCGAGAGCACATCGACGGCGACGCGCAGCTCCTTGAAGCGCTCCTTCTGGAGAACGCCGAAGCGCTGCTCCTCGTCGATGATGACGAGACCGAGGTTGCGAAACTCGACGTCGCGCTGGAGCAGGCGGTGGGTGCCGACCACGATATCGACGGTCCCCGCCTTGAGTCCGAGGAGGGTCGCGCGCTGCTCCTCCTCGGTGCAGAAGCGTGAGAGCTGATGAACGATGACCGGGAAGGGACGGAGGCGCTCCGAGAAGGTCAGGAAGTGTTGCTGGCAGAGCACCGTGGTGGGCACCAGCACGGCCGCCTGGCGTCCCTCGGCCACCGCCTTGAACGCCGCCCGCAGGGCGAGCTCGGTCTTGCCGAATCCCACGTCGCCGCAGACCACCCGGTCCATCGGTCTGGACGCCTCCATGTCGCGCTTGATGTCGTCGAGCACCAGCATCTGGTCCGGTGTCTCCTCGAACGGGAAGGAGCCCTCCAGCTCGCGCTGCCAGTCGGAGTCGACGGAGAAGGCGTGGCCGGATGCGGCCTCGCGGCGGGAGTAGAGGTTGAGCAGCTCGCGGGCGACGGCCTCGGTGCGCTCGCGCACCCGTCGCTTGGTCCGCTCCCACTCGCCGGTGCCGAGGCGGGAGAGCGCGGGATGGGCGTCGGAGCCCCCCACATAGCGGTCGATGCGGTCCAGGTGCTGGACCGGGACGAAGAGGCGGTCGCCGTCCGCGTACTCCAGGAGCATGTACTCCTGCTCGGTGGCGCTCGCCGGGCTCTCGGCCGCTCCGGCTGCCGGGCCGCGGTCGGCGCTGGCTGCCGGTCCGCCGGTCGCGGAGGTCCCTTGCTCGGAGACGCGGCGCATCTCGATGAAGCGGGCGACGCCATGGTCGCGGTGGACGACGAGATCACCGGGGGCGAACTCGAGGACGAAACCCGGTGCCGCCGCCCGCCCCGCGGCCGCCCGGCGGGCGCCTCGGGCAGAGGTTGACTCCGCGCGCCGCGCCCCGCGGGCTAGCGGGGAGCCGCGCCGCTTCACGGCACCG
Source organism: Candidatus Dormiibacterota bacterium (assembly GCA_003170875.1). Lineage (GTDB taxonomy): Bacteria > Chloroflexota > Dormibacteria > Aeolococcales > Aeolococcaceae > Changshengia. Next base: position 3,673 of record PMYJ01000184.1, on the reverse strand, counting down.
AAGAGCTCGTGGTCGCTGAAGACGGCGATCCCCAGCCCGGGCATCCGAAAACCCGAGGACACCTCGCCGGCGGCTACGAGCAGCGCCCCGGCTGCGGCCGGGAGGGTGGCGGCATCGGGGTCGTCGACCATCGTGGGCACCAGCCCGGAGTCGCCGGTCAGCTCCTGGACCCTCCCCTCCTGCCGCGAGACGACCACGCAGCAGCCGCCCCCCGCCAGCTCCTGGCCGAGGGCCGCGGCGAAGGCGTCCCAGCGGCCGGCGTAGGGTTCCGCGCCCCGCCAGCCGAGGTCGGCCGCAGCAGCGCCCGCCGTGCCCTCGGTGTCGCCGGGCACCAGGTCGACGGCGCGGGCAAGATTGGCGTCGAGGACGCCCACCTCGAGCAGGCCGCTGCGGGCACCGGCGGGGAGCTCGCCCCGCGCCTCCTCCTGCTCACGGAGGCCTTCGATCTCCTCGAGGTGCCGGACGGCCGCGCGCCGGGCCCGTTCCACTCCGCCGGCGACCAGCACCAGCGCCCCCTTCCCCAGGTGGTCAAAGAGGCTGGAGCCCTGGTTGAGATAGGGGGCGAAGAGGTCGACGCCGTCGTCGTAGACGCCCAGCTCCAGTTGGCCGAGGTCCTGCTGCCACTGCTCGCGGACCTCCGGCCGGCAGCTGGCGATGTCGAGGCCGGCGACGGCAGCCTGGGCCCGGCGGACCGCTGGGGGGCTCAGGTCGAGCTCGCGGGCGGGCAGCAGCCGCACCCTCTCCAGGCGGGCGACCGAGGTCTGGGTATCGACGTCGAAGGCCCGGATCTCGTCGACCTCGTCGCCGAACCACTCCGCTCGCCAGGGGCGCCCCCGATCCAGGCCAAAGACATCGACGATGCCGCCGCGCACGGCCATCTCGCCGGGAGAGGTCACCGCCGTCACCCGCCGGTACCCGAGGCGGACGAGGCGCTCGATGAGCGCGTCACGGCCGATCCGGGTGCCTCGGCCCAGCTCGCCGGTACCGTCGAGCGCGCCGACGGGGAGGGTGGGGCGGAGCAGCCCGGCCGGGGAGGCGACCACCAGGGCCGGTTCGCCGTCACGGAGCAGGGCGAGGGTGGCGATCCGGCGGCGGATCACCTCCTCGGACGGGGGGATGCGGTCGAATCCGGGGGTGTCCGCCGCCGGCCAGAGGCCCAGCCGCGCCTCGCCACCCCAGAGGCGAGCGTCGGCGTAAACGGTCTCCGGGTCGGTGGCGATCACCAGGACGTGCCCGGAGGCGCGCCGGCGGGCCCACCAGGCGATCAGCCCGACGGCGGCCGCGGGAACCCCGCCGAGGACGCGCAGGGAGCCGTTGGCGAGCGCAGCCAGGGGGGCGACGGCGTCCAGGCGGGAGGCCAGCGTGGGAGCGCCGCCGGCAGGTGGCTCAATCACCGGGTGCCGGCCCCTCCGCACCGTCCGGCCCGGGCGGGAGCGGACGGTTGTACTCGTTCATGGCCCGCTCCAGGCCCTCGCGCACGATGGCGGCCACCGCGTCGGCGGCGCGGTCGAGGATGGCCGGCAGCGCCTGCCGCTCCGCGAGGGTGAAGGGATCCAGGACGTGGTCGACGGTGTCCTCGCCGGCGGCGGGCCGGCCGATCCCGACCCGGACCCGGATGAAGTCCGGCGTCTGCCACGACTCGATGAGCGAGCGCACGCCTCGATTGCCTCCGGCCGAGCCGCCCCGGCGGAGACGGAGGCGGCCGAAGGGGAGGTCGACGTCGTCGTGGACCACGACCACTTCGGAGGTCGGGACGCCGAGGACGCGGACCAGGTGAGTGCCGGCCCGCCCGCTCAGGTTCATATAGGTGGTGGGACGGGCGAGAACGACGTCGAATCCGTCGATGCTGCCGGCCCGCACCTTGGCGGGGCCCTCCCGCCGGGCCCGGGCGAACCGGCCCCGGCCCTCCAGCCCGTCGAGGACCATCCACCCGCAGTTATGCCGGGTGTGGGCGTACTCGCCCCCCGGATTGCCCAGGCCGATGATCAGGGTCGCCATGGTTCTCGCGGCATCAATGCGGTGCGAGGTCGGGCACGTCCTGCCCGGGGAGCAGCCTCCGGGTCTGGGCGGTCATCGCCGCCGCCCGCTCCGCGCCGTCATGGTCGTGGCCGAGGCAGTGGAGCAGGCCGTGGACGGCGAGCAGGCGAAGCTCGCCGGCGGGGCACGCGGGGTTCTGGGCGCGCGCCCTCTCGACCGAGATCGCGACATCGCCCACCCATGCGCGCCCGTCGCCCGGAAAGGCGAGGACGTCGGTGGCGACGTCCACCCCGGCGTGATCCCGGTTGAGCCGGTGCAGCTCCTCGTCGTCGGTGAGCCGCACCGCCAGACCGGCGCGGGCGGGCACGCCGAGGAGGTCTCCGCTGCTGCGGAGCAGGGGGGCGAGCCCGCCGTCGCGGACCAGCGCCAGGCTCACGGCGTCGAGGGTGGACGAGCGGTGGATGGTCACCCGCATGGGGAACTCATGGTGGCGCAGAAAGAAAGGGGCTCGCCATTGGCGAGCCCGAAAGGTGGTGATGACGGCGTCAGCCGGCTTTCGCCCGGCGCTTCCGGGCGGCCACCATCTTGCGCTTGCGGCGGACCGAGGGCTTCTCGTAGTGCTCGCGGCGCCGGACCTCCGAGAGGATGCCGTTCTGCTTGATCTTCTTGTTGAAACGACGAAGCGCGCTCTCGAAGGTCTCGCCTTCGCGGACCTTGACCTCCGACACGGTTGGGGGATCACCTCCTCGGCGCCGCCACCGGCGGCCTGACTGATGCGGACACCGCTCGTCCACCGAGGGGACGGGTGGCACGGCGGCCCGGCCGCCGCGCTCGCCGCGGGCTCCAGCCCTGGCCGAACGGAGGCACCACTCTAGCAGGCGTTCCGGCTAGAGGGCTGGCGCCTGCAAACAGATGTACGAAGCATCAGGTATCATCGGCGGATGCTCGATTTCCCACTGGAGGCGGCCGGTGGCGCTCCCGTGGAGCTGGACGAGGCGCAGTTGCGCGCCGTCGAGCACGGCGAGGGGCCGTGCCTGGTGCTGGCGGGCCCCGGCTCGGGCAAGACCCGGGTCATCGTCGAGCGCTTCCTCCGCCTGATCCGCGAGGGCACGCCCGCCGAGCGCCTGCTGGTGCTCACCTACACCCGCAAGGCCGCGACCGAGATGCGCGACCGGGTGGAACGCGCCCACGGCCCCTTCGAGGGGGACCCGCCCCTCCTCAACTACCACTCCTTCGCCCAGCGGGTGCTGCGCCACTGGGGCTGGCGGCTCGGGATCTCGCCGGCGTTCCGGATCGCCGACGAGGCGGAGCGGTGGCTGGTGGTCGACGGCATCCTCGGCGAGCTGCGGCCGACGACTCTCTACAACCCGCTGCGCTCCCACGACCTCGTCGACGCCATCCTCGACGTGATCGAGAAGGCCAAGCAGGAGCTGGTCTCCCCCGAGGACTACGCGGACTGGGCCGAATCCCGCCTCGCCGGGGCCGAGGCCAGCCTGGAGCGCGAGCTGCTGACCCGGCACCGCGAGTGCGCGGAGGTCTACCGGCGTCTGGAGGCGACCTTCATGGAGCGGGCCGTCCTCGACCACGACGACACCATCCTCTACGCCGAGCGGCTGCTGCGCGAACACGCGGACGTCCGCGAGGCGGTGGCCGGGGCCATCGACCACGTGATGGTGGACGAGTACCAGGACACCAA